>SPJM01000249.1 GCA_006844585.1 Methylococcaceae bacterium | reverse complement strand
ATTTTGGTAAAGGCCAGAGTTCGTCTGCAACCTCTGCTTCTAAATTGTCTGCATACAAACGCGTTTCATCCATTAAGCTGCGAATGTCCTGAGCACAAAATTGCATATGTGCGTCGATAGAAGGAAATTCTTCTTTCTCCAGCGCTATGCAGAGTTTGTCGACGGTAGACATCATGGAATTTGCTAAAGACACAATTTTTTCCGCTTCTGAACTTTCCAGCTTAACCCCCATTCCACTCAAACCTGAACTCACTGCGGTGAGTTTTGCAAGATAATTAATGGCTGCGGGATATATCATGGTCTTGGCCATATCGATAACCAACTTGGCTTCTACTTCTATGGATAAAATGTATTGTTCAGCATAGACCTCAAACCGGCTTTCCAGCTCCACCAGAGTTAACACACCGGTGCTTTCAAACAATTGTTTAACCGAATCTTCACAGAATGCAGGCAAGGCATCGGCAGTCGTCGGAATATTTTTCAAACCACGTTCCTTTACGGCCATTTCATGCCATTCAGGAGAGTAACCATCGCCGCCAAAAACCACGTTGCCATGTTGATCCATGAGTTCTTTAAGAACAGCCAGCACTGCCGTTGCCTGATCTGCACCACTGTTCAGCTGTGCTTCCAGTTTTTCTGCAATCCAGTTTAATGAATCAGCCAGCATGGTGTTCATGGCAACCAAGGGGCCGGATACGGATTGAGAAGAACCAACAGCGCGAAACTCAAATCGGTTGCCGGTGAATGCAAAAGGCGATGTTCTGTTACGGTCACCCGGATCTCTGTCAAACTTTAGAATTTGCGACAGGCCAAGATCCATCACATCCCCTTTTATTGATGACGTAATATTGCCCGCCTGGATATCATTGAAGACCTTTTCCAATTGATCCCCTAAGTAAACCGACAAGATAGCAGGTGGCGCTTCATTGGCACCTAATCGATGGTCGTTGGCAGCGGAGGCAATCACTGCCCGTAATAAGGGACCAAACTTTTCTACCCCGCGAATGACGGCGCCACAAAACAACAGAAAGTTTAAATTATCATGCGGTGTATCACCGGGGTCGAGTAAATTTCCTTGAGTCGCATTACCGACAGACCAGTTTACATGCTTACCGGAACCGTTAATCCCTGCAAACGGTTTTTCATGCAGTAAACAGTGGAAACCATGTTTTTTGGCCATTTTTTTCATTAAGGTCATCATTAACTGCTGATGATCTGCCGCAACATTCGCCGCTTCAAAATAAGGAGCTATTTCAAACTGCCCAGGGGCGACTTCATTATGGTGTGTTTTCGCCGGAATACCCAAGCGGTAGAGCTTGTCTTCAAATTCCTGCATAAAGACCTGAACGCGCATGGGAATGGAACCAAAATAATGGTCATCAAACTCCTGACCTTTCGCAGGAGGCGCGCCAAACAAGGTACGTCCGGCCAGCAGTAAGTCAGGTCGCTGGTTGGCAAAATTAATATCAATGAGAAAGTATTCCTGCTCGGCGCCACAACTGGAATTTAAGGTCGCAATCTCAGTTTCACCCATCAGCGACAGTACTTTTTGCGCAGCCTTGTTCATTGCGTCGTTGGAACGAAGTAATGGAATTTTCTTATCCAGCGCTTCTCCCGTCCAGGACATAAACACACAAGGAATCATCAAGGTAGCGCCATTATCTGTTTGCATCACATAGGCAGGACTGGTCGGATCCCAAGCCGTGTAGCCCCGGGCTGCATTGGTATTACGGATACTGCCATTGGGAAATGACGAACCATCCGGCTCACCTTTGATCAATAAACTGCCGGTAAACTCAGTTATCGCGTTGCCATCGGAGTTGGTAATGATAAAACCATCGTGTTTTTCCGCGGTAACATTGGTCATTGGATAAAAGATATGCGAAAAAAACTTCACCCCTTTCGCTATGGCCCAGTCTTTCATAGCAGCGGCTACAATATCGGCTGTCGCCGGATCCAGCGGCTCTCCGGTTTGCACTGTTTTTTTGATCGCTTTAAAAGCTTTTTTAGACAGCGCTTCTTCCATCTTCGCCAGATTGAATACATCACAGGCCCATATTTTATTTAATGGTTCCGGTGTTTCCATGGGGGCTACGGTGCGATTGGAAATTTGATGTACAGCTTGTAAACGAGATTCATTGCCACTCATGTGTATTCCTTAAATGTCAGTAAATAAAGCAGGACAAGCAATAAACTGACCAAGTTAGTATTTATAAAAAAACATAACAGGAATCAAAAACTCATCAGAAGATACTTGTTTTTTAAGGGTTATTGTTTTTTTTCAAAAAAATAATTAATACAAATTGAATCAGCGAATGCTCTTTAAGTGTGCATCGTGCTTAATACTGGTTCACTAAATCATGCCGAATTCACCGGGAGATAGAATGCAATACTTCCTTTAACAATTTACGAAGAAAGGTGTCGGGTCTTGTTGCGACAAGCTATGTAATGTTTTGTTTGATCTCGTCTGCTACTGAAGAGGGTACGCATTTTTTATTGACTGGGTTTAAGTACGTTCCCAGAGACTTTGCTACTACTAGCGCTACTGGAATACCAATAATTGTTATAAATGTACCAATTACCTCGAAAACTGCAAAAATGGCAAGAATAAGCCCAAAAGGGAAATATAAGACCATGATAATAGTCGAATATGCTTTCCATATGGGGTTTTGCTCAACATCAAGATTTTTTTTACTGACCATAGCATTACCAAAAGGCCAATATAAAAATTTTCCGAACTCTATAAGCCCTAAACCAAGTGGAGCAGCAATAACTGTTGCTGTCAAAATTAGCCCAAAAAGGTACACAATTGTTGCATTTATGAACCCAAGGAAAGGAATATGCCAAATAATATTACCTATTGTTTTCAAAAGTAGTCTCCTCAAAATTTAATTGTAAAGTTTTGAGGGGAGCTTGTCTAAAAAAATCGGCGGTTTCTTTTTGTTAGCGTCGTTTATATTGACTGTTTTTGTCATTTTATAAGTCAAGGGGGCAGGCAACTTAATTTGCAACAACTCAGTTTGGCTCACCCCTTGAAGTTTTTAATTTTCGATCCAAATTTTAGAAGAGACGGATTTAAGCAGTGAGTATTTCATCATCAATAGGAAGCTCCGGATTTCTAGACCATTCATTCCAGGAACCATAGTAATTGCGGATGTTGTTAAAACCGGCAATTTTAAGTGCGATATAGGTATTTGACGCTCTCGCACCTTTAAAGCAGTAAATAATAATCTCATCATTCACATCCAACCCTGCTTCAGCACATAAAGCTCGTGTTTCTTCCGGTGATTTAAACAGGGGGATTTCTGCATCAGCATCCATAAATTTATACCATTCAATCCAGTGCGCACCCGGCAAACGCCCTTTGCGAGGAGCAAAATCAACACCGTAAGGTGAAGAACTCACCCCTCGCCACTCGTCTTCATCACGATTATCTAACAGTTTGATATCCGCGTTATCTATCGCTGAAAGCATGTCATTGACGGTCGCTATAAATTCTTTTTGGATGTTTGCTTCAAAAGTGGAGGGGGCAGGTGTCGTGGTTTCAGTGGTCACAGGCAAGCCATCATTTAACCATTTGGATAATCCCCCATGTAAAATACCAACATCCTTGAGACCAAATAGACTGAACTGAAAATACCCACCATAACGTGTGTTGAGGCAGTCCTCATACACAATCACCGTTTTGTCATGTGAAATACCCGCTTTTCTAAACAAAGGGGTAAAAATATCCTGCATTTCCTGAATACCCTCAGGCGTTGTCATTGACAATGTGGTAAATATTTCAGGAATATTGACAGCGCCTGGTATATGCCCTTTATTGAAATCTTCTTTATCACGCACATCAACTATAATGGCATCGCCTTTAGACAGCATTTCACTCACTTCTTTAGGTGAATACAGTATTTTGTGGCTCATTTTTTACTCCTGAAAGTTAAATAAAAGAATGCAATCTCGCTAAAATATTTAGCAGATGGTTGAAAAATGTTATAAGCGAAGGCGAGGCAAAGAATGAAGAAAATGAGCATTTTTAGTCATTCTTTAACGCCGAATTGACCAGCGCAATTGTTTTTCAACGGCCTGCAGGTATAAGTTAGTATCGATTTTTACAATTGTGATCCCCCTGAATTAAACAAGCAAAATTAGTACCATACCTTTTTTCGTGTGCAAATATGGGGTCAGCAAGTAGGTACGATTATGTTATCGCTAATCGTACCTACTTACTAAGGGTGTAAAGACGGTGTCGCGAACATCGTCTGATTGATGAATCGCTTCAATTATATCCAGTAAGTAGTTAAAGCCTAACTTTGTGTTAAACCTAATTTCTTATTATTCAGATACTTGATGCTTCACTGGTAGCGGCATTATTGGCTGACCCTTGAACCTTGAAGGTTTGAAATGTTTTGCCGGATGGGGCTGGAGCGCTGCTGGGTCATTATCTGGAACCCTTCCGTGAAACCGATGAATTTGATGGTTTGTTGATTATTTTATAATTGCCCGGCGCCCTTTAATATCTCCTCCAACGGCGCAAGGTTCAGGCGTATTCTGAATAAAACATCATTATTATCGATCAATCCGAAGCAGTCGTATGTTCTGAGTTGTATTTTGGTTTGGTTCAAGGTATTGTCGCTGGATTCGGGGAGTTGGCGCACCAGGATATGTAGCTTATCGTTGTTTTTCAGTTGCTCTAAATGGTGTCGATCCACTGAAAAGGCATGTGAGGTATAGACCATCGGGTTGCGTTTAAAATCATGGTTTTCCATTTGCGCTTTTTCCAATAATGCGCCGGAGGTCAGGCTGACCGGGAAAACCTCCGGATAGTGAGCGGTATGGGTAAGCTCATCGAAATAGTCGGATTGTTCGGCTAAGGAACCGGATAAAAAATTCTTGGCGTTGCCGTTATGCAGGTGTTTTCTTTTCAGGAAAAAATCGCTGTCTGCGACCTGAGATTTGTCGGGCAGTTGGTTTAAATTCGGTAGGCTGCTTAAGTTTTCATCAGCCAATAACAGCGGCTTATTCGTTTCCTTTTTGAAACCGAGCAAGATCGTTTTACCAGCGGATTTTATCGAAATGCGATTGCTCAAAGTCAAATCGGGAATGGTTTTAATCAGGGTTTTTTTAACATCTAATTCAAATTCAACGCGGGGTCGCAATGCATTAACAAAGGTGATCTGGTAATTGCTGTAACGCAAATTGTTTTCTTCGATGATTTGATTTTCATGATGAGATTCGCGGTACAGGCGCATTTGATATTCAATCAACGTATTTAATTGAAAGCCAAGAACAATCGGGCCTCTAAACGGGTTATGGGTAACCTGCAGCCATTTATGTTTATCATGAAATAAGTTGAAGTCATCAGATGCGTTGCGAGCAACTTCCAAATGTATTTGATCGAAGATAAAGCGTGTTTCAGTCATTAAAGAGTGCATTTTCAATAAAATAAGGGTCAATATTAGGCGCGGCGACGGTTTTATCAAACCATTCAACAACCGGATAATCCAGACCGATGCCAAGCATGTAGTTATACAGGGCTTTGTTTAAGCCCTGGCCGAGTAGTTCATGATCGCTTGCGACCTCGTCAATGTAATCAACCTCATTTTCGGCAAACGAGACATTTTTATTAGGAATTAAGCGAATGCCGTAGGCTTCCGGGTTCATGCCCACCGGACTGTGTATGGTCGCTGCGAAGCGATGCCAATAAGCCGATTGAAAGCAATTATGCAGCATCATTTGTCTAACCATTTCCAATGATTCCACTGTTTCCGTTTCCGTTTGGCTGGGAAACCCGTACATTAAATAGGCATGCGTCATGATACCGGCGTCGGTAAAATGGCGGGTGACCTTAGCGACTTGTTCCACGCTGACGCCTTTTTTCATCAGCTTTAACAGGCGGTCGGATGCGACTTCGAGGCCGCCGCTAACCGCTATGCAACCGGAGTCAGCCAACAATCGGCATTTTTCGGCGCTGAAGGTTTTTTCAAAACGGATATTTCCCCACCAAGTGATGACGCACTGTCTTTCCAATAATTTTTCCGCCAAAGCGAATAAAGCTTTGGGCGGCGCAGCTTCATCAACAAAATGAAATCCGCATTGCCCGGTTTCGCGTATTAATTGTTCGATTCTATCGACCAGCAGATCAGCGCCGGCGTCTTCATAACGGTTAATATAATCTAATGAGATGTCACAAAAACTACATTTTTTCCAGTAACAGCCGTGGGCGACGGTTAATTTATTCCAACGACCGTCGCTCCAGATGCGATGCATGGGATTGAGCATTTCGCAGACGGATAGATAGTTGTCTAATGCCAATCCTTGATAACTGGGCGTTCCGGTTTGTTGATGGGGAATATCGTGTAAGCGGGGATGAGCGGGGTGATAAACCACCTGTTGTTCCGATAACCGGTAAGTTCTAAACAAATCCTCTAAAGGTCTTTGATGTTGCAGATATTCCAGTAAGGTCAATAGCGGGCGTTCGCCGTCGTCCAGGGTAATATAGTCTACATATTGAAAAACGCCGGGGTCTTTTAAGGCGCGCAATTCAGTGTTGACATAGCCGCCGCCCATGATGATTTTTAGATCAGGGTTAATTTCTCGACAGCTTTGGGCGATTTGTAAAGCGCCCAGCAAATTACCGGGAAACGGAACCGTTAAACCGATAACATCGGGTTGATGTTGATCCAGATAAGCTTGAGTCAATTGATGGATGCATTGCCGGGTATAGTATGGCTCGCTGCGTAATTGCCGGTTTAATTCAGCAAAAGTCGGGCTTGATGCGGCCAGGCTTTCACCATAGCGGGAAATTTCAAAATTGGGATCGACGCCCTCATGAATGATGGCGATTAAGTCATTGATAAACAGACTGGCCAGATATTTCGCCTTGTCTTGTATGCCGAGTTGTCCGAAAGCGTCTGTTAGGGCATCATCGGAAACCTGTTCCATCTGTTCCAATACCTCAAACTTCGGTCCTTCCGGCAGAAAATGGCGGCTGGCGATGCGATGAGCCAGACTAGGGTCTTTACCTTGTAAAAAAGTGACGCAGGGTTCAATGCATTGCTGCAATTGTTCAAAGTGAGTGAAAAAATAATAAATGCTGTCCGGCAGTTCATCATCATTGAATTCGGCGAAATTTTCTTCAATGATTGAATACATATCTTGCAAACCGGTACGACTCAAAAATGCCAGCAATAGATCAATCGCCATGTCTTCTTGGCTGACCGCATAACCTTGCGATTTTAAGAAACCGCATAAATATGCCGTAGCCGGGTAGGGCGTATTGATTTGGGTCATCGGCGGAGTGATTAATAATACTTTCATTCGGCTTTATTGGGAGTGCTGGTCCATATTGCTATGATTGGGTTGAGCTATGCTGGTTTGGTTTTTGCCGGCATTTTTGGCCTGATAACAAGCTTTGTCGGCGCGTTCCATAATGGCGGATAAATTGTCGGTTTTGGGATCGAAAGCCGTTAAACCCAGGCTGGCGGTGACTTGAAATGTTTTCTCTTTGCAGTTGTAGCGATACTGTTCGATTGCCGCTCTAATTTTTTCAACATTTTTTCGAGCTTGTCTAATTGAGCAGTTTTCCATCAACAGAGCGAATTCGTCGCCGCCGAAGCGGGCGAAGGTATCGCGATGTCTTAAATGTTGTTTTACTAAGCTGGTCAATTCTTTTAATAATTCATCGCCGGCCGGGTGTCCGCAACTGTCGTTGACAGTTTTGAAATGATCTAAATCAAAAAAACATAATACATGTTGTTTATGAATATCGGCGGCATTCAATATTTTGTTGAGTCTGTTTTCAAATTCACAACGGTTAATCAGTCCGGTTAACATATCATGGGTTGCTAAATAATTGATGTTTTCACTGACTTTCCTTTTTTCGGTAATATCTTCCAAAACGGCGACATAGTGGGTAATTTCACTATGGGAATCGAAAATAGGCGAAATATACTCATTGACCCAGAAAAGATCGCCATTTTTCTTTTTGTTCAGCAGTTCGCCGCGCCATTCTTTCCCTTTAGCTAACATTTTCCATAAACCTTCATATTCAGAAACTGATGTTGTTCCTGTACTTAATATTTTGATTGATTGGCCTAAAACCTCGGATTCCGAGAAACCTGTTATTTCCGAAAATTTGCTGTTCACATATTCTATAGCGCCTTGGGTATCGGTAATGATGATGACGCTGGGGCTATATTGCACCGCCAAAGATAATTTTTTCAACTGTTGGTGACTGGCTCGCAAAATTTTGGTGCGTTTGCGAATGATGGTTTCCAATCGATGAGTGGTTTTCTTGATGGCGAAGAACAGGATCAACTCGACAAAAATAAAACCTACGATGGCGTAAACAAAATTGATCTTAACATTGTTGAAAAATTGTTGGTATACAGGACTGATGTCGCGCCAAAATACAATTTTACCAACTGCCGGTAAATCCGGGTTATTATCGCCTAAATAATCGCGTAACGGCATTGCTGAGATAAGGTAATACTGTTGATTCCAAATGGCTATTTGAAGATCAGCATTGCGGTAAAATGTTGTGACTTGATCGGCGCTTAATAGTTGTTGATAATCATTTGAGGTGGTTTCTTCGACGATGAATTGTTGGAAGGGCGGCGTTTTGCTGAGTCTTTTTTCAATAAAGTCCGGCCAGACATTTTCTCGAATATGGGCGTCGTTTAACAGGATGACGCCATCGACCTGATAAGCCTGATTAACATCCGCTAGAATGTTATGGAATGATATGCCGGATTCAACCGCGCCTATGTGGTATTGAATCTGATCAAGCGGGTTAGTGTAGATCACCGGGTGTACGCCGCGTATGCCGGAATAAACTCGACCGGTTTCAAAGCCTCGCGTCACTTTTTGATATTGATTGGCGTCAACGATAGTGTGGCGCACATCATCCAGATTATCGCCGTATTTTGCCGGTTTATGCACTCTTAAAAAAGAAGTGGCGCCCGGCGCCAGGTGGAAATGCAATTGCCTAGCTTTAAATTGTTTGGTCATTTCTCGCCAGCCGGGGGCAACGATTTTCAATAGTTGTTGTCTAGCGTGTTGTACATCAGGATGATCGGCATCATTATTTGCATTCCGGTACGCGGTTTTTCCTTGATAAAAAGCGTATTGAATTTTTGGATCATTGGCCACCAAAGTTGCAATTTGAACCATATTGCTTAAAGTTTTTTGGAATGCAATATCAAAAGTGGTATGCAGATGTTTAATGTCTTGCTGGAAACTGCTGACTAAAGTTTGATGTGACTGAAAAATGTTGACGCTGACTAAGGCAATGTCGATTAACAATATGAACAGACTTAGATAGAGAAATATTCTCTTTGACTTTTGATTGGCGGGTTTAGGCATCACATAAAGAGCGTGAAAATGATTAAGTTCTTTCTCAGTATTATTTTAGTACAAGTTATCACCGGGGTTTTAATATTTGCAATGCTGAACGCATCGGGCGACCTGCAATTGATTCTGATTTTGCTTTGTTTGGTGTTTATGACGGCTTTTTTGTTTGCTTTTTGGTTAGTTTCTATCGCCAAAGAAATACACAATCAAGACCAAACATTTCTGATTCAACGTCATATGCAGGATAGAGAGACATTATTGAAACAAGCGGAACGGGAAAAACAGGATTTATTGAAAGAGGCAGGGCAAATGCAGGAAGTTCATGCGCGCGAACGGGAAGCGATAAAACTATCCGCTGAACAGGAAAAGGCTAAAATTTTGGCGGAAAGTTATGAAAAGATAGAACGCGAGAGCCGTCGCATACAAGCCCGAGCCAATCTAAAAGTCGGTGTGGCGTGCGCGGCTGCGGCGGCGGCTGGAGGCATTATGATCGTCAGTCAGTTAGTGACGATAGGGCTTATGGTATTAGTCGCATCAGGGAGCGGCTTGAGCGGATATATTTTGCGCACCCGACATGAAAAACTGGCCCACAAAGAACAACACACAAAACTGGAGAAACTATAGTGTACATGGATGTATTGTTGGACTATCGGCCCTTACATCCAAACAATCAACACTTGGCAAGCAGTTATATTATTGCTTAATCAGGAATAGAACAGATGAAAAATTTCTTCGAATTGATCATTGGTTTTAGTGATTGCTGGCTCCAGTTGACCAGCATCTAATTGCAAAGGCGCAAATAGATCAAATTCAAATGTGTCGGATTTAACGAATAGATTACAGGTGCGTACAATTGACGCCAGTTTGTTGAATGGGTGATCGCTATCTTGCAGACAATGCTGCTCGATACTGGCGATGATAATTTCCGGTAACTTCCATAATCGACACAGTTCGGCGCCGGTTTGATAGTGATTAAAACCGATGATGCGTTCTTCAATTTCCACTTCATCATCAGGAAATTTTGGCGTTTTTGATTGTAACAGCAAATCAATTTCACGCGCCAGGACCGGTAACCGTCTGAAGAATACCAATTGTCCAATATCGTGTAAGATTGCGCAAAGGAAAGCGATGTCTTGATATTCCGAGCCTAATAAGTTGTCGATTTCTTTTGCTAATAAAGCGGTTTTCAAATTCCTTGCCCAGAAATCATGCATCGACAAGCTCATGCCGGGTAAATGTGAAAAACGTTCAATGATGATGGTGCTTAACACCAGGTTTTGTAAATCCTGATTGCCGATAATATTGATGGCGCGGGAAATTGAGGCGATTTGGGCGGGAAAACCATAATAGGCGCTGTTGACGATTTTCAACAACTTGGCGGTCATGGCGGCGTCCAGTTCAATTATTTTAGCCGCATCTTCTATCTTTTTGGTCGGATCATTCAGCGTTTTTTTGAGCTGAAAATAAAGATTAGGGGGTGAGGCTAACTGTAGATCGCCTTTTAACAGGTCTAATACAGTTAATTCGGAGCCAGGGTTAGCTATCATATATTTACAGGTCTATTAATAATTGCTTATACTTAACGAATTATAACTTAAAACATAGACGGATTATCATTAAAAACAAGTGAGAATATTGCTAAATTTACATGTTTAATCATTGTTTAAATAAAAACAAACTCATCTTGATTGCCGATTCGAATCGGCAAGCGGCTGACGCCATTGATCGCGTTTTGGCAAATCACGGCTATCAATTGCGGGTAAAAATCGATGACGGCCAGCGAATCTTTGAGGTTTTGAAACCCTATTATAGCGATCAAGATAAAATGGGCGTCATGATCATCCGTGATCAATTGCCCAATTGCAATATAAAGCAAATCAACGAGCTTTTTAATGATGCTGCAACCGGATTAATTCTACCGATGTTAGTAATCGCCAATAGCGAACAACAATCAGCCTGGGCGCGTTCACTTGAAAAAGATGATGAAATGTTGGTTTCCGTCATGCCGGATAGCTGTAGTAATGAACAATTACCCTTATATTTAGATTTTCTTTTTGCTTTAAAAGGGGAAAGGCTGGCGCGCAAACAGCAAGAAGAAAAGCTGTTGACCGAGTTGGCCGGTCGTAAAGTTTTGGACACCAAGTTGAAATATTTGGTTTCCCATGACGAGTTAACCGGGCTTTATAATCGCAACAGTTTTGAGAAACAATTAAGCGTTATTTTGAATAGAAAAACGCGTCTTCCTCAAGACGGCGTGTTGATGTATATCGATATTGACCGTTTTGAATTGATCAATGAGTTGGAAGGTTATGAGGCGGGCGATAATTTGCTGATTGAAGCTGCTATCCTGATCAGAACATTTATTAATGACAGGGACTTATTCGCCCGTATCGGATCGGATGAATTCTGTGTTTTTTTGGATAATACCGGTTTACCGCAAGCGGCGAAAACAGCGGAGCAGATCCGTATAGCTGTGGAGGAATCGCGCTTTTTTTCCCGAGAAAATTGTTATGGCTTTACCGTTTCCATTGGTTTGGCTTCATTGAATTCATCTACCAAAATAAGCCATGCCAGCGAATTAATGCTGAGTGCTTATTCGGCTTGCAAAAAAGCTAAAGAGAAAGGCCGTAATTTGATATGGCTGTTTGACCATAATGATGAAACCGCTAAAGAGAAAAAAAATGATTATTTGTGGACGCCGAAAATCAAACAAGCGTTAAGCGACAATCTTTTTTTTCTGACTTATCAACCCATTATTGATTTAGCCACGGGTGAAATTGTTCATTATGAAGTGTTAATAAGGTTGAAAGGCGACAACGGCAGCGTCATTTTTCCGGATCAATTTATTGCCGCAGCCGAACGCATGGGCTTGATCAACAGTATCGATTTATGGGTCGTTGAGAATGCTTTGAATACATTAGCTGCAATTTCAGACAATAATCCGTCGATTTGCCTTGCGATTAATTTATCCGGCGTCGCTTTTCAAGATGAAACGGTGTTGAATTTCGTCCGTGAAAAATTGGAATTAAATTGGTTGGACCCCGGTCGTTTAACATTTGAGGTCACGGAAACCGCCGCCATTCAAAACTTTGATCGAACCCGAGAAATTATTAACAAATTTAGAGCGTTGGGATGTCGTTTTGCGCTGGATGATTTCGGCGACGGTTTTTGCTCATTTAATTATTTGAAAAATGTGCCGGTTGATTATGTCAAAATCGATGGCCAATTCATTCGCAACTTAATTAATGATAAAACTGATCAACTCTTAGTTAAATCAATGGTTGAAATCATTAAATTAATGGATAAAAAAGTGATTGCTGAATTTATTGATACGCCGCTGGTTTTATCCAAATTACAAGAATTCGGCGTTGATTACGGACAAGGGTTTTTATTGGGCGAACCGGAGAGGGAATTAAAAAAAGCACAATATATCTCAATGATTGATTTTGCAACGCCTATTGCAGATCAATAAGATGTTAGGAACGTACATGAAATAACTTGAACATTTGACTTGTCTTTTTTCTCGTCTTCAGCGTTGCCTACATGGATGTAGGCAAGGGGCGTGAGCAGGAGCGGAAGCTTTGCACAAACAGTTACATAGCTTACTATGCGCCTGTTTGTGCGCCTTGAATACGAAAAAAAATCCTGCGCCTAATGCCCAATTTATTTCATTCCCGTTCCTTAGTAAAAAAGTTCTATATGATGTGGTTTTTATTGCGAGCTTTTAACATTTCTTGCATTTGTTCCGGCGGCCAAGGTTTGCCGATCAAATAGCCTTGGATTTCATCACACTGATGGGCGCGTAGAAAATTGAGTTGTATATTATTCTCCACCCCTTCAGCGATGACTTTCATTTCTAAATCGTGACCAAGACTGATAATCGCGCTGGTTATCGATGCATGATTTTTATTTTTAGGAATGCCTAAACTAAATGAGCGGTCTATTTTGAGTTTATTGATGGGAAAACGATTCAGATAACTCAGTGAGGAATAACCGGTGCCGAAATCATCAATAGACAAATTGACGCCGAGTTTTCTAAACTCTTTGAGTAGTTTTACATTGTATTCGGAACAATCCATCAATAAAGACTCAGTTAATTCCAATTCCAAAAATTCCGGCTTAAGACCGGTTTTTTGCAAAGTGGATTTAACGATATCAAGTAAATTGCGTTGCCTGAACTGCACTTGTGATAAATTAACAGCGACCGGGATCGGGACGAAACCTTGATCTTGCCATTGTTTGTTTTGTCTGCAAGCCTCTTCCAAAACCCATTTGCCGATTGGGATAATCAAACCGGTATCTTCCGCTAACGGAATAAACTTATCCGGCGGGATCATGCCCATTTCTTTATGCGGCCAGCGTAATAAGGCTTCCATGCCGATTAATCGACCGTTTTCCAGATCAATCTGTGGTTGATAATATAAACACAGCTCATTGTTTTCCACCGCTTTGCGTAAGCTGCCTTCCAAAGACATGCGTTCTAAAGCTTGAGTGCCCATTGCCGGGGAAAAAAATTCAAAATTATCTCGGCCGTTATTTTTGGCGCTATACATGGCCATATCGGCGTTTTTTAATAAAATTTCGTAATTATCGCCGTCGTCGGGAAAAATACTGATGCCGATGCTGAAGGTAATGTGTAATTCATTCTGATTGACTCTAAAAGCTTTTCGGATAGATTCGGTAATTTTTTTGGCGACGGTAATGACATCGTTGATTTCCCGTATATCGGTGATGACTGCGGCGAACTCGTCGCCGGATAAGCGCGATACGCTATCGATCTCACGCATACATTTGCTGATCCTTTGACCGACTTCGACCAATAAATGATCGCCGATGCTATGCCCCAAAGAATCGTTAATGATTTTGAAATGATCCAGATCCAAAAATAACACCGCTAATTTAGATTTGTCGCGGTTGGCTGTTTTAATGGCGTGATCCAAGCGATCAAGAAAAAGTCGTCGATTAGGTAATTGAGTGAGCGGGTCGTAATTGGCGAGAAATTCAATATGTTGTTCAGTCGATTTAATATCGCTGATGTCGCTGAATATAGCGATATAATGTGATAATTGGCCGTTTTCATCAAGGACTTGACTGATCGAAATCCATTCCGGATAAATTTCGCCGTTTTTGCGCCGGTTCCATATTTCGCCTTGCCAATAGCCTTGAATTCTTAGACTCTCCCATAATTGCTGATAAAAATCCCGTTCATGGCGGTCGGATTTAAGTAAATTAGGGTTCTTGCCGATGACTTCTTTGGCATCATAACCGGTGATTTCCGTGAACGCCTGATTGACTGAAATGATTTCATTATGTCGGTTGCTGATAATTATCGCATCTCTGGACGATTCGAATACTTTGGCCGATAAGCGTAATTTTTCTTCAATTTTTCGCTGCTCGCTAATATCGCGCATAACCCCCCAAATTTCCATTGGGTCGCCGGTTTCGGTATAACGCATGATCAATTGAGCGATGACAGGGACGGCTTGCTGCTGATTATTGATGAATTCCAGTTCAAATTCCCGGGTGAAGCCGTTGACTAATAATTCAGACTGCACGAATTTTTGAAAAAGTCCGGCGGAACTCGGCGTCATCATTGAATAAATGCTGCAATGATCATGTTTTAAGATTGTAATGTCCTGATAGCCTAATAATTTAAGGAAGGCGTCATTGCAATCAACAAAGGTTCCGTTAGCGGCTTGTTGCTCAGAGCCTTTAACGACATAGAACTGGGTGTCTTTGTTGATATCGGCGACCGAGATAGCGATATGAGACAGTTTGAACAGCACTCGATAACGTTCTTCAATTTCTTTTAAGGCGGCTTCGGCGCGGAGTATGCGCGCGCATTTTTGTAGAGCGGTTTCCAGTATCGGCAGCTTGACCGGTTTGCAGACATATTGATGGACGCCGAGTTCTATGGATTTATGAAAGTAGCGGGGTTCTTCAAAAGCGGTGATAACGATAATAGGAACGTTAGGGTGGATTTCGCGAATTTTCTCGGCCATTATCAAACCGTCCATAATCGGCATCAATATATCGGTAATGACAATATTAGGCGAGTATTTGTGAAAAGCTTCCAAGCCTTTTTTTCCGTTTGCGGCAACATAAACTTTATGGCAGCGACGTTTTAGAAAGCTTTCCAGTTGGTCGCGAATTTCATCTTCATCCTCCACATATAAAATACTCAGAGAATCCAGATATAATTTATCAATTTTGTTGCCTGATTTTGGGTCATTCATTGTGCTGCGCTCCGCTTGTCCCCTTCAATGAGCTTCCTGTAATCCGGGTTTTCGGCTAAAACCGGGGTAATGATGGTAAATTTGGCGCCGTTATCCACATTACATATTTCAATACATCCATTTAAACTGGTTTCTAAAATCATCTTAGACATATAAAGGCCTATTCCGGTGCCGCCTTCTTTAGTGGAATAATAGGGTTTAAAAATATGCGCTAATATCTCATCCGGTATTCCGCCGCCGTTATCTTCTATGCTCAATAGCGCTTTGCCGTGCTCCGTTGTTAATTTTAGTTTAATTTCCCCGGATTGTTGGCGGGATAATATTGCTTCTTTGGCGTTGGTGATTAGATTTAGCAGCACTTGGGCGTATTCATTTTGAGCGCCGTAGAGATTTAGGTCTTCGTCGATGTCGATGGTGATATGGACGCTATGATTGCCGAAACTGGCGCACACCAATTCCACCGCGTCTTCCACCGCTTTACCAACGCTGAACACTTCGCGCGGCTTGTTGGGACTGAAAAAGTCTCTAAAATCATCAATAGTATGCGACATTCTGTCAATATATTTAAAGCCGTTATTAATTTGTTCGTTCAAATATTCAGCGGTGAGTTCATTATAGGTTTGCGCGTCTTGCAAATTACCGAACAACAAACCTAAAGCATTGAGCGGTTGTCGCCATTGATGAGCAATATTATTGATCATTTCGCCCATTGTCGCTAATTTTGACTGCTGGATCATGATATGGTCTTTTTCTCGATTTTTCTCGGAAATGTTTTGCACCCGTTGTTCCAAATCAGCGTTGATTTCCCAAACTTCCTGTATCAATCTTGCGTTTTCAATCGATATCGCCATTTGTGAACTTAACAAATTAATCATGTGAACGCGCTCAGGGGTAAAAATATGCGGCGACAGGCGATTTTCCAGATATAGGATGCCGATCAGTTTGGATTGCCGCATAATGGCCATGCACATCAACGAGCGTATTCCCAGTTGGGAAATTTCCGGTAAATTAGCGAATTCCTGAGAAGCTTGCGCATCAGCCAACACAATGTTTTCATGCGTTCGACTGACATAATGTACGATGCCGTAGCAGATATTGTCGATGACTTCAATTTCTTCGGGAAGCTGAGGCGAATTTGTTGATTTTTCTATATGGCTTTCCGACATGCAGAGCCATTTATCTTGTTGATGTTGGATCAAGTAGCCGAATTGAGCGCCGGAACATTCCAGCACTACGCTCATAATTTTGGATAATAACTGCGGTTGTTTGATTTCTGCGGACAGCGCCAACGACGATTTGATTAAATAATCAATATCGATATCAGGCAAAGTGAAATTTTCAGGCGTTGAAACTGTTGGATGATTGATGACAGCTTGTTTTTTCTGGAAAACCTGCGGATATGATTCCTGAATTTGAATTTCCTTCGCTTTGTAATGAAATTTGCGATAGTTATGCAATGCTGTATGTAAATATTGTTTATAACTGACCCAGCCTTGTTGCTGCAACCATTCTGCAAATAACTCATTAATGAAACCATCCAAAAACAAATAGTTTTGAGCGCGGGCTTGTTCAATCGCTTGCATGTATAGCAAGCTGGTAGAGGGCGAGTCATGAAAAACGCGTTGCCATTCAGCTAAACATAGCGCCAGATAAGGTTTGAGCAGCGGCCCTAATTCCGCCCAAATTTGCAATTGTCGCAACAAAGGATTTAATTGTTCTTCCAGCTCTTTTTTATCAATTGCTGATTTGCCGTTATATCGTAATGACGAAAGAATTCTGAAGGCGTACCATTGGCGTTTAAGCACGTTATCGGTCATACCGCTTAAAAAACGTTGAACTTTTTTCAGGCATTCAAAGGCTTGTTGATAACGACCCAGATAATAATGGCTGACGCCCAGCAACACGAAATAACTGCCTGCGGAAGCGACATGATTGCGGCTTTCCCAAAGTTGTAATTTTTCCGCCATTGGAATGGCTTTTTCCTGAGGGTTTTTCATCGGTGCTATCCATCCGGCTTGCACCGCTTCCGCCAAGCCGACTGAAAATGACAATTGGTTTTTTTGCGAAAAATTTAAACATTCTTCCGCGGTCTGTTGAATCTCGTTGAAATCGTTGCCCTGAACTTGCAAATTCCACATCAACGGCCCGTAGGATAAACCGGCGTTGTATAAATCTCCGCAATTTTTACCGCATTGAATGCCTTTTCGGCAATATTCAACAATTTCCCGCGGGTGGCTGCGCGAATGCATATTACACCAGACAATGCCGTTGATGCCGCGGGTGGCGCCGAAAGTATCCGGGTATTTTTCGCACAAATCATGAGCCAGGTCTTGATAACGATAAGCTTTTTCAAATTCACCTTGTTCGCCGAGATTCAGGCCCATAATGGAAAATGAATAAATAACCGATTCATCCATGCCGCCTTGGAGACTATGGATGGTTGATTGAGCGGCCGATAGATAAAGCTGAGGGACTAAACCCGACATATACAAATCGGGGATTAATTCACTGTAAAAAACCAGTTCAATTTTACTGCGTCGTTCTTCAGTGAAAGGCATGTTTAAAATGCTGTCCCAAACATTTTCGTATTCATCGTCAATTTTTTGCATCAAAACATTGGTGCGCTCCGAGGCCAAATGCTCATCATCCGGAATGGCTTTGTCGAAGAAGGCGAGTCCCTTGTTAGCCGTTTCGATGGCTTTAATGAAATTACCGATGGAAGACAGGGAAGTGGTTTGCTCAGCTAAAGCTTCCGCTCTATCCATATCATCGGCGGCGCGTTTCAATAGTTCATTTAAAAGCGCTTCGGATTTTTCATAGCGTCCGCACATCAGTTCGGTTTTTGCCAATTTCTGATGTAAACGGTACACCAAGGCGTATTCATTTTCCCAATCTTGTTCGGCTAATAATGTTAAACCATCGGAGAAGTATTCGTTGGCGGCTTGAGTGGCTAAAGCATTCAGAGCTTTATTGCCGGCATATAGATTAATGCGCGCCAGTTTGATTCGGTTTGCGTGGCTAATATTTTCAGTGCTGCCCAGATTTAAATGCGCGGCAATGGTGAATAGGCTTTCTTTGCCTTCCAGACTTTCGTCAATTTCCCAATCCTTAAGCAGATGCCAGCCTACTTTCCAATGTATTTGTTTTCTTCTATCTTGCGGAATTAACCTTAAAACAGCTTCTTGCACGCGGTCGTGAACAAATTGAAATTCAGTTTTGCTTTCAATCAACAGACCTAACGTCATTACCGCTTTTAATAATTCAAATAAATCGCTTAATTCGATTTCATGAATCAGGGCAATGTCTTCGACCGAAAAACGGTTGCCCATACATGCGCAAATTTTGACGATTTCCAAAGTCTCGTCCGGTAATTTTTTCACTTTGGAACCGAACATATCGACAACGGTTTGCGGCATTTGCGACTGACGAATTTTGTCCATGTCCCAAGTCCATTGGCCTTGCTCGCTGAACAGCATTAATTGTTCATTATGCAGCCAGGAAAGACTTTCGCTGACGAACAAAGGATTGCCCTCAGTCAGTTCGGATAAAAAGTCAGCCAAATGCCGGGTTTGTTGCATCGGCAAATCCAGAATATAGGCCACCATTTCATGACAGGCTTGTTTATCCAGTGCGGTAATTCGCAGTTCTCTGATCGCCTGTTTTCGCTGTTTAATCTCTTTAAGCAGAAAGCTTAATGGGTGCGCCTTGTCCACTTCATTATGCCGGTATGCGCCGATAAAAAGCAGATTTGGAAAGTCCTGGGCATTGATAAATAATTGTTTAAGGAAATCAAAAGTGGCGGTATCGCACCATTGCAAATCATCAATAAACAATATTAACGGATTTTCTTCACGACTCAGGCTGGCTAAAAATGCGCTGAATACATTATTAAAACGATTACGGGCTTCCACCGGCGGCAGAGTTGCAACATCCGGCTGAGGGCCGATTAAAATGGTTAATTCAGGAATTACATCGGTAATCACTTTGCCTTTTTGACCTAATGCTTTTTGTATATCGTTGCGCCAGCAGGCGACGCGGGCGTCGCTTTCAGTCAGAAAAGTTCGAATCAAATTGCGTAAAGCCTGAATCAGTGAACTGTAAGGAATATTTTTTTGGTATTGATCAAACTTGCCGGAGGTGAAATAGCCTTTATGTTCCACTAAAGGCCTTTGTAATTCCTGGATCAAACGGGTTTTGCCGATGCCGGGAAGCCCGGAAATAAAAACCGCGTGAAATTGTTCAGCAGAAGTGACTTGGGCATATTCATCCAATACGCATTGGGCTTCTTGTTTGCGCCCGACCATTTTGGAAATAAAAATAACCCGGTGAGTATAATCATGGATGCCCAGATTAAATTCAGCGATCCGTTTATTACGCTTATATTCGGTTTGACACTGATGAATATCAGCGTAGAGCCCCATCCCGGTTTGATAGCGTTTTTCAGGCTCTTTCAAACACATTTTGGTCACAATCTTACTGACCATGAGTGGAATATCGGCATTGATTTTATCGACAGTCAGCGCTTGTTCAGCCAGGTGAGAATGTATTAACTCTAAGGGGTCGGCGGTGCTGAAGGGTAGATGACCGGTCAATAACTGGTAAAAAGTAATACCGAGAGAATAAATATCGGTTGAAAACTCAACTCTGTGATTAATGCGGCCGGTTTGTTCCGGCGAAGTATAGGCCAGGGTGCCTTCAACAAAACTGCGGTCATAAATAAAGTGGCTGATTTCTTGTATATCCACTGGATTCAGGAAGTCGATAATGCGTATAGTATGGGTATCCGCTTGGATTAGAATATTATTAGGTTTGATGCTGCCGTGGATAATCCCTGCCTCGTGAATGGCGTTTATCGCCAACACCAGTTCACCGGCGATATGAAAGAAAATTTTTAGGGGGATGCCGTTCGGATATTGTTGGATGAATTGATTTAGGGTCTGTCCGGGGAAATAACTGCGGGTAATGAATTGTATTTCACTGCTGTATTCAAAATCTGTGGGTGTTAATACGCGGGGGTCATGGATGATTTTGAGACGCTCTACTTTTTGCACTAAATAACGGAGTAGATTTTCGTTGTTGATGGTGCGTTTTAAAATTTTGACGACATAAAAGTTATCCGGGCGTTTTTTGGACGCCGCTTTGTAAACCGTTGAATTCAGGCTGTTGCCTAAAGTTTCCAATAGCGTGTAGTAGGGGATAGAGATATCGATTGCAGATGAATTGTTTTCCATCATGACTCCCGCTAAAACGGAATGACTAAAAAACCGTAGGTGACAAATTATTGTCATCTCGGTATAACATTATGTATGTCGGGTTAAGCGCTTAAATTAATAGCGACTCATTATAGCTTAGCCTTAATTTTCATTATTTGTAGACATAGTTGGATTTTTCTTCACTAATAAAGGTCATTGTCTGACTCCGTTGTCAGAAGTGGAAGAAATGATGGAAAAAAATGAATTAGATTTATTTGTCCGTGAAATGGCGGATGTAAAGCCTATAAAACAAGAAGCCAAAGTCAAAACGGTTGCTACGCCGACGCCTACGCCAGGGCAACAATATCGGCGTGAAATGGCGGAATGCGATCAACAAGAGCTGGAGGGTTCGCCGTTATCGCTCATTTTGCGTCAACCGCTCAGTGATCAGGATTGGTTGGGTTATAAACGCAACGGCATTCAAAACGCCGTGTTCAAAAATCTGCGCACTGGGCGTTATCTTCCTGAAGCCACGTTAAATTTGAATAAAAAAACGCCGCATCAGGCCAGGGATGAATTACTTGAACTCATGCAACAATGTGAAGAGCTGAATATTCGCAGCGTGCAGATTTTTATCGGTCATGGTAAAAGCGGGAACTTGTTGAAAAGTTATTTAGCCCAATGGCTGCCGGAAATTAAAACCGTTCAGGCTTTTCATACGGCGCTAAAGCATCATGGCGGAGTGGCGGCGGTCTATGTGTTATTGCGTAAAAGCGAACAAAAAAGGGCGGAAAACCGCGAACGCCACGCCGCGCGTTTGGGTGGAACGCTGTAAGGTGCGCGCTGCGCACCTTGTTCACTGCCTGGCGCCTCACTACATAAGTATAATTTGGGGCGCGGGCTTTAGCCTGCATGAATAGTCAATAATGCAGGCCAAAGCCCGCGCCCCAAGTTGCTATTGCATTGTGTTAGAAATCAAGCCGATTGTTTAACGGCTTCGGAATAGCCTAAACTCGCCAGAAATTCAGCAACATCCATATCAATGATTTCCAGGCCGATGCGCTGACAGTAGCGAGTCTCTTTCGCCGTCGGATTTTTGTTCAGCACCCAACCTTTGGCTTCCGGCGAGTCGTAACTAATATCGCTCATTACCATGCGTTCCGAATCGCGATTTAACGGCATACCTAACAATAAATACTGTTTGCCTTTACGCAAATCTTTTAAAAAATTAGGAATCGCGAAACCGCCCATTAATTCGGTAATATAATCCACATAATCAGCATCGGAGGCGATATAGTCGTCATTCGGGCGCGGCGTGCCCATCGGTTTGAATAATATCGGCAACTGTTTATTGGCTTCTTGTTCTGAAATTTCAAAGTATTGTTCGCCGTCATAATGATAAATCCGATAGCGAAACTGAGATTCGGTAATCCGCGCAACGCCGCAAATCAGAGTGTGCTCTTCATCGGCATAGCTGTCTTGTAATTGAGTGTCGCGATTAATGTCGATGACATATTGCGGCTTCCATTCAGCCAGCCATTCATGCAATGCGGCGCGGCTCCATTGCGTTTCAGCATAGGTTTTATGCAAAAACTGTTTTAAAAAATTACGTCCGCGTTTTAACTCTTGATTCATTGCCGCGCGCGGGAATTCATACATTAATTTGGGCGCCATCGGTTTGCCGTTATTCATGGCGAGAATAAGACTGTTGCTGTCGGCCGGAATCGCTGCGCCGGTGATTTTATCCACTGAATCATATAAAACGCCGGAACCAAGGTAGGGGACAATGGTATTGTTGTATAAACCCGCTAAGATTTCTTTAGGAAGTTCAGATGACATATTTGCTCCATGTTGAGATTTTATTTCAACTTAATATGGAGCAAGATTTAGTCCAAGACTCTTAATGCGTTGGAGACAAAAGCAATAAGCGATTCTGACTGAAATAAAAAGCTGCGATTATGTAGGGTTTATAACAATCGCATCTTTGCGCCGCCTTTTGTGTATGAAAAGCAATGCTGTCAGGTTTTATTAATCGCTTTATCGGAATACATAGCGAGATCGGCCTGTTGCATGAGGACTTCAAATTCTTCCCCATCATCAGGGTACATAGCCGAACCGATGCTGACCTTGACTTCAAAGTTGTCTTTTTCGATAGCGATGGGTTCAGCCACCGCATGTTTTATTTTATCGGAAAGCGTAAGGCTAGCATTTTTATCGCTGATATCGCTTAGTAGTATAACGAATTCATCGCCGCCGATACGGCTGACCATATCAACAGCTCTTAAACAAGATTGTAAGCGTTCGGCAATCGTTTGCAGCACTTTATCGCCGACAGAATGACTAAAGGTGTCATTGATGAGTTTAAAGTCGTCTAGATCAAGAAACAATATAGCCAGTTTTTTTTGATGGCGTTTAGCTGAGGCATGGGCGAAGTTAAATTTTTCCTCTAATAAAAAGCGGTTAGGCAGTCCGGTTAGCATGTCGTGTTCGGCTCTATGTTTTAAACGTTCGCCTTTTTCATGTTGCTCAGTGATGTCGGTAAACATGGCGATATAATATTCGACATGACCTAATGAATTTTTCAGCGCTTTAATGGTTAATTGTTGCAGATAAAGTTCGCCGTTTTTGCGTCGGTTGTAAATTTCACCTTCCCAAATTCCTTTGTCATTAATGGAGTCCCATAATTTTTGATAAAAAATAATGTCATGAACGCCTGAACTCAAAATGCTCGGGAACTCGCCTAGAATTTCATGCGCTTGATAACCGGTGATGTCAGTAAATGCTTGGTTAACGCGGATGATATGTTTATCTTGATTAGTGATCATAATGCCTTGAGGCGACAAGTCGCAGACATAATTACCCATGCGCTGCACGGCTTCTTTTTCCACCCGGTCGCTGATATCATTCACCATTACGATATAACAATGTTCATTTTTTTGATTAACCGCCTGGATTTTGACTTCAACCGGATAAGGTTTTCTATTGTGATTTTGATATAAAGTTTCAAAATGATAGCTGCTATCTTCGCTGCTGCTCAAATCATCCAGTATTTCATTAAACTCTTCACGGTTAAATAAAGGGTTAAGTTCGAAAGGCGTCATCGCCAGCGCTTGGCTGGTCGTCATATGATGGCGTTCGAGTATTGCTTTGTTGACATATTCAATGCTCATGTCATTACTGCAAAATATAAATATTTCAGTTTGGCTGTTATCTAAGGCCTGAAAAAGAGTATTTCGTTGATGAATGATGAAGGCGATAGTCGTGCCGCCGATGGCGATGACAAAAAAATAAGCGCGAAATAAAGGCAAATTAGGGACTAACTGATTATCAATAAAAATGCCTTGTTGAATGGTTAAGCCATAGATGCCGATAAAAAAATATCCAACGGTTATTAAAGCCGTTATCATTTGGCCAAAGCGCAGTACTGACCAAAATAAGGGAATAACCAACCAGAAACTGCCTTTATAGTGTTTAACGGCGGAAAAGTCATAGTCGGTTAATACAAAAATGGAGATAACAACGGACAGTATTAATACGCTGATGCATTCTAGAATTCTCTGATAGCAGGCATGTTTGAGCTGCCTGTAGTTGGCTAATAAAATTGTCGGGGTAATTAATAGGATGCCGATGGTATCGGACATCCACCAGTTAATAAACGTTGCAGATATCCATTCCGTCGAAATAAAGCCGGCGATTAACAGCGCCGTTACCCCGAAAAAGCCGCTTACCATAGATGAAAGCAGGCCGGCGATAAGCAACGACCGGTAGTCATGAATATGATAGAGATTGGCGGAAAAAGGGAAGAAGCGCAGTAAATATAACGCTGTCAGCGGTTCCAAGGTATTCCCGAAAGCGATCAACGCGGAAACATAATGCGGATTGCCGACTTGATAACCGGCTGCAAAAGCGCCCAAAAACACGCCCAGCGCATGACATTTGCCAAATTTTAACATTACAGCAAGGGCAAAGCCGGAAGAAGGCCATATCAGAGTGACATTGCCGGATATCGTGGCAAAATTTAATGCTAATTCGGCCAGTGAAAAGTAAATCACAGCAGTCGTGGTTTGCATAATCACATTTTTAAAACATTTATAAAACTTCATATGCCTGTTTTAAAAACTAAACATAGATACATTATAAGCATAAATAGTGAAAATTACCGGGATGCCTTCGACAAATTGCCTGGAAAAAATAGGAAAACTTCGTTTTATTCAATAACCCTTCTGTGAGTAAGCTTACAAGACCCGGACAAAATGTATGTAATGTAACGCCTGCAAATGAATTGTAAAAATTAAATAAATCAATAAAAACAATGCTTTATATTAATTTTGTGGGTTGGCACGGCGGTTGCTGTTAACGAGATGTGTTGTTTAATCTTAGCCTTAACAAACAGGAGACAGTCATGGCGTTACGTCAATGTGCAATTTATGGTAAAGGTGGTATTGGTAAATCGACTACGACCCAAAATTTGGTCGCAGCGTTAGCAGAAGCGGGCAAAAAAATAATGATCGTCGGTTGCGATCCCAAGGCCGATTCTACACGTTTAATTTTACATTCAAAAGCGCAAACAACCATCATGCACTTAGCTGCAGAAGCTGGTTCAGTTGAAGATTTGGAGCTGGAAGATGTGTTGAAGGTTGGTTACGCCGATATTAAATGTGTTGAATCCGGCGGCCCTGAGCCGGGTGTGGGTTGCGCCGGTCGTGGTGTGATCACGGCGATTAACTTTCTTGAAGAAGAGGGAGCATACGATGAAGATCTTGATTTTGTTTTTTATGATGTATTGGGCGACGTTGTCTGTGGTGGTTTTGCCATGCCAATCCGTGAGAACAAGGCGCAAGAAATTTACATCGTTGTTTCGGGAGAAATGATGGCGATGTATGCGGCTAACAATATCGCCAAAGGTATTGTGAAGTACGCTAATTCAGGTAGCGTGCGCCTGGCTGGTTTGATTTGTAACTCGCGGGAAACCGATCGGGAAGATGAATTAATTGAAGCGTTGGCTGCAAAAATCGGCACCCAGATGATTCATTTCGTGCCGCGCGATAATGTGGTGCAGCGCGCTGAAATTCGCAGAATGACGTGTATTGAATATGATCCTTCAGCAACCCAATCAGATGAGTACCGCGCGCTAGCTCAAAAAGTTATCACTAATACTAATTTAGTGATTCCGGAGCCTTGCACGATGGACGAATTGGAAGATTTGTTGATGGAATTCGGCATTATGGAAGAAGAAGACGAGACTATCATCGGCCAGACAGCTACTACGGAAGGATGATAACTCAGTAAACCTATTTGACAGGAGAGTATCCAAAATACTCTCCTTTTTCCTGACTCAGCCTGGTGGGAGATTACCCCCGGCATCATAGGAGAAAGCAAATGTCTGCTTTAAGCAAAGAAGAAACAGAAGCGTTGATCCAGGAAGTATTAGAAGTCTATCCTGAGAAAGCGCAAAAAGACCGCGCGAAACATTTGGCGGTGAATGATCAAAGTTTGGAGAAATCCAACAAATGCATTACCTCTAACCGTAAATCATTACCGGGCGTAATGACCATTAGAGGTTGCGCCTACGCCGGTTCAAAAGGCGTGGTGTGGGGTCCGATTAAAGATATGATTCATATCTCTCACGGGCCGGTCGGTTGCGGACAATATTCGCGGGCGGGGCGTCGTAATTACTATGTCGGAACCACCGGCGTGAATACCTTCGGCACCATGAATTTCACTTCCGATTTTCAGGAAAAAGATATTGTTTTCGGCGGCGATAAAAAACTGGCGAAATTGATTGATGAAATTGAGGATTTGTTTCCGTTGAATAAAGGTATTTCGATTCAATCGGAATGTCCCATCGGTTTGATCGGCGATGATATTGAAGCGGTCGCCAAGCAAAAGAATAAAGAGCATGAGAAACCGGTAGTGCCGGTGCGTTGTGAAGGCTTCCGCGGAGTTTCTCAATCATTGGGTCACCACATCGCCAACGATGCGATTCGCGACTGGATATTGCCTAATCGCGATAACGACAACAGTTTTGAAGGCACCCCTTATGATGTTGCGGTAATTGGTGATTACAATATCGGCGGCGACGCTTGGGCTTCTCGCACATTATTGGAAGAAATGGGCTTGCGAGTAGTCGCGCAATGGTCGGGCGACGGCACGGTTGCCGAAATGGAAAACACCCCGAAAGTGAAATTGAATTTGATTCACTGCTATCGTTCGATGAACTATATCGCGCGTCATATGGAAGAAAAATACGAGATCCCCTGGATTGAATATAATTTCTTCGGACCGACCAAAATTGCTGAATCTTTACGCAAAATCGCCAGTCATTTCGACGACAAAATTAAAGCTGGCGCTGAAAAAGTGATTAAACGCTACGAAGCTGAATACAATGCGGTTATCGCCAAATTCCGTCCACGCCTGGAAGGTAAAAGAGTGATGTTGTATGTCGGCGGTTTGCGTCCGCGTCATGTCATCGGCGCTTACGAAGATTTAGGTATGGAAGTGGTCGGCACCGGCTATGAGTTTGCGCATAATGATGATTATGATCGCACCATTAAGGAAATGGGTAACGCCACTTTGCTATATGATGATGTAACCGGTTATGAATTCGAAGAATTCGTCAAGAAAGTAAAACCCGATTTGATCGGTTCGGGCATTAAAGAAAAGTATATATTCCAAAAAATGGGCGTGCCGTTCCGTCAAATGCACTCCTGGGATTATTCCGGGCCATATCATGGCTATGATGGTTTCGCTATTTTCGCCCGCGATATGGACATGACATTGAATAACCCTTGCTGGAATAACATCAAAGCGCCTTGGAAGCAAGACGCCGCTGAAGATGTTGCCGTAGCCGCAGGGGCATAAACGAATTGTTTATATTAACCGCCGGACACTTTTCCCCATAGACCGGCGGTGCTTTTTACCCGAACACGGATTTGTCCTGAAATAGCGCAAATACCTTTATAAGGTTTTAGTCGATTAAATTTTCAGCTTTATTGGGGGCAAATCCTTTACCGATAAATCTTAATACGTTGTCCACAGATTAGTGGCGCGTAGGAGTCTATCATGAGTCAAGAAGTCGAAAACATACAACCGAGTTATCCTTTATTTAGAAACGATGAATATAAAGAAAATTTATCGACTAAACGAGAAGCCTATGAAGAAAGACATCCCCAGGATAAAATTGATGAGACTTTTCAGTGGACAACCACTGAAGAATACAAAGAATTAAACTTTAATCGCGAAGCTTTAACGGTCAATCCCGCTAAAGCCTGCCAACCATTAGGCGCTGTGCTTTGTTCCCTAGGGTTTGAGAAAACCATGCCTTATGTACATGGTTCGCAAGGTTGCGTGGCGTATTTCCGTACTTATTTCAACCGCCACTTCAAAGAACCAATCGCCTGCGTCTCTGATTCGATGACCGAAGACGCTGCGGTATTCGGCGGACAAAAGAATATGTATGCCGGCTTGGAAAACGCCAAAGCTTTATACAAACCGGAAATGATTGCCGTTTCCACCACCTGTATGGCGGAAGTGATCGGCGATGATTTGAATGCATTTATTAACAATAGTAAAAAAGAAGGCTATATCGAACAGGACTTCCCGACGCCTTACGCCCATACGCCGAGTTTTGTCGGCAGCCATACGACCGGTTGGGACAATATGTTTGAAGGTATTGCCCGTTACTTCACCTTGAATTATATGGAAGATAAAGAGGTGGGTTCAAACGGCAAAATTAATTTTGTGCCGGGTTTTGAAACCTATTTAGGCAACTACCGGGTGATTCATCGGATGATGAAGGAAATGGGCGTTGATTATAGCCTGTTGAGCGACCCTACAGAAGTTTTGGATACCCCGGCGGATGGCGAGTTTCGCTTATATGCCGGCGGCACCACCATGGATGAGGTGAAAGACGCGCCGAATGCAATTAATACAATTATGATGCAACCTTGGCAATCGGTGAAATCTACGAAATTTGTGAAAAACACCTGGAAACATGACGTGCCTAAGCTGAATATTCCAATGGGGTTGCAGTGGACCGATGAGTTATTGATGAAGGTATCGGAATTATCCGGCAAGCCGATTCCGGAGTCATTGGAAAAAGAGCGCGGTCGTTTGGTGGATATGATGACTGATTCTCACGCATGGCTGCACGGTAAAAAATTCGCCTTATACGGCGATGCCGATTATTGCATGGGGATGACTAAATTCCTGCTGGAACTCGGCGCTGAGCCGACTGATGTGCTTTGTAACCACGCTAATAAACGTTGGAAAAAAGCAATGGAGAAAATGATCAGCGAGTCGCCTTACGGGGCTAACACGACGGTCCATATCAGTAAAGATTTATGGCATTTCCGTTCATTGGTATTTACCAATAAACCGGATTTCATGATCGGAAACTCATACGGTAAGTTTATCCAAAGAGATACCTTGTATAAAGGCGAAGAATTTGAAGTGCCGTTGATTCGCATCGGCTTCCCGATTTTTGATCGCCATCATTTACATCGTATGACAACTTTGGGATATGAAGGCGCAATTTATATGTTGACTACCTTGGTTAACGCAGTGCTGGAACAGTTGGATAAAGAAACCCGAGGCATGGGCACCACCGACTACAACTACGATCTGGTTCGTTAATTTTCACATTTTTGGCTGGTGGGCTTTATCGGCAGGATAAAGTTCATTGGCCATCCTTATATAGGAGATTAACATGCCCAGTATCATGTTGAGACATAGAGATGATGGCAAATTGTTATTCTATGTCGCCAAAAAAGATCTTGAGGAAACCGTCGAGTCTTTAGAATTTGATAGCCCTGAAAAGTGGGGGGGTGAAGTCGTGCTAGGCGACGGCTCCCGTTATTATTTTGAACCGATGGAACCCCCCAAAATTCCTATCACTCTACGCGCGAAACGACTTTAATTTTTGGAGATTGATTATGGCTTTATATATCGTTGAAGCTGAATGTATTTCTTGCGGTGATTGCGAGCCGGTTTGTCCTACCGCTTCCATTACCGAAGGCAGCATCGTATTTGAAATCGATAAAAAAACCTGTACCGAATGTGAAGGCGATTTTGATGCGCCTGAATGCGTACGCGTCTGTCCTATCGATAATTGTATTTTACCGTTAGAGGCGTGAACAATGAGCCAGTCCGCTTTATCACGGGAACTGGCGCTGGCGATCGGGCTGGCGGCGAAAGCGCTGCCCGATACCCAACCCAAACAATTAGTGCAAACTTTAATGACTGTTTTGGGTTATCCATTAACATTGCAAAAAATTCAAACGCTTTCTATTGCTCAATATGCCGAAGCCATATCGAAAACGAGCGGCTCTCAAATATTATCGCCCGATTGCCGTGAATCACTAGACATCTTGCAGCGTAGTTTTGCAAATCAGAGTTTGACTCATGAACAGCCTGAACCGATTATTGTTAATGAACAATCGGAGAAAAATGCGATCCGGGTAGCGGTTGCCAGTCAACAAGGCAGTTTGATTGATGACCATTTCAGCACTTGTCGTTATTTTTATATTTATCAGGTATCTCCGCACATTATTCAATTATCGGCCAAACGCAAGGCGGAAACCAGGCAAATGATGAAAGCGGAACAGAAACAGGTGTTCCGAGCCGATTTAATCAATGATTGTCAAGTGTTGTACAGTTTATCGATTGGCGGCCAGGCCGCCGCTAAAGTGATTAAACAGGGCGTTCATCCGATCAAATTTTCTCAGGCGACGCGTACTGATTTGATCTTGGAGCAATTGCAATATGTGTTACAAACTTCTCCGCCTCCCTGGCTGGCCAAAGCGATGGGATTTGGAAGCAGCTTTTCTAATAACCGTAATTTACAGGAATCGGCAAGATGATTAGCGAAAACTTATTGGATGAAATTAAACAAAAAATTATCGCGGCAGGCGTGGATGAATCTCTGCTCACTGAATTGAGAACGGAATATCAAAAGATTCATTTTACCTATTGTAATGATGACGATATTCCCAATAACGAACCGATAGTATGCGCTGAAGATTTTAATCTATATCTGATAGATGGACGCGATCACTGTTTGTGTTTAACCAATGATAAGGAAAATGCAACCGGAATCGTAATCGCCGAAATATATCAAGATTGATATTTGCTTATGACTGATTCAACTGTTTCAGCGCCCTATGCGGATTGCAGTGTATGCCGATTTAGAAATAAAACATTGTTGTGCGGACGATGCATGCCCGGAGATACTTGCATATTAGTGGAAAGCGGGCGCCAAATTGATCGTTTTTTTCGCATTAACCCGGAATATGCGCAACTCTATTTAACCGATGCTTTTTGGGAGCGACGGGCGATTGCCGTGCGTTATTCGCCACTGTCGGCGTTAAGCGTGGTGATGGATGATCCTGACGAAGTGGTGAGAAGGGCGGTGGTTTATCGTTTACCGGCTCATCAATTAACTCATTTTATCAATGACCCGGATCGAGAGGTCAGAATGACGGTGGCCGACCGCATTGGTCAGGAAAGTCTGGAATTATTGGCCGATGATGAAGATTATATCGTCAGGTTAACAGTCGCCAAGAGATTGCAAATTGGGCGCTTATTTCGTTTTATTAAAGATCCTGATTTGCAGGTGCGGAAAGTGGTTGTGGAAAGATTGCCGGAAGTCAGTTTGGGACTTATGAAAGGGGATTCTGCTCCTGAAGTGCGAAAAATTGTCGCCGAACGCATTTCCGATGAGGAAGCGGCGGAATTCCTTCAGGACCCTGATTGGATGGTTAGGTATACCGCCGCTATTCATGCGCCGACATCGGCTTTGCATTGTCTGTTGGAAGATAGTGAAGCGGACATCCGCGACTTAGCCAGGCAGAGATTAAAAATATAAGATAGGGCTATAAAGAATATGATGACTTCAGCATTACTTTCATTAAACGGTCAACAAATTGATGAACTTTGCAAAAAAATCATACCGGTCAAAGACGATATAAATCTATTGTCCAAAATACAAGAATTGGCCGGAGATGTCAGCGTGAGTTTAGCCAGAACCGGCGACGAATGGTATCGCATCGGCGGCGTGGTGGATAAACAGGGCAACAGGGTCGCCAATGATTTGAGCGAATGGGTGGAAAGAACTTATCTGGAATGCGGCCAGAATCTACAGACTTTAATTGATTACGCCTTGGAAAAACAATTTATCGCCACTAAGCAAACCGGACGTACGCTATATTTTGTTGTTGAAACCGGCGAGCGGGCGGAAGATTTTATTTTGATTGAGGTCGATAAAACCCATGAGGTTTCTGATCGACTGATGGTGAATGAGGATGACTTGCCCGAAGATTTGGAAGATTTAGTTGATCCGTTGAATCCCGCGGCCATCGAAAGCTATAATTTCGGACAATCGCGTTATCAATACCGGCGGAAAACCGATATTTCCTTATTTATGGAGACCTTGAATCAATCTCATAACGAAGAGCATTCAGTGCAACGTTTTATGGATGATTGGAATCGGAGTACGGCGGGGACGCATAAATTTTGCCGCGACTGGATAATCAGGCCCTATCAGCACACCGGTCGTTACGGCGAACAAATTATTAATGCGGAAATTATTAATATTCAAGCGCAGAAATTACCGCATTTGGAGGATTTGGTCGGTAAACAAGGCAATACATTGAATACTTTGTTAGGTCGCTTTGACCGGCAAGCCGGTTATACTTTCGCCTGGTATTTTTATATGGTGAAAGGCAAGCTGGTATCGCCGCATAGTGGGGAAGCTGTGTATAAAGATATTACCGGCGATTTCGCCTATTTGCCGAAACGCGATGAGGCGGTGTTAAGAGATTGGATTTCAGCGCCTTATAATGTTTAATAAACGCATTGCAGAGCAAATTCAGCGTAGGCTTAGAAGCCTAAAATTCGGAGTCAGAAAAGTATTGCCTTAGGAACGGGGATAAAATAACATCCGAAACTGGCGCAGGATTTCTGTTCATATTCAAGGCGCGGAAACAGGCGCATAGCAAGCTATGCAACTGTTTCCGCAACGCCGAAGATGGACAGAAAGACCAGTCAGATTCGGAGGTTATAAAATTCACGTTCCTTAGCCCAAGGTGAGTACTTCTCGACTGATTTGTACAGCGTTGAGCGGATGCTTAAAATAGTAACCCTGACCTTCATGGCATCCTTCGCGGCGTAAGATTTCCAGTTGCCCGGCGGTCTCTATTCCTTCAGCAATGGTTTTCATGTCAAAACCGTTGGCGAGTTGCACCACTGAACGAATAATCGCCAAATCATGTCGGTCTACTTCCAGATTTTGCACGAAAGAGTTGTCAATTTTTAATTTGTCCACCCTGAAGCGTTTTAAAACCGCCAAACTGGAATAACCCGATCCAAAATCATCGATAGTCAACGTAAAACGCAGATTTCTGAATTTTTTCATGATATCCAAAATGTAATCGACATCGTTGAGCAAAACCGACTCGGTCAGCTCCAATTCCAGAAACTTCGGATCTATTTGATGGCGATCCGTTAAATCGGTCATCATTTTGATAATATCGCCGCGTTTAAAATGTAAGGAAGATAAATTAACCGCTATTTTAATCGGCTCATAACCTTGAACTTGCCATTCTTTCGCTTGACGGCAAGCCTCGCTGATCGCCCATTCGCCGATGGGTACGATTTGACCGGTGGTTTCGGCGATATTGATGAATTTATCAGGCGTAATAATCCCTTTTTCAGGGTGGTTCCAGCGTATTAAAGCTTCCAGCCCCACCAGGCGGGCATGATGGAGATCAAATTGAGGTTGATAATAGAGCATAAACTGCTCTTTATTGATGGCCTCGGCTAATTCGATTCTCACCTGAAGTTGTTGCAGAGAATCGGTGGTCATTTGATCGGTATAAAATCGATAAGTATTGCGACCGCTGTTTTTGGCGTGATACATGGCGGCGTCGGCTTGACTCAGTAAAGCATCGAAATCTTCATTGTTTTTACTGCAAATGGTTATCCCGATGCTGATTGTAGTGGTCAGATTATAATCATCAATTTCGTAATTTTCCGCCAAATGACCGAGGATTTTTTGCGCGACCATCGCGATACTTTGGCTGTCGGGCATTTCCGTTAAAATGATAACGAATTCATCGCCGCCTATGCGACTAACCGTGTCGATTTCACGCACGTTGGTTTCCAATCGTTTAGCAACGGCAATTAATAATCGATCACCGATTTCATGCCCTAAAGTGTCATTAATGTTTTTAAATTGATCCAGGTCTAAATAGAGCAGGGCCAATGAGCCTTGTTGATGGCGATGGGCCAGATTAAGCGCTTGATGATAACGGTCACGCAGCAGTAATCGGTTAGGCAGTTGCGTTAGCGGGTCGTGATAGGCCAAAAAGGAAAGCATGGCTTCATCGGCTTTTTTCTGAGTGATATCGCTAAAAATGCCGACATAGTTAGCAAGGGCGCCGTTGTTTTCATGAACCGTGCTGATATTCAACCATTTTAAATAGATTTCGCCGTTTTTACGTTTATCCCAGATTTCGCCAAACCAGTTGCCATCACTGTTTATTTGTCGCCACATCTTTTGAAAAAAAATTTTATCATGCCGACCGGAAGCCAATAAACGCGGATTCTTGCCACGGACTTCCTGCATGGTATAGCCGGTGATATTGGTGAATGCGGTATTGGCGTAAACGATGTTATTGAGCTGATCGCAAATTAAAACAGCTTCATCGCTATTAGACAATACTTTATGCATTAACAAGGCGTGGCGTTCATTTTCTAATTTGTCGGTGATTTCCTGTCCTAAAACGATTAAAGCTTTACGATTGCCATTAGGCTCAAAGATCGGCGTTTTTGTAATTTCAAAAGCTCGGTCGAAGTGCTCAGGGTTATTCGGATCATTGGCTTTTTGGATGGTGTATTCGACTACATCGCCTCTTTCCCAGGTTTGTTCATCCGCCAGATAGCCGCATTCAAAATGATCTTGCCAATTTGGATTGCAGATTTGAGCTAATTCGGCGCTGGTTTTCCCTTGCCAAGCCTTGCCCATTAAATCGAATAATTGCAAACAAGCATTATTGGCGATTTGCCAACGATTTTGATCATCCTTTAAGATAATAATATTGCGGGTGGCGTTGATTAATAGGAAGAAGTTTTCTTCATTGACCAGCGTGGCCGGTTTACCGATTTCGCCGATAAAACGATAACCCTGTCCGTATTCGGTTTTAATCAGTAATTCCGTTCCGGGGCTGACCTTGCGTAAAGTCGATTTCAGCACCGATAAACAACGGGAAATGCTTTCGTCAGAAGTCGGCGCACTGTTCCAGACGTGCTTGATCAGTTCTTCTTTAGAAACTCTGGCGCCGGCGCGTCGCACCAACAGCAGCAACATCTGGAATTCTTTAGGCCTTAATTCCACGGTTTTCCCTGCAAAGCTCAAGCCTTGTTCAGAGTCAATGGTAAAACCGTAAAATTCTGCGTGAAAATGTTCTTCCATGAGTATTTATGAGGATGGAAACAGGGCTAATTACAAAAAGTATCAATCAGCGCGCTAGGATACCAAACAATGATGCATAAAACCTTATCAAATCTTGATGCTTAAAGGGTTTGTAGCTGGTTTTTTTTGTGTGGGGGTATTATTGGACCTGATTATTGGAAACATCATCGTTTCTTTCCTACTTTATCAATAATTTGGCAAGCACTTTGATTTCTTCAATTTCTTTCTGCATCATTTTTTCTATAAATTGAATCTCTCGTTCGTAGAAATCTAGTGATTTTAATTGATGTACTAAAACCGCCCCTTTTGTTTTTAACTTCTCAGGTAAAATAACTTCTAATTTTATACCTCTCACCGTACTTGAGATTGGCGCAACAATCGCTAGATCAGTGTGTTCATTGAAAGTTTTTCTGGAAATTACATATGCAGGCCTTCGCTTCATAATCTCTTTACCACTACTTGGATCGAAAGTTAGCAAAACGATATCACCTTGGTCGGGAATATAAGTCATCAAATTTCTTTCCCAATAGACGGTCTATTCAGCCATTGCAGGTCTTCTTCAGTTAACTTCAGCGCTGATTTAGGGCTTCCTTCTAAAACCGCTTCTAAGGTCAAATTTTCTTTAATAGGCGTTAAAATTATTTTGTTATCTTTAATAGATAAGTCTAAAGCTGACCCAGTGTCTAACGCTAAAGTTCTAAGGATGACTTTTGGAATACTAATAATATTAGCGCCACCCGACTGTCTTATTACTACTTGTGTCATTTTTATCTCCGACCAAAAATGTTATACTAAAATATAACGCTGAGTTTTGCAGTTAACAAGTTTTTTTGTAGTAAATTGGATCTTTAAGTTTGAGGGTTTTGACTTTGTAACTACCCAGTGTATTTTGACATTTATTATCAGTTATTTACTCCAGAAGACGCCGTAAATACATCCATGTAGGCTTGAATGTGACATCCATGTCACATGCACTTATTGCGTAAGTAACTGATATTAAATTATTTTTGTTATTTAAATTACGCTGAGTAATTACCGTATTTTTAACTTTTTCAGGATCTGTTTTTCCTCTTAATAATTTTAGCAATCTTCATTTAATTGATAACCGGGAGCAATGCTTAAGTTATCAACATTGTAGAGTGTTTGTTGATTTTTCAACCACAAGTGAATTTCAGGTGTAGTTAGCGTATGCGCTTGAGAACAGTCAACATTCCATCTTCGTAGTACATAACCCGCGACTGCTGCCCGTACTTGAATTATTAATAAACCATTTTCCATTGCATATTCAATTTCTATAGTTTTTGGATAACTTAAACGCGGGTGTGGAACAATGTGCATTTCAACTATACGGTTCCATTGAATATCAGCTTCCTGAGTTTGTTGTTTGGGAATATCGCCATTCATTATTTTAAGCCTGGCTATGCGATTGATAACAAAGTCTGTAAAGCGTTCTCGCTTACGGTCAAAAGCTCTAACATGCCAGCGCAACCCGTTATCAACTAAGGCAAAAGGCACTATCTCACGAGTGCTTTGGCCGCTGGAAAGCGAGTGATAATTTATTTTCAATATTCTTTTCTGGTGAATTGCTTGGGTGATTAAAGCAAGTCTATCGAGATTAGGATGATTGAGCTGTGTTGGTGACGCTGAGGAAATAAGAGATACTTTGTCCAATACATGGTCATCACCTAAACCACAACATAAGCCCGAAAGCGCTTGATTTTCAGGGTAGCTAAAAAGAGGCGAAAACATATCAGATTGGTTATAGGATTTCGCTTTAGTATCATAATAAAGATTGTTAGGAGCAGTCTCTTTATACAGTGCAATATCTCTGGTCGCGGCAGCGGCTTTTATACCAAAACGGGAAATAAGATCATTCCTATTAATTGAGCCTAAAAAACGTAGTTTGAAATCTATATGAAACAACCTTTCTTGCTGTGCCTGACTGATATTTTTTAATAAATTCTGGGACATTGAACCGGTACCTTTGACTATCCCTAAATGGGTTATATTTAGACGGCGATTATAATAATATCAAAGCAAATGCGCGTCAATAATATCTATTGACATCATCAAATTGATGATGATAATATTTTTGTAATGATTATTACGTAAATATTTAGACATTCACTGTATTTATCCCCCCCCCTCATCCCAGCCTTCTCCCTCAGGGAGAAGGTGCTAAGGCGGGGATTTCTGAATATTTACATTATGACTACTGCTTTGTATTCGCCTTACAAGGGCTGAATAAAGCTTGCTAATTATTTGCAATAAGGGAGTGAAATGAATTTTCAGGGATTACAGGCAAAATACCGACGATTGTTTCAGGAAAGTGCGGCCTGGGCGTTACTTCGAGCGGCTAATGCTCCGGTGATTCTGGCGTTTATCGCTGATTTATTCTCGGATGAAAGTGAGGTGCCTTTTGGGAGAGCGCGTATCGCTCTGGATGCCGAGTTAGAACGATGCAGAGAACTTGGCATATGGGAAACAGAAAGCAATGCGGCAAGCTATCTCAATCAATGGATTCGTGCTGGGTGGTTACGTGAAATGGATGATCAGCTCACTAAAACCGATGCCAGTGAAGTGGCATTAAGGTTTTGCCAAAATTTAGATCAAAGAAGCACAGGCACTACTGCGTCACATCTAAGAATTGTACAGGAGGCTGTGCGTGATTTTGCGGTGGCTATTAGTTCAAATCCGGAGGAACGGATTACCTTGCTTGAACAAAGAAAAGCTGAACTACAAGGCGAGATTGACGCACTCAAAGCGGGCGTTGTAATAGAATTGTCTGAACCTCAGCAACGAGAAAGGATCAGAGAGATCTATCAATTGGCATCGGTTTTAACAGGTGATTTTCGTCGTGTCGAAGATGAAATCCGCGGACTGGATCAAGATATTCGAGTACAAATGATAGAGGGGGATGCAAAACGTGGAGACATTTTACTCTCGGTGATGGAAAAGGAAAATCTGTTGGCGACTACGGATGCAGGCAGTGCGTTTGAGGGTTTTTTCCAGCTTTTATGTGATCAAAACCGCTCGACAGAATTTAAAGATCAGTTACGCAGTATATTAAGTCGCCCCGTTGTCGAGCAATTATCCCCTCAACAACAGCAATTTCTGAGTAAATTGATGCGCGAGTTATCCTCTGAAAGTGAGCGCGTTTTTCATATCAGGCGCAGGACGGAAGAGAGCCTCAGAGCGTATATTGAAAGCGGTGCTGCACTGGAAAATAGAGCGGTTGATCAACTGTTAACTCAGTTAGAACGCATAGGGGTTGAATTAAAAGAAGCAGGCACAGACACAAAAATAGCAACAGCCCTGTCATTGCCGGTCGGTAGTATTAAAATCACCTCTCCGGATACTATGCGTTTAAAAGAACCCGATGAGAAACTTGATACAACGGGCATAGAGGAACAGGTGAACACAAGAACACCCAGCGATTTGATGCTGGATTGCCTGGATATGGTTCAGGTAAAAGAAGTTGCGTTTAAAGCACGAGAAACATTACAGCAACATGGTCCCATGACCATTGCCTCTCTGACTAAAATACATCCAATGCAATCCGGACTGGAAGAACTGGTGGCCTATTTACGCGTTGCAAGATCAATCAATGCAACAACTCTGGAAGAAAAAGAAAGTGTTGATGTTCTAGATAAACAGGGCGTTCAGCTTAAAGCATCGATACCGAAATATGTGTTAAGTGCAGACTTATTTCCCGACAATATTGAGGAGCTTGTTATATGAATGACAGCATAAGGAAGACAGATATTGAAAATAGTCACAATCCTTCAAAAGCAACTGATTTATTCGATTTATTACGGCAAAATCAAACAACAGAGAAGGCATTGCAGGAAGACATAAGCAGTGATGAGGCGCGACTCAGTATTAACCAGAAAGATACTGTTGATTCAGATAACAGCGAGCCTACAACTGATAGCACACCTGTTAATAGTGAAGCCATGCCGCCAGACGCAAGGCGGGCGCTGGTCAACTTGCTTAGGTTTGGTGTTATTTTAGCCTCTCAAAAGCCAAAATTATTTGATTTAATATGCCGATATCAGACAGGTGTTAGACGTTACCTCGCAGATATTTATTTAAAATTGATTCTTGATGAAAGAACAGGCGTTGCTTTTATAGCGAGACAAGATGAAAATGAGAGTGAAGATGATGAGGAAAGTGTTTCACTGATTACTCGCAGAACACTGTCACTCTACGATACCTTATTGCTTCTGGTATTACGTAAGCACTACCAGAAGCGAGAGAACTCGGGTGAGCAGCGGATTATAATTGACCTTGAGCGTATAGAAGCCCATTTAACGCCCTTTCTGGCGCTGACCAATAGTAGTAAATCAGACCGAAAAAAACTTAATGCGGCTTTGCGTAAGATGCTTGAAAAACATATTTTGTCTTCTGTACGTGGCAGTGATGACCGCTTTGAAATTACCCCTATTATTCGCTATGTGGTCAATGCTGAATTCCTGGAAAAAATGTTGGCAGAATACCAACGCCTAAGTCAGGAAGCTGGAATATCGACGGAATCAGAGCGTGATGCTAAACAAACATCAGTCACCAACGGAGTGATCAATGGCTAAAGAGCTAGTGGCTTCAAGTATTAATGCTTTGTTTAGTGTCGGTCAGATACGCCTGGCAGAGCTTTCGGTATTTAATTGGGGTTCTTTTAACGGACTACACTCTGCAACGATTGATCCCTTTGGAACACTTGTTACCGGCGATAATGGTGCGGGTAAATCAACCTTTATTGATGGTTTAATGGCTTTGTTACAACCCGCCGGAAGAGCCAGTTTTAATGTGGCTGCGGCACAAGGCGACCGCTCAGATAGATCGTTGATTTCTTATATGCGCGGCAATTTTGGCTCGGTGCATGATGGTAGTAGTACTCGAGTCAGAAGTAAACGAGAAGGACCTGTAGTGACTGGTTTACGTGCATGCTACCAAGCAGATGATGGTTCCTGTATCACCCTGGCGGCTATTTTTTGGACGACGCAATCGAATAATGTCTTATCGGATGTAAAACGTGTTTATGTTGCGGCTAAAAGAAACCTTACTTTAAAGGAAATGCTTGATGCGTTTGGTGAGGGCAATGCCCGTTCGTTAAAGCAGTGGTTAAAAAATGACCCGGCAATAACGTGCTGTGACGATAACTTTTCTGATTATCAGGAACTGTATCGAAAATATCTCTATATGGACAATAGAAATGCACCGGCATTGTTATCCAGGGCATTGGGCTTGAAAAAAATTGATGACCTGACCAGCTTAATCAGAGAATTGGTGCTAGAGCCGAGTACGGTTAAAATCGATGCAAGAAAAGTGGTGGACGAATTTTCTGATCTTGTTGCCATTCATAATCAACTGCTTGATGCACGGGAGCAACAACAGCATTTGTTTAGGCTGCCAGAGTTACAGCAAGCCATAGAACGCGCAGAAAAGGAGCTGACACAGTTGATGGCTGAACGCGATGGTTTGCCAGTGTACTTCGGTGAAATTTGTTATCGACTCTGGAGTGAGAAAATTCAGCAATTTCAATCACAATTGGAAACACTGTTACTAATAATCAAGCAAAACGCTGAAAAAGAATCGGATGCCAATGATGCTGCAGAACAGCGGCATGAAGATTACATTAAAGCGGGTGGCGGACGGATTGAATCGATAAAAAAAGATCTTGCGACGACAAAAAAAGAGCTAACTCGTGTTATTGCCCGGTCATCAAAATATCAACAAGATGCACGGGCTTTAGGCTTAAATGAAAAACTTCAAGAAGATTTATTTTTAGCCAACCAGTCGCTTGTTGAAGATAAGCTAAACAGCATTAAAGAAGATAACAGAGAATCTCAGGATGAATTTGCATCAGTCAGCGCACAGTATGCTGATATTCAATCAAAACGGAATGATATTACTCAGGAAATAGCAGAAATTGAAGCGCGTCCTGATTCAAATATAGATATTAAGTATCAACAATTACGCGATGAATTGGTTCAGTCACTTGGCTTTGAGCGTGAGCAGTGCGTTTTTATCGGTGAATTGATTGATGTTAATGAGCAGCAGCGACCTTGGCAAGGTGCAATAGAAAGGGCGCTAGGAGGGTTACGTACAACATTAGCCGTGCCTTCTAATCGTTTTTCAATGGTCACCCGATGGTTAAATACTCGGCACACTGGCTTGCATGTACGTGTGCAGGTGGTTCGAGATTTTGATACTGCGGGTTCTCATTCCAAACAACGTGCTGAATTTAAAAGCAATGGATTTTTAAAAAAGCTGATCTGGCGAGAACACCCTTATAGAGAGTGGTTGAAAAGGCATTTGGCCCGATTCGACTTACATTGTGTCTCGTCAACTGAAGAGCTAGATACGACACCTTTTTCTATGACCCAACAGGGGTTAATGCATATGGATAAGGGCAGGTTCGAGAAAAAGGATCAACACCGCATTGATGATCGCAGGCGTTGGAATTTAGGTTTTTCTAATAAGTCCCGATTGGCCATTTTAAATACAGACAAAGTTAACCTGGAAAAAGCGTTGGCTAACACCCTCAATATGGTAGAGAAAGCCAGGGAAAAACTGGATGCAATCACTAAACGAGCAAAACTTTGGGAAACATTGCGTGAGTATGAATGGGCTGAGATCAATGCGCCTTATTGGCAGAACAAAGTGTCACAATTACAGGATGACCTCAACGCTTTGGAATTAGCAGGTAGTGATCTGGATAAAGCAAAACTTCGATGGGAAAAAGCGAAGCAAAAACTGGAAGATATTAGATTAGAAAAAGAAAAAAACCTTAAATCGGAAGGTGAGTTAACCAAAACACTTAATGATGCTAAATCTAAACAAGAAGAAGCCAAAGCAGTTGCATCAGAAGGGTTGCAAGAATCAGTACGAGAGATGCTTGATAAACGGGTTGGTTTATTAACGGTTGAAGACTTAAAGCAGATAACGATACGACAGAACCAGCATAGTAAAGATATTGAGCAGTCGCTTGAGACTTGGCGAGGTAGAAAAAACAGTGCAGAGAAGTCTGCCATTGGCATCATGTCATCGTTTCGATCACATGAAACATGGCAAGTCATTGCGGCAGACTGGGGTTGTGATATTGCCAGTCTGGAAGAGTATTTGCAGCATTTACGACAGCTTGAAGAAGAAGGGCTACCAAAGCTGGTTGAACAATTTGTCGAGCGACTTAATAAACATGCAACCCAATCTTTAGCCCGTATTCAGCAACGTCTTGAATCAGAGCGTGAAGATATTATGGAGCGTATTGATACCATTAACCAAGTACTCACACGCACTGAATTTCGCCCCGGTTCTCATCTAAAGCTCGGTGCAAGAACGGATCATTACCCTCATGTTCAAGTGTTTAACAAATATATTAAAACGGTTTTGAGTCAGGCAACCAGTGACGATCACGAAGCCCGATTTCAACAATTAACGCAGGTCGTTGAGATCCTGGAGAAAGCAAGCAACCCGGTAACTGCCAATAATCTGGAAAGTTTAAGATTACTTGATCCACGTTACCAAATGTCATTTTACGCAGAAGAGCTGGATGCTAAAACACATGCAGTTCGCGATGTATTAGAATCTTCAAGTGGCAAATCGGGCGGTGAGAAAGAATCCTTTGCCGGCACCATTGTCGCTGCCAGTTTAGCTTATGTGTTAACGCCGGAGGGTTATGATCGGCCTGTTTATAGCACCGTTTTTCTGGATGAAGCCTTTTCCAATACCGCAGAGGCAGTAAGTCGCAGAGTACTGCGTGTGTTTAAGGAGCTGCATATACATGTCAATCTAATCACGCCCTACAAAAATCTTAATTTGGCGAGAGAATCAGCGCGTTCAATACTTATTGCAGAACGAGATCAGGAAAACCATGAGAGTCACCTATGTGAAGTCACCTGGGAAGAAGTCGTTCAAAGGCGAGAACAACAGCGGCAACAAAAACTTGCAGTAGAAGCTCTGGAGTTAGGTGTGGAACTGGAAGTCAATGCCTAGAACGTGGGGACTATTGCCTGCCGATATTAGACAGCGGGTCTTAACACGAGAATGGCATAAGCAAACACGCTTAAAAGCGCGTCTTCTAGGCGATAAACCTTTTCCTATTCGAATAGGCTTGAAGCCACCAGTTGGCAGATCAGCAATTCAAGACTTGTCTCACTTCCAGAGATTCATTGGCGAATGGCGCTCCTACTCTGCCCAACACTTTATTGAATGGGAGTCTCGAAGCTACAGGCAACTTTCGGTGCAAGAAGTACCGACGTTTTTTGTTTTGAATAGTATTCAGGAATTGATTGAATGTGTGGGGGATGAGGCCATTCAGCGCAGTCATATTTGGGAAAAAAATATGTCACCTTTACTGGTCATTCATGCAGAGATATATCCGGTGCTGGTAAAGCATCTTGCAGTGATTGAATCCATGCGATTACTGGATGCACAATTATTAGCTGATTTGATAGGACAATTAGCGCCTAATATGGGCGCAGGATTATATCTACGTGCTTTACCTTTGGTTGGCGTTGATACAAAATTCCTGGAGAGTTTTCAATCACTATTAACGGATATATTAGATGTAATACATGATAACGCTGTTGCAAGCGCGGGTGGGTTAATTGATTGGTTAGGATGCCATCAAAATCCTAAAGGCTGGCTAAGCATTCGACCGCTTTGTGAAAGTGTAAAAATCAGGACTGGAGGCTTTCCTGTATTGCAACTCTCGACAGATATATTGAAACAGCAAGAACTCCCTGCGGACAATATACTGGTCGTTGAAAATATGCAATCAGGGTTAGGACTGCCTGAACTCCACAATACCATTGCTGTATTTGGCGGCGGCAAAAATGTAGCCTGGATGGATGCTGAGTGGCTACAGAACAAGCACGTTGGTTATTGGGGCGATATTGATACATGGGGCTTATCTATCCTGAGCGATGCCCGTTCAAAGTTGTCTTCACTTGAAGTGTTGATGATGGACAAAGAAACACTGAATCTTCACGAAGACAGAATGGTGGGTGAACGAAAGTCTGTTGAAAGGACACCTGAATTTCTCACTCCTTCAGAAACTCAGTTATTTTTAGACTTAATAGCTGGAAACTACTGTGACGCTAGATTAGAACAAGAAAGGCTTTCTCCAGACTATGTACGATCTAAACTTGATAACTGGGTAAATTAGTGTGTTTTTTGCTAATAACTTAATTTGCCAGGAATTTTGTCAGGCAAAACAAAGGTAGTCCCGGCATTGATGAGGAAACCTTTGAGTCAATAGAAACCTGAATTGGAAGAACGGCCTATATACTGGAGATACAGAAAACACTACAAGCAAAAACCTATTGAGCCAAACCGGTTAAGCGTGCAGAGATTTCCAAACCGAATGGGGAAAGCTGCGTGACCGGTTTGAAGCGGGGATGCCTGTCATTTCTCAATACTGATAAAAAGCTCTTCAGATGAAGGCAATCCTCACAGCACATCTTCCTGCTCTTTAACCCAATGGCATACGTTTTTGGTTGATGTTTCCAATCGACGCCCAACTTCACTACGGTTAAAAGCATCGTTTAATACCATTGTGACTGCATTGCTTTTAAATTCTTCTGTGTATATCTTTTTCCTATGTCGCGACCTCAATTTAGATTGTGATATTTTCTCTCAAATGAGTGTCTGGTTCTATTAAACCATTACAATTCCTGAGTATCGGCGTAAAGATTACAAATATCCACGAGAGAATCTGCGTGATCCACGGATTATTCAACATTTACACCCAAGCAATTAACACCGGCGGGCAATTACGCATTAATATCAAAAATAATCAACGAGTACTGTTTTCGCCCAAACGAATTTTAATGGTCAGTTTTTTCCGGGCTTGTTTCCAAAGCATGATGATGTCGTCAATATTTTTTTTCTCTAATATAAAATTTTTCAAATAAAGCCGATCATCATTGTAAATTTCCGCGATTTCCATGCCGGGAACCAATTGAGTACAGGATATTTCGACAATAGGTCTTTCCTGTTGCATATTCGTTTCCATTAAAACGGCGAGAAAGGCATCGACGATTAAAGGGTCGTACAGCAACCCCTTTTTCTCTTGTAAACGCAGTTGCGCATTCGCTACGGACATTTTATCGCCGCTCATGGAGCCTTCGAGAAAAGATAAATAGTCTCTAACAATGGCTAGAATGCGCGAACCGGTTGGAATCTCGGATGCGCGAAGGCCGTCCGGATAACCGCTGCCGTCATAATTCTCAAATTGGTGTTTAACAAAGCTTGCCGCCTCGGTTAATTGCGCCATTTGTTTCAATAACGATTCGCCCTCTAAAGCATGTTTGTAATATTGGGCTTTATCTTGAGTTGACATTTGAAAAAGAGGTAGCTGTAGCAGCTCTTCAGGCAGGCCCATTTTACCGATTTGTAATAATAAACCGGCGTATAAAACTTGTTTTTGTTGTTCTTCGGTTAATTGCAATCTTTCCGCGATGCTTTTGCCGTAATTGGCGATATAACTAGAATGGCCGGAACGTATCCCGGGTCTCATTTCGATGATTTTGGCGAATACTCTTATCGAATCAATGTATTGTTTTTTTAAATTTTTATGGGCGGAATCGAGTTGCTTAAAAGACTTTTTTAATTGTTGCGTTCGTTGTTGAACTTTATCTTCCAACTGTTTATTAAATTCGGTGAGTTGGGCGTTTTGTTGATGAATGATTTCGAATAATTGAACGCGTTCTTCGCGCATCCTTTTTTCTTCAACCGCTTTATGAATAAGAGTCTTTAATTCTTCATCTTCCCAGGGTTTACTGCAATAGCTGTATATTTTGCCTTGATTGACGGCGGCGATGGTGGATTCGATATCAGCATAGCCGGTCAATAAAATCCGCATGACTTCCGGCCATTGTCGGGCGGCTTTAGCCAAAAACTCCGCACCGTCCATTTGCGGCATGCGCATATCGGAAATAATTATATCAATTCCGCCTTGCGCCAGTATTTCCAATCCCTTAAAACCGCTTTCGGCGAGTGAAACTTGATAATTAGAGCCTCTGAACACGCGTTTTAATGCTTTTAATACATTGGGTTCATCATCGACGCAAAGCATGCGAATAGGAAAAATATCAATTTTGTCGTCATTCATAACGTTATTTCACTGGTATATAAACCCGAAACTTTGTACCTACGCCGATTTCCGAATCAATTTCAAAATAGCCTTGATGGTCCTGAATAATTTTATAAGATAACGATAAGCCTAGACCGGTTCCTTTACCGACCGGTTTGGTGGTAAAAAAAGGATCAAATATTTTATTTTTAATTTCCTCGGAAATTCCTTTGCCGGTATCTTCAACCTCTACCCAAACCCAGTCATCGTCTTTATAGCCGGTTCTAACGGTGATGACGCCGAATTCTTCAATGGCATGGGCGGCATTCACTAATAAATTCATAAAAACTTGATTTAATTGCGCGCCCACGCATTCAAAAGGTTCTACGCCGCCATATTCTTTCATAATATCGGCCTTATATTTCAGTTCATTATGGACAATATTCAGGGTTGCATCGAGACCGTTTTCCAAATCGAAAATAGCTCTATCTTTTTTATCAATACGGGAAAAGTCGCGTAAATCCTGAACGATGTTCTTTGCCCGGTTGGCGCCTTCAATGGATTCTTCCACCAGGTCTTTTAAGTCTTCACGTACAAATTCAAGATCCAGCTCATCTTTTAGAGTATTGTATTCCTTCGCTACAGCGTTATCGTCAGGGAGTTCTTGGGTTAATTTTTCAGTCAGTGCAATGACTTTGTCCAGGTCGGCTAAATAATTGCGCAAGCTGGAAAGATTGGAATTGATGTAGCCTAAAGGGTTATTGATTTCATGCGCCACCCCGGCAGCCAATTGACCAATTGAAGCCATTTTTTCAGATTGGACTAAATGGCTCTGGGTTTCTTTTAACTGACTGTTTAAAAGCAGTTGCTCTTCTTTTTCCCGTTGTAATTTTTGGTTGGTTTTGAGTAATTGTTGAGTGCGTTTTTCAACGATATCTTCCAAAGATTTTTCCACCATTTTTTGTTTGCTGATATCAATGCCGCAGCCCATAAATCCGCTAAACTGTTGGTTTGATCGTTGTCTGGGAATAATGGTTTCTAAAATCCAAAAAATATTGCCTTGATCGTCTTGTATTCTGTATTCGACTTGTTCCGTATTATGCTCTTGTTGCGCTTTGCGATAAATTTCCCTTAATCGGTTCAGATCATCCGGGTAGATGCTATTTTGCCAGTTTCCCTCCAAACATTCCGCCTGTGTCAAATTGGTCAGTTTTAAATAATGTTGGTTAACGAAAATACGTTTTCCATCCTGATTATTGATCCAAATTGAAGCGGGTAAAATGTCGGCTAATTCTTTAAAGCGGTTTTCGCTTTCTCGTAATGCGCCGTATAAATTGGAATTTAAAATTTCGATATTAATAGCCTGATCATTGTCTTTTTTTTCAGGCTCCAAAATCTGACCGACCATTTTTTTGTCGGTTAATAAAATATGATTCATCAACCATTGCACCAAAAAGTCCAATAACTGCGCTTCTAATTTATCCGGATTGTCCTGAATGTCATCTAAGGCTGTTTTCACTTGTTCAATAAACTGATCGTGTTCGCCTTTATGTTTGGCAAATTGATCTGTGTCATATTGATGACTTTGCATGAACTTTTCTTCTGTCGCAAAGTGATAATGGGTATAGTCTGCTAATTCGTTTAATACTTTTAAAGCCGTGTTATGGCTGCCTTCAATGGAAATGCTTTCATCCAGTTGATTGAGCATATCGACCAATTTTTTGTGTTGTCGGTCGATTTCTTCATTTCCGGTTTGGTAAGAACTGTTCCAGTTAAAAATAGCCATATTATTCTCCGCTCAATCCGTTATTTACGGAATTACTTACAAAGTTTTGCTGCCTCAGTTCTTAGTTTAGAAAACTATTTGTATAGCGCAATACTAAAGGGTGAAGTTTTGACGAAAAAACTGCGCAGATAAATTATTCTGCGCTTCCCGGAAAAAAAACGGTTTTGAATTATACTCAATGTAAAGACTTTGACAGTAGATGATTCTTAGGACTGAAGGAATAAGATTTCAATGAATAAAGCGGTTAAATCATGACAACACCGTCAGTATTATTAATTGTGGATGACGAACCCGTCAATCTGCATGTTATGAGTAAAATTCTCAGTGACCAGTATCGTCTGCGGGTTGCCAATTCGGGCGCTGATGCTTTGGCGATTGTGGTATCCGAGCCTAAGCCGGAATTGATTTTATTGGATGTAAAGATGCCCGATATGGATGGTTATCAAGTGTTAGAAAAGCTTAAGCAAAATGCCTTAACTGAAGATATTCCCGTTATTTTCGTTACTGTCTCGGATGAAGAAGAGATAGCGCTGGAAATAGGTGCGGTGGATTATATCCGAAAGCCATTTAATCCGGGTATTTTAAAAGCCAGAGTCAATAATCAGTTGTTGATTAAACGGGCCAAAGATTGTTTGAATCTGGAAAATATCCAATTACACAGTGCGATAGATCAACAAAATGTGCAATTGGGTCATCAAATGGCCTTAATCAATGCATTGATCAATCATTGTTCGGACATTATTTATTTTAAAGATCATGAAGGTCGATACTTGGGCGCTAATCAAGCTTTCAATCATTTCTTTGAAAAGAAAGAGAGTGACTATTTAGGCAAAACCGATAATGAATTATTCGGAGACAAACAGGCGGCTTTGACGACTCAAGCGGATCAGCATTTATTGAGTGAAACCCACATTCAGCGCAGCCAACATTGGATAAACGGAGCGGATGGACATAAACGCTTCATGGATACCGTGAATATGCCTTTTTTTTCCAGTAGTCAGAATAAACCGGGAATTTTAAGCGTCAGCCGGGACATGACGACTCAGCAAATGATCCAACAGGAATTAAAGGAATATAGCGAAAAACTGGGGCAACGGGTGGTGGAAAGAACCCGTGAATTGAAGGAAGCAAACGCGCATTTAAAAGAGTTGGATCAACTGAAAAGCGCATTTATTGCAACCGCCTCGCATGAATTGAAAACGCCTTTAAATACAATTATAGGCTTTACCAGCATGATCCTGGAAGGGATTTGCGGTGAGCTCAATGATGAACAAAAAGATTTTTTAAATCGGGTGCTGACTTCATCGGAGCATTTGAATGATATTGTTTCCGACATGTTGGATTTGTCCAAAATTGAAGCCGGTAAATTACCGGTTGAAATCAGCAACGTTAAGCTGAATGAATTAGTTGTAGAGCTTTTTAAAGAATTGGAACTACAGTTCAAAGCGAAAAAAATTCACTTTAAGCAGCGAATCCCTGAAGACGCTTCACTACAAATCGAGCGCAAACGTTTGAAACAATGTTTGATTAACTTGTTTACCAATGCTTTGAAATATTCTGAACAAGGCAGTATTGAAGTAGTGGCCACGCAAAATGATCAACGTTTGATTATTGCCGTTTCCGATCAAGGCATCGGCATTAAAGAATCTGATTGGGAATCAGTTTTTTCGCCTTTTAGCCGTGTACAAAACAAATTATCCGATCAAGAGCAGGGTTCGGGATTAGGTCTCTATTTAACCAAAAAATTGGTTGAAAATGTTTTAGGCGGACAGATTTATTTAACCAGTCAATTGAACAAAGGATCTACTTTTTATCTCAATTTACCTAAGCACATCCACACAATTGAAAAACATGATGAAGATATTAGTCGTAGATGATCAGTCCGATGCGCGATTGATACAGAAAAAAATATTACAGCAACGTAATTTTGATGTTTTAGAGGCGGAAAATGGTCAGCAAGCTTTGCTGCTTATTGCCGGGAATCGTCCGGATTTGATTATTTCAGACATTATGATGCCTGAAATGGATGGCTTTGAATTGTGTAAGCATCTGAAGTCGGATGCGCAAACCGCTGAAATTCCATTTATTTTTTATTCCGCGCATTTTGTTGATAACCAGGATATTGCTCTAGGTAAGGGATTAAAAGCAGCCGGCTTTTTAGTGAAGCCGATGCAGTCCAAACAATTTTTGGAATCAATTGAGCGGGTCATTAACTCGACGGAAACATTGAAAGATAGATTACCGGAACAAAAAGATAAGCGATTAAGCGACCAAGCATTTGATTCCGAACATAAGAAAAGACTGCTGAGTACTTTACAAAATAAAATTGAAAAAATTGAACAAAGCGAAAAACGTTTTAAACATGTTATTCAAAGTATACCGTCAGCAGTTTATGAAGCCGACGCGATAAGCTTGGAGCGATTTTATTATTGTGATGTGGTGTATGACCTTACCGGTAAAACTCGGGATGACTTAAATCAACATCGTCCACATTGGTTTGAGCTGATTCAAAGCGATTATCGACAAAATATTAAAGATAGCCTGATCAAACATATCAAAGGAAACAAGGATCAATTCATTTTGGAATATCCATTAATCCATGAAAACGGCGACCGCTTGATTTGGGTGGAAGACAGAGGCGGCATTGAACGCGACGCATCAGGCCAAACGGTCAAATTATATGGCGCGGTGAGTGATATAAGCTTACGCAAACAAGCGGAACAAAAATTACAGGAATCGTTTGAGGCGACTATCACATCAGTTTCCAAAGCTCTGGAAAAAAGAGACCCTTATACTGCCGGTCATCAGGATAATTGTGCGCTCATCGCCAAAGCGATTGCTGAAGAAATGCAATTGGACGGCGAATTCATTAAAGGCCTGGAGCTGGCGGCCAAAGTACATGATATAGGGAAAATTTATTTACCTGCGGAAATCCTTAATAAACCGGTGAAGTTGTCGCCGGCTGAAAGGGGGTTGATTGAAACGCATTCACAGGTGGGTTATGAAATTATTCAACATGTGCAGTTTCCCTGGCCTATTGCGGAAATCATTCTGCAACACCATGAACGCATAGACGGCAGCGGTTATCCAAACGGTTTAAAAGGTGACAATATTTTATTGGAAGCCAAAATATTATCGGTAGCCGATATAATTGATGCGATGGCTTCAGACCGTCCTTATCGGAAAAGTTTGGGCTTGGAAGTGGCTATGGAAGAACTCAACAAAAATAAGAGTACGCTCTATGATGCTGAAATTGCCGATGTTTGTTTGTCTTTGTATCAGCAACAAAGAATTCCGTTTCTACTTAATTGACAGAACATCTAAAACATTATGACTGAAAGAACTATTTTGTTGGTTGATGATGAACCGAATATTTTAAAAGCGCTAAAACGCATTCTGCGTACGGATGGTTATAAAATTTATACTGCCGATGGCGGCGAAGAAGCCCTCGCTTTTTTAACGGATCATCCGGTAGGCGTGATTATTTCCGATCATCGTATGCCCGGCATGACCGGCACAGAACTATTGGCTATCGTTAAAGATTTATATCCCGACACCATACGCATCGTACTCAGCGGCTATTCAGATTTGGAAACCATCACTGAAGCGATAAATGAAGGCAGTATTTACAAGTTTTTGTGCAAGCCTTGGGATGACGCTCATTTGAGAACCACGATCAAAGAGGCTTTTGAAAACTATGAGTTAAAAATGGAGAATCTCCGTTTAACGCAAGAATTAAAGGAGAAGAATCTGGAGCTAAGTCAAAAAAATGTTGAAAACAGCGGTTTGATTGAGTTAGTGGTTACCCACAGCTGCAATGGCATTATTGTTGTTGATCAATATAATCAGGTGGTTTTTTCCAATCCGGCCGCCTTGAATATGTTGATGTATAACTACCGGGTATTGCCGGGTGATGAATTTGAGTTACCCTATGGCGTTAACCGCAGAACTAACACCGTATTACAGCGCGAAAACAAATCGGATTTAAGTTTATCGATTGACTGCCGGGATATTATCCACGAAGGAAAAGCCGCCTATTTAATCACTTTATTCGACCATTCCGATATCGATAGGCTTTATCAAGAAAAACAAAATTCTGCGGTGAAATTAAAAGAAACCTTTTTGCAGATGATAAAGGCCATTAGTTTAACCATCGAAAAACGAGATGTCTGCACTGCCGGTCATCAAACTAAAGTTTCAAATTTATCCGTTTCTATCGCTGCAAAAATGGGATTGGATAATGATGCTTTGGAAGGATTGAAAATTGCCGGTTTGGTGCATGACATTGGCAAGATCTATATTCCCTCGGAAATTCTCAATCGCCCCGGACGCCTGAATCAATATGAAATGCAAATTGTGCGGGAGCATCCGCAAGTCGGTTACGATATTTTAGAATCAGTAACATTTAACTGGCCGATTAAAGAAGTGATCTTACAGCACCATGAATGTATTGACGGAAGCGGCTATCCGCACGGCATTACCGGTGCGGAAATGATGCCGGAATCAAAAATTGTAGCGGTTGCCGATGTAGTTTCAGCGATGTCTGAATATAGACCTTACCGGGATGCGATTTCGATAGAAGAAATTATCCGCTTCATTAGTAAACATCGCGGAGTGAAGTTCGATGCCGAAGTGGTGGATGCTTGTACGGCATTGTTGAAAAATATGGCGGGTGTTAAAGCTCCTTTACTTTAAGGACTGAAAATTTTATATATGCAAGATGGCCTAATAGACTTTTTTGAAGTATTTCCCTGGAATCCTAATTTTGAAACGAGGATCAGCGAAGTCGATGAGCAACATAAACAGTTGGTGCATTTGTTGAACCAATTGGCGGCTCATTTTGCACATCGTTCCGAACCCCTTAAATTAAATGAAGTATTCACCGAATTGGCGAATTACGCCGATTTTCACTTTCAGTCGGAAGAAAAAATTTGGCAGCCATATTTTGATGATGATCTTTGGTTTACCAGTCATCAGCAGGTGCATCGCTCTTTTATGGAAAGCGTCATCCGGATAAGAGAACAGGAAGAAAGTAAGAGTTTAGATGAAATTGTCGGCGACTTATTAAAGTTTCTGACACGCTGGTTGGCTTTTCATATTCTTGACAGCGATATGCGTATGGCAAAAACCATAGACGCCATTCGTTCCGGCTTATCGTTGGAGCAGGCGAAACTACGCGCGGATCAGGAAATGGGCGGTTCCATGCAGGTGCTGATAGAAACCGTGCTGACCATGTATGATACTTTGTCATCGCGGACATTGGATTTAATGCGGGAAAAGATTGAGCGTCAAAAAACCGAACTGGAATTAAAACAAGAAAAAGAAAAGGTTGAACAGGCACACCAGGAAATAAGCGTTTTTAAAAAGCTGGCGGATGCATCCGGTCAGGGCATTTGCATGTTGGCGCTCAACAAAGACATTTGTTATCTCAATCCGGCATTACAAAAAATCTTGGCGATGGATGAACAAGAATCTTTGCTGCAAACGTGTTTTACCCGTTTTTATCCTGAAGCAACTGCCCGTCAGGTCGATGATACTGTCTTTCCTGAAGTGATGAAAAACGGAAATTGGACCGGCGAGTTGTCAATTTTGACTAGCTGCGGGCAAACCATCCCGACCATTGAGAATTATTTTTTGATTCATGATGCACATGGAGACCCTTTATATTTAGGCATTGTCATCACCGATATATCTGAAAACAAGCGAATGCTTGATGCCTTGACTGATGCGCGAAACCAAGCGGAGCAAGCTTCCAACACAAAAAGCGCATTCCTGGCTAATATGAGTCATGAGATTCGCACCCCGTTGAACGCCATTATCGGCATGACGCATTTAATGCTTAATGAGGCGGAACCGGGCGCTAAACGTAAAGATCAACTGACGAAAGTCCTGAATTCAGGTCAACATTTATTGTCGCTGATTAATGATATTTTAGATATATCTAAGATCGATGCCGGAAAACTGATTATCGAAGCAATCCCGTTTTGCTTAAACAGCATTCCTAGTAATGTAGTTTCGATGTTTAAAGAACAGGCGGAGAAAAAAAAGCTGGCCATCAATGTAGAACAAGAAGATAGATTGTTTTCAGTTATCGGCGACCCGACCCGACTCACTCAAATTTTGATTAATTTAGTGGGAAACGCGGTTAAATTTACCGCCAATGGTTTTATTTCCGTGCGCATTATTTTGTTGACCGAAGATGAGGATAATTTAATGTTCAGAATTGAGGTGCAAGATACCGGAATGGGCATTAGCCCTGAAATGCAAATACGATTGTTTGATGAATTCGAGCAAGCCGATTCGAAAACCACCCGCCAATTCGGCGGTTCCGGTTTAGGATTGGCGGTATGCAAGCGTTTAGTTAAGGCAATGAACGGTGAAATCGGTCTAGAGAGTCGACTTTATCATGGTAGTAAATTTTGGTTTGAGCTGACTTTTCAAAAATCAAAAGATGAAGTTAATCCGAGTTTGCAACAAGACAAGCTCAAGATAGTTGATAAAACGGAAATGCGAAAGTACTTTGGGACTCATGTATTGTTAGTGGAAGATGACCCGATTAATTGTGAAGTCGCGCAGGGACTTTTAAATCAGGCCGGTTTGGTCGTTACCACCACTAATAACGGCGCTAATGCGGTGCGTTTTATTAAAAACTATGCGAAAGATGTTGATTTGATATTGATGGACATTCAAATGCCGATTATGGACGGACTTGAAGCGACCCGGCGAATTCGTCAACTTGAGCAAGGCAAAGAGATACCCATTATCGCAATGACCGCTAATGCATTTATAGAAAATCAAGAAGCTTGTTTTTTGGCCGGGATGAATGATTTTGTCAGCAAGCCGGTGGATGTTAATCATTTGTATGCTACGCTGAGCTCATGGTTGCCGGAGCAGGGCGTAGAGCTTGATAACAGTAATCTTCAAAATTTTAGCATCAACGCCTCAACGGAGACTGCGCATCAACTCAATCATCAACAATTAAACCAAATTTATGAATTGTTAAGCCCTGAAAACGGTTTCAATCGCGCTTATGCTTTGCGTTTACTGCAAGGCGATTTAACAATGTATATCCGCTTGTTGAATAACTTTATTTCTACTCATGGTCAAGCCGCCGATAAACTAAAAATAATGCTGGAGCAACAAAAAATCACGGATATGCAAAATTTGGCGCATACATTAAAAGGAAGCGCCGGTTCGTTGGGGCTTAGTCAAACGCAAGCCGCCGTAACTGAAATAGAGTTACATCTTAAAACTGAAAATGCCGCACAGCAAATCGAAGCTGATTTGTCGGAATTAGCGGCCTCAATCAGTTGTGTCGCTGAAGTGATTAAACAAATGCCGGATACGGAACAAACTCAAGCTAAAAAAGTTGATTCAGACATAAAACCGGATAGTATGCAAACCCTACTAACCGCCTTACAACACGCAGATGCCGATGCATATCAATTAATGAATCAATCACGCGAACAATTGAACGATTTATTAGGCGAACAAGCAATGAGTGTCATCAACGATATTGAATCCTTTAATTATCCCGCCGCAGCACAAACGCTTAAAAAAGTGATTGACTCTCTCAACAAAAAATAGGGTATATCTCTTCATTAGCCTCAATCCAATTCCGGATCTGGCTTTCGCGTTACAAAAAATATCAACAATCCGTTAATAATTGCAGGATAATGAAATCCATTTATTAACATCTTACTCACACTATGCGATCCGTATTTTTCCTATTAGCCATCATGATCTCGATTGCTTTTTTGTGGCGCTCAACATTATTGTTGCCGTTAAAATTACTGGTCGTCTTTTTTCATGAAACCTCACATGCCTTGGCGACTTTGTTAAGCGGGGGAGTCGTTAAATCTTTAGTGGTCAGCGCCGAACAAGGCGGACAAGTAATATCCATGGGC
>SPJM01000248.1 GCA_006844585.1 Methylococcaceae bacterium | reverse complement strand
TGCTTCTTTGGACAGGGGGTTATCCATTCAATTATACCCAACAAAATGGCAAGTCTTAAGTCTAAATATATTGCGTAATTCTTTGTAATTCAGTTGGTTAATTATCCACTGGACGCGGTATTAGGGTCAGCCAACTTGATTTTCTATTAATCATTATAAAAGCTCGGATTACCTTCAAAAGTTGAAATTAAAGGGTATCCGCCACGCTGTCATTTATCAACGGATTCACCTAATTTTGTTCATACTAAATTGCAGCTATAGCAAATCAAGCTGGCTGACCCTTGATACGAATCAAAAAAACATCTTGACTTTATTGCTAAAACAAATCTACTATCCAAGTTAGGTCATTTTAGTAGGAGGCCTATCATGAAATTAAAACACTCCCTCAATGCGCTATTGCTCATAGTCGCATTCATCACGCCCCTTTTATTGAAGGCAAGTCCGCTGTTTAGAATCGGGGAAAACAGTTCAGTTAGTTGGAATCAAGCCATTACCGATGGAAGCATACAAGCAGCTCCTGATGCATTAAGCGGCGGCGCCGCTCAGCAATTTTACGCTAATCAAATCGGCATCAATGGGGTAACTAATATAGTTGCCGCAAACGATACGCAGATTACGGCGTTTGGACCGGTCAGCGATGGCTCAACCGAGCATGATTCGCTGGTTATGTCCTGGGATTTAAATAATAATTTTCAACCTAATGATTTAGTCGTCGCGGCCTGGGATTATGTTTACGGCGTAGACCCTGACCTTACCGGAACCAAGGTTCATTTTTCGGCATTTCCGCCGCCGGGCGTCTGGGATCTATCTTTAGAATTATTCGATATTTTCGGCAATACCCGAGGATGGTTTGCCTTTGCACCAGTTAACGCTTGGGCAAATTATTGGATTGACCCATCCATCATCGGTATACAAGGGCCTTTTGGCGCCTTCCATCAAGATCCGGGATTCGATTTGACGCAAGTTATTTCTATCCGTCTCAATGAATCCAGCATGGGCGGAACCAGCTTCATTGATATTGACCCAACGACAGGAATCAATAACCCCTGGAATGCCTGGAATCATTTATCTGTCATTCCCACTCCGCCGCTATTTTGGGTACTGGCAAGCGGATTAATGGCGTTTTTCTTTTTTGTAAAAAGAGGTAATTTTAATACAAGTCTTTAATCAAACCACTTTCCAGCAAACTAAAGCAAAGCTATTCCGACAATCACTGCGGAATAGCTTTAAAAACAAATACTCAGCATTAGTTTTCAGCAAAACATGAATAACTATTTCTTACTCTCAATAAACGCCTCCAAGGCTTGTTGAGTCACCACCCCAGTATGACGCCCCGTCAATTCCCCCTTCGGGTTAATAATGAATGTCGTCGGTAAAGCCATTACTTTTCCAAACGGCGTAAACGGCGATGTTCCTCCCAGCCAGATCGGGTAATCCACATCGACCCGGTTCAGAAACTCGTCTAACCACAGTTTGGGAATATTTTCAAAATCAACACCGACGACAACCGCATCTTTATCTTTATGTTTGTTATGAAATGAAGAAAGTTCAGGCATTTCCTTAATACAAGGCGGACAAGTGGTCGCCCAGTAATTCACCACCACCCATTTGCCGCGATATTGAGATAAGGTTTGTTGTCGGCCGTTAAGATCGGGCATAGACACATCAATCACCTGACTATCGGCTAAAACGGCGGACGCCCCGGTCATCAATGCCCATAATAAAAGCGCTTTCATTGTTCGTTCACCATGGGCGCTAACACTTCCAGTAACTCAAAAGCGATGGTTTGCTTGACCGATACCCCGGCAAAGCGCACTTTAGCATTAATAATATCCTGCCGTTCAATACCGTTGGATTTAAACCATTCATGCTGCTGCGGGGTAATTCGGATGCGGATTACATGACCATATTGATCTATAGGCCGGGCGGTAAAATGGGTTTTCCCCAAAACAATTTGAGAACGGTCTTTAACTTCCGCTACCGACTCTATCCCCTGATAAATCCGATAAAATTTGAAACGACCTTGAAATGCTGCGCCGATATACTTTTCGGATTCACGACGTAATTCAACTATCGGCACATCGCGCATAGTGTAGACCTTTGTTTCAGGACTGTGTGTTATCCATAGCGGTTTGTTACATGCTGATAAGGCAACAGCTATTATTACAAAACCCAGTTTCGCGCGGCCATTCATAAACAACCCTTCATCTCAAACTATGTTGCAACTCCACCGCCTGAGCAAAATCAAACCATTGGCGGCTGTTTTCCGGAATCAATTCCGGGTAACGACTGGGAACGCCGTAATGATTGACTTGATGGCAAGCAGCACATTTAACCGGCCCGTGACTTTGATCGGCATTCAATAGAGCCGCTTGTTGATAACTGGCCACATCGACTTCAGGGTCAACCGGGTAAAGCCCATGAGTGGATTGGTGACAGCCTTGACAGGTTATTGCCGAATGACCTTTAGAATGCCGCATCAAGGCATATTTGCCAGGCTGATCAATTGGAAAAGCGCCGCCGCCCATGCTTTCCACGAAAGGCGGCTTATGGCAATCCGCACAATGCGGTTCTCCCGCCGCCAGCCAATAATCCCGTCCGTGGGTGGCGGCATCGTAAGGAACCGCGACGCCATCAACGCCATTGGGATCGGTGTCGGCAATCATCACCGAGCGGTCGCCATCTTGATCCGGCGGGGTTAACAAGGGTTGATTATTATCATCGACTTTAATTCGCGCAATGTCTGCAATGGTTTGACCGGAACGTTCCCACACCCGATACACCCCGCTGCTCACATCGCCTCCACTCATCGGAACTCTCGGATCCAAATAATCCTGAATCAAGGTATCGGTATTTACCCCCAAAGCCTGAGAGATTTCAGTCAGTGAACGGTTACGCAAGGTTTTCCCGGTTTGTTTAACCGCATCATTTAAATGGTCGGCTTTGTATAATTCCCGCGACAAACGATTATGACAATGGGTGCAATAAAGTCCTTTATCATCGCCCTGCTCATCCATCATCACTTCTGATAATAAATACTCACCGACGGCATTGAGCGAACTTTCCGTTTCCGCGCCATCTATATTCCGTTTTGCATTACCGTGTAAATCGCGGCGAGTGAAACAGCCTTTAGCGTCGCGTATATCGCCTTGGGCAAATAAATTGCTTCCCTCCGTCGTTAACGGGAATTCATCCAAACTGCGGTCGCTGCGATGCGAAGGATGGCAAAGCTGGCAATTACTGGCCAGACCGTTAGCATCAGGCATAGGCGCTTTTTGCTGATGCGCTTTATGGATAGCTTCTGACAGCGGTGAAATCAACTGTTCCGGCGCAGCTAAATTAGCATGCCCGACTTGCACATCTGCTTGCTTCATCTGCGCAACACTCAAAGATTGTAATTGACCGATAATATTATCGGCATGACAGGATGAACACAGCACCGAATCCCGCCCCAAACGAGTATATGTATTCGCCCCGCCCGGCCAAGCGCCGAGAAAGTTAGTGCCGTGGTTTTCATCATGGATTTCCAAAATGGAAATAGCCGCCGCTTTGAGTTCGGCGTACCATTCGCCGGAACCGCGAATCTCCCGCCAAAACTGATATTCCTGTTGATATTTGGTGTATTTGTCGCCGTTTGCGGTTTTATTGGCGTGGCAGCGGGCGCAGTTCGGCACGTCGATGGGGTTAACTCCGAAAAAGCGCACCACCTGCCCCGATGAATCAAGCACAGGCTGCTCGGATTCTGCATCCACCAAAGTCACCACTGCTTGTTGGAACGGTTGCACCATTGATTCATCCAGAGAAATCAAAGCGGTAAACTGGTCATTGAATGGCGTTAACGGTAATCCTAAAGCTTCCCAAACACCCGGTACGGTCAATTGAATCGGCACATTTTCCATCACCGGTGAATCGGTAAACACCACTGTCCCGGTATCGCCGGAATAGCGTAAAAAACCTTTGCCGACGTGTTGGCCGGTCGGCCCTCGATTGATTTTAATCGGTAAATCAGTACCGACATGACGTTTCTTGTCATCAGCGCTGGTCTGTAGCCGATTAGACCCTTCCAGATCATCATAAATATAGAGGTGGTTAAACTCATAATCAGGCAGTTGGCCATCCTGATAAGCCACGCCCCAATAAATCAATTTCTTTCTCGCCGAATAGGTATTGGGAATGCCGTCCGGATCTTCATGGGTATACGCTAATTTAAAACGCTTATCGCCATCGATCAAAATTTCCGGGTTGTCCGGGTCAGCGCCCAGCAACTGCGGCGTTTCGGCATTGCGTTCGGTCTTTACCACCTGAGCGAGTATCGAATTATAAGGCGGTAATACGCAGCAATATGAAAAATCAAAGCCGGTGCAATGCATGCCTAGTTCATAATTCACCATGATTAAATAATCGCGCGGCGGGCTTGCCTTAGCCTGCGTCTTTTGAACTTGCTCAGGCTGCGAACAAGCAGTAAATAAGGCCGCGCAGATTAATGGCAATATGAACTGAAAAGAAGAAATGCGAGACATTACAGGCTCATTATCCGCTGAAAAATCAACATCATCAATCTCCTGTAAATTGGTTTGGCTTTAGCTTAATTCCGATTCAACCAGACTTTTAAACACTTGCTCATAAACTTCAACAGAATACCGGGTTTTACGCAATTGAATCACATATTCATCCATTTTGTCATTCAAAAAAAGACGCCGGGTTTTTTTGCGCGTTTCCGCCTGAGCGATGTCTTGAAAACGGGCATCGCGAATATCCAATACTTTAACTAAATGCCAACCGGCGGGCGACTTCACCGGGCCGCCTAATTGATTAAGCGCCAGCGAAAATGCTAAATCATTCAATGCCGGAAAACCGCTACCCTTCAAAACCCAACCGATTTCCCCCAAATTGCTTTTAGCTTTCGGGTCGATGGAATATTGAGAAGCGGCTTCAAACAATGTCATTTTTCCGTTTTCAATTTGATTTTTCAGCCAACCCGCGCGGCTCTCATCTGCAACCACAATCATCTGCAATTTACGCGCTTCATCTATGCTGATCTTTGCCCGATTGCTTACAAAATACTGTCCCAATTGTTGATCAGTCGGCTCCATTTGCGCCAGCAATTGAGAGCGATGCAAATTGATCAAACGTGTTTTTTTATACTCGTCCATGGTGGCGAGAAAATCCGGATCTCGTTCTAACCCTATTTGCCGGGCTTTTAACAAAATGATTTTTTTATCCATATAACGATGAATCGAATCTATACGCTGTTGCTCATCCTGACTTGAAATGCTGTTTTTCACATCACGCCACAAAACAGGCTCATCATTCAATCGAGCAATCACTTGCTCATCCCGTCGTGAAGCATCGCCTTGCAGAGTTAATTCCTTTTCGAAAACTTTCACAGACACTCCCTTTCTCAGGGTTTGCCTTATCGCCGATTTTTTATGGATGAATTTTTGCTTTTTGATGACCGCCCGCAAAGCGTCACCGGTATCTTTGGTGAACGGCTTGGACTGATCGACATGTTGCTTGTAATAAGCCAATACTTCCGCATCGCTGATATTGTCTACCGCTGTCAAATATTTTCGTTTGAATATCGACGCCAACATGGCATCGCGATAACGTTGCACATCATATTGATAGACTTGATTATTGTCGGCTTGATGCTGCTTGGCGTCCAAATAAATCAAATTGGCGTCAATGACTTTATCCAATAAGGTCAAACGCAAGCGATTTCTGGCCTGGCTGCCGGTCGGCGGTATTTTCAAGCCGACCATATTGGAACTGTTAATCATCACTTCTATATCATGAAAGCGAATTTGCTGGTCCCCGACTTGGGCAATCACATCGCTTTGGGGTTGCGCCATCGGCGATTGCGCCGCCAACAGCAGGCCGGAAGCGAAGAGAGTGGAAATTATTAACTTTTTCATATCTTTTGAATAGCTTGGTGTATGTTCAGTTATCGGACTGAAGTCCGACCTACAACGTGTTTGAGGGCAATGTTCCAAAAGCGCTGTACATCCTTGTACGATGCTCTTCGTTAAGCTTGAGTTTTACCAACCGCAAGTAGAGCCCGCTTCCTGCTCGGAAACATATTCCCAAACCGATTGAGCTACCCGGCCTTTGGGCAAATGCTCCTTCCAATCGGTATTGGAACAGGCCACTTTTTCACGCTTATCTTCATGACAACCTTTACATACAGAGGTAAACGGGTCTTCAAACGCCGGGTCGCCGGCTACATGCCCTAGCTGCAATATTTCCACTTTATCCATCGCCAATCTGGATACCCTGCCTTTTTGAGCATGTTCCAGCCAATCTTCTTCTCTGGAGCCGATTTCATCATTTTCATTGCCATGACAATTCAAACACACCGCTTCCCGAGGATCGGCTTCATCAGTATAGGTATGCGACCAGGCCACCGCCAAATCAAAGTCATCTTTAATTTTTTGGCCTTTATACTTCATCCGATCCGCCCAACTGGCAACGCCGTTCTGATCCGCTTCATGGCAAGCGCCACATTTTAACGGACCATGTGAACCATCCGAGTTTAAGCTGGCGGCTTGCGCATAAGTCGTGGTGTCGATATCCGGGGTGACCGGATATAAACCGTGTATAGACTCGTGACAACCCTGGCAAGTAATATCCTGGTGTCCGCGCGAATAGCGGAACAAGGATGCTTTTTTCGGATAATTGAAAGGCGGATAAGGATTGATATTGCCGCTTTGTTCGACAAAAGGCGCGGCATGGCAATCCGCGCAATGCGGTTCTCCGGCCGCCAACCAGTGATCCCGGCCATCGGTCGCCGCTGAGAACGGCACCGGAACAGCTGAGGAATTGGCCAAACTGGCCTGGGCATCGCTTATGCAATCCGCGGTGGTGCAAAAATCCAGGATATTCACGCTGAAATCGCCATCGCCATCCTGACTGCCGCATATTTGAAAATCCGCACTGCCGTTATTATCACAATCCGGCCCGGCGACGCCGAAACCGGTGGAACAAGATTGCCCGACCAAACTGACTTCAATAGTCGCCACATTGGCGTCCTGAAAACGGCTGCTGGGACCGCCGAACAAGCCGGACACGTGGTCACAAAGCCCCGGATCCGGCATCCAAATAGCGGCGGTATCATCATTATTTTTCGGATCCAGCCATTGTTCGGCTTGCGTGCTGGAAACGCCGACAGCCGCCGCCACATCCGCCAAGGTCGCGCCTGCGAACGGCTCCCGCACATGTCCGGCATCGCCCGGTTTAGCATGAACCAAAGACTCTACATTTTCCGCTTTCCATAATTCCTGGCTGAATTGAGTATGACAATTAGTGCACCAAATACCTTTGTCGCCTCCGGAATCATGGGTTACATTATCCACCAGCCATTGCCCCACGGCATTCAAATGACTGGGCGTTTCGCATTCTTCATTGCGTCCAGGGTTAGAATGCACATCGCGACCGACATAACAGCCCCCGGCCGCATCCCGGTTATCGCCGCCGGCAAAGGCGTTTAAACCCAATTCATCAATCGGATAACCGGCTAAATCGCCGTCTGATCTATGCGCCGGATGACAACCTTGACAACCGCCGTTGCGTCCCAAGCTATCATCGGTCACATTATCTTTATGATTCAAATGAATCGCTTCGGATAAAGGCGGAATCAAATCACCGCCGTTATGGGTTGCCGATTTCACTACGGCAATCACATTATCGGCATGGCATTTTTGACATAACACTGTTTCATGACCCAAACGGGTGATGGTATTGCCGTCATTGCTTTGCGGATCATAATTGGCGGTGAATGCGGTGCCGTGTTGTTCATCATGCAAGGCCAACATGCTGATTGAAGCGCCTTTCAAACGAGAGTACCAATCCGAATCGCTACCGGAAATATCGTAATAGGCGTTCCAAAATTCGATTTCGCCCTGCACTTTAGCGGCAATCGCCGGATAGCCGTTTTGAGCGCTGTTCACCGAATCGCCGTCGCCCAATGCATGACAGCGCTCACAATTGGGAATGTCAATCGGCGCGGTGCCGAAGCCGATGACCGGATTGCCGCTATCCAGCACCGGCTCGCCGATGCCGCCCGACTGATTAACGTCATAATGATGCAACTGCGCTTTCATCGCCACATAAGGCCGTATTGACGACTCATTAATTGCGCCCGGATCGCCGAAGAAATTAATGGTGTCTTCAAAAGGCGTTAACGGCAAACCTAAAGCCTCCCAAATTCGCGGCGCAGTCAACATGACCGGCAAGTTTTCCAATACTTTGGATTGGGTATAAACAACGGTGCCGTGATCGCCGGAATTGGTCAGCACATTATTCAGCCCTCCGCCCGGCCCCACCGGATGAAAAGCCGGGCCGCTGTTTTCCGGTAAAATAGTGGAAAAGCCTAAAGACGCATTAGACATGCCCAAACGGATTTTATCGCTTTCCAGGCTGGTGCCGGTGGAATTAGCGCCTTCCAGATCTTCATAAATATACAAATGATTCAACCAGGCATTAGCGTAATTATCATTATCATCCTGGGTATCGCCATCGCCCAGCACCACATTGTCAGCGCCTTGATAACCGCCAGTCACCAAGGCATTATTGGCATCCACTTGCGCCGCGTCAAAAACCGTATTCCACATTAATAAGGAATTTCCTTCCACCAGACTGATTAATTGATCAGTTTGCGGCGCGCCTTTGCCGTCATTTCTCGGTTGCGCCTCATGCCAATAGCGCATCACATACTTCTTGAAATTGCCGTCGGCATCCAGTTCAGTGTCGCGCACCACTGTCGGCCTACCCAAGAAATCAAGGCCGACCGCCGGATCGGCCAATAACAGTTCAGGAAACGGGCTGCCTTTTTCGGTTTTTACCACTTGCGCCAAGATGGAGTTATAAGGCGGCAACACGCAGCAATAAGAGAACTCAAAACCGGTACAATGCATGCCCAACTCATAATTCATCAATATATTAAAGGCGTTCTTGGGTTTTGCGCCATTATTGGAACCCTCGTCGTCCTCCTCATCCTGATGTCCGCTGCCTTCCTGATCACAATCTGACGGCGTATTATTCACTGACTTTTCCACCGTTTGTCCATCCGATTGTTGAGCCTGAATTTGACAGGGCGCTATCGGCAAACCCTTTTTCTCCAACTCCCACTCTTTTTCTTTTACCGTCAAGCTTGCGAAAAGTTCTTGGGTGACCGGATTGATGATCTGTATTGTTTCACCTTGCGAACCAAAACCTTTGGCAACCAGCTTGGCGTCGCCGGACTCCCACTTGCTTTCTTTAATTCGCAATTCGCTTTCCTCAGCTTCCGACTTGGCAATGACGGCTCCGGAATCGCAATCATCAGGCGCTTTAGAAACCTTCTTTTCCACCTGCTGACCATCCGATTGTTCAGCACGGACGCGACAAGGCGCAATCGCCACGCCTTTTTTCTTCAATTTCCATTTTTTCTTAGGGACGGTGACTGCGGCAATCAGCTCATTGGTCGCTGCATTATAAATATTGACGGTTTCGCCTTTTTTTCCTTTTCCTTCCACCTCAAGTTTGGCGTCGCCTGCTTCCCATTTGGCTTTTTTTATCGTAAAACTGCTGTTATTATCACCTGAAAATACAACGCCCGAGAGGCTGATTAACAAGGTCATTAGAAACAGCTTTATGACTGTTATGCTCCGATAACTTTGAGAAAATCTATCGTTATTAAAATTATTCATACCCAACCTCGTCAATCGATAATCCCAAGAAAAAACAACACTTAAAACCCTTTCCCGCTTACAACATGAGCGGCAGCGTTGAAATCTAATAAAACAATCACTTACATTCATTTTTCATATTATGCGAAAGACAAGAAACTGTATCGAAACGGCTATTTAAGCTGCGTAATTCTTGTTAAAACGCCTGACTATCAATTTAAGTGATTAAAAACTTTTTCAGAATAGAACGCCCGTCGTTCTCGCCGAAAAATTGTTTTGTGGGAATTATACCCACTGTTTAATTTTTACCACATTCCCCGCTCTTTGTAAACAAAAAAAACCCGACTAAAAAGCGATTACATTCATACTTGAAGATCTTTAACAATTTAAATGGCAAGCAGCAGGAATAGCATTTTTTTATTACCGTTAAAGCAGATAAAATCCTTTTTACAATTACATTAAGTAGAGTATTTTTTTTACAAGTGGTAAAATTTACCACAACAAGATTATTTTATGCTTAAGCCCTTGTTGCAACCAAACCCAAATCATTCCATTGACGTCATCCGGGCGTTAAAAAAAATTTTACGGCCACTGGTCAATTTCTTTATTTCCAGCGGCATCACCTACCCGGTGCTCAGTGAGTTATTAAAAGAAATTTATGTGGAAGTCGCAGAAAATGAATTTAAATTATCCAATAAGAAACAAACAGATAGCCGAATACACTTTATAACCGGCGTGCATCGAAAAGATGTCAAACGGTTAAGAAATCAAGCCATTCCGGAAATTGAATACTCAACCAGCTCGCTCAGCGCGCTGCTGATTTCACGTTGGCTAGGCGATCCGAATTTCAGCGATGAAAACGGCCCTCGCCCGCTGCCCAGATTGGCCAAACAAGGAGGAAACAATTCCTTTGAAAGTTTAGTGGTTTCAGTGAATAAAGACATTCGTTCACGGGCAATTTTAGATGAGTGGTTAAATATGAATATCGTCACCTTGGATGAAGACAATTTTGTCCATTTGAACCAAGCCGCCTTCATTCCCCAACAGGGCGATGAAGAAAAAGCCTGGTTTTTTGGGGAAAACCTGCATGATCATATTGCCGCATCCGTACATAATATGAAAAACGAGCAGCCGCCTTTGTTGGAGCGTGCGGTCTATTACGACGAATTATCGGAAAGCTCTGTGGAAGAACTGATGGAGCTTTCTGAAAAAACGGGGATGGAAACCTTAATCAAGATCAATAACAAAGCTTTGGAATTGCAGAAGAATGATAAAAATAAAACCAATAATCGCCATCGTATACGATTAGGCGTTTATTTTTTCCATAACAAGGAAGACAATTCGGATAAAAGTAGCTAAACCCTATGTTTTTTTCTGTAAGACCGCTGCTATTACTGCTAATGATGCTCTTGCCTATTTCGGCAAGGGCAGATGTTTGCGCATTATCAGGCAGCGGTATCGGCGGCACAGGCGCGCCAACTTTACAGAAAGATCAGAGTGGTATTGGCGGTACCGGCCTGACTGACGATAACGGTATAGGAGGCATCGGCGGAACGGGTAATACCGATGACAACGGTATTGGCGGCACAGGCGCTGTAGCCGATCAGGGCATAGGCGGCACAGGTCTTTCTGATGAAGACGGTATCGGCGGTACCGGCATTATCGCCAACACCAGCGGCATCGGCGGCACGGGCGAAAAACGGCCTGACAGTACGACCCGCATTATCGGCACGATCACTGATTTCGGCAGCATTTGCGTTAACGGCCAGGAAATTCATTATGATCATAAAACGCCGATAAAACAAAACGGCAAAACAATTTCCCTGTCGCAGCTGGCGATTGGTCAGGTCGTATCCCTAGAGGCGAAAAAACAAAACAACCAGTTGCAAGCCAAGCAAATACAGATTGTTAACGCGGTATCCGGCCCGATTGAAAAAATCATGTTGCCGAAAAAACAATTGATTGTGTTGGGACAAACCGTACAACTGACCAGCCGCACTCAACACGGGCTGTCCATTAAAAATGGCCTAGGCTTGAAAATAGGCGATTTTGTCCAAATCAGCGGCTTAAGATTGGCTAATGATAAAATCGTCGCTCAATGGTTAGATAAAACCCAAGAAACCGGTTCGGTCCAATTAAACGGACCGGCAAGAGAAGTTAAAGCCGACAGCTTCAAAATCGGCGAGCTATTGATTACCACTCAACAAGCAGTGCTAATCAATAACGGTGAAAAAGTTTCGGTCAGTGGCGAATGGAAAAACAATACCCTAATCGCCAACCAAATTACCGTTGACCGCTTGATTGAACAGCAGCCGATCTTAATTGAAGGCTTTATCAATATAAATCGCGATTCGAATCAAATTCGGGTTGCCGGTTACGCCATTGAAAGCGATAACCCGGTCATTACCGACGCGCTTCTGGATACCGCTGTTGACCAAGCGATTATTGTCCACGGCGAAGCGATTGATGAGCAGAATATTGATGTTGAACAAATTTTCATTCCGGAACCGGTTGAACTGGAAGAAATTGATGATCCCGGACTGATTATTTCAATCGAACAAGCCATGCCCGCACCGGATGCGCCTGTTTTTGAAAATGAACTTGTCGCGCCGAATATTCAGGGTGAAATCCCGGAACATGAAGAAGCTCCCGGCAACCCGATTCTGGAAATTTTAGAGTTTTTCAATATCGTTGAACCGGATTTACCTGATGAACAGGATGAGATTGAAGTCAACACCCCGCAAATCAACGATATTGAAGTTTCAGATGTTGAAATAGTTGACGAACATAGCGTAGAACTTCCCGAAGTTCCTGAGATAGAAGAACCTGAGGCGCCTGAAGTTGAAACGCCTGAGATTGAAGAAGTTGAAATTCCCGAAATTGATATTCCTGAAATTGATGAAATAGAATCATCAGTAATAGAGGTGCTGGAGGTAGAAGAACTCGAAACGCCTGAGATCGAGGAACCGGAAACACCTGAGATTGAAGAGCCTGAAATCCCTGAAGTCGAGGAACCGGAGACGCCGGAGGTGGAAGAGCCTGAAACGCCTGAAGTCGAAGAACCGGAAACGCCTGAGATCGAGGAACCGGAGACGCCGGAGGTGGAAGAGCCTGAAACGCCTGAAGTCGAAGAACCGGAAACGCCTGAGATTGAAGAGCCTGAAACGCCTGAGATCGAGGAACCGGAAACACCGGAGGTTGAAGAACCCGAAACGCCTGAGATCGAGGAACCGGAAACACCGGAGGTTGAAGAACCCGAAACGCCTGAGATTGAAGAGCCGGAGACACCGGAAGTCGAAGAGCCTGAAACGCCTGAGATCGAGGAACCGGAGACGCCGGAGGTGGAAGAGCCTGAAACGCCTGAAGTCGAAGAACCGGAAACGCCTGAGATTGAAGAGCCTGAAACGCCTGAGATCGAGGAACCGGAGACGCCGGAGGTGGAAGAGCCTGAAACGCCTGAAGTAGAGGAACCGGAGACACCGGAAGTCGAAGAGCCTGAAACCCCTGAAGTAGAGGAACCGGAGACACCGGAAGTCGAAGAGCCTGAAACCCCTGAAGTAGAGGAACCGGAGACGCCTGAGATTGAAGAGCCGGAGACACCGGAGGTCGAAGAACCCGAAACGCCTGAGATTGAAGAGCCTGAAACGCCGGAGGTCGAGGAACCGGAAACACCGGAGGTGGAAGAGCCCGAAACGCCTGAGATCGAGGAACCGGAAACGCCGGAAGTCGAAGAGCCTGAAACCCCTGAAGCCGAGGAACCGGAGACGCCGGAGGTGGAGGAGCCTGAAACACAGGAAGTCGAAGAACCCGAAACGCCTGAGACCGAAGAAACGGAAGTTGAGGTTCCTGATGAATCTTAAGTCTGATTACAGTCAGTCCAAAATAAGGCGTTGTTATTTCTTAGCGATCATTTTCATTTTAAGCGGATTAAATAGTTCGCCCGCCTTCTCAAAAAATAAATTCACGGTTTCAACCGGTGGAACATTTATTACCGGCGATTATGGTCAAACAGAAGCCACGGAGATGTTTTACGTCCCCTTCACTTTAAAATATAAATACAAGAAATTCACTTTAAAAACCACCATACCCTACCTTCACAAAACCGGCCCCAGACCAGTCATCCGCGATGTCGGCTCTGTAAACAGCGGTCCCAGAAGAATAACTAAAACCGAATCGGGACTTGGCAACATTAACGCCTCCCTCAGCTATCGATTTTTTTACAGCCCTAAATTCAACTTTATGAGCGACATTCGAGCAAAAGTTTTTATCGGCAACGCCAGCCAAAGCAAAGGCTTAGGAACCGGAAAAACAGATTACTCTTTTCGCTTAAGTGTTTATAAATTTATCAACGACTTCACGCCATTCGCCCGGGTCGGCTATAAAGTCTACAGCCACCCCAGGCTGAACGACGTTTTTTTCACCCATCTAGGTTTCAGTTATAAACTGACCGACTGGCTTTCCGGCGGATTGAATTATGCCTGGCGAGAAAAAGTATCGAATAAGGGCGAAGACAAAAATCAAATCACCGTATTCAGCACCCAAAAACTAGATCAACACTGGAAAATCCAGGAACACATTATTAAAGGATTCGGTCGCAGCACGGCTGATTGGGGAGCTGGCTTTTCAGTCAGTTACAGTTATTAACTCAGCCTTACTATTGTAACGTATGACTACAATAGTAAGGCCGGATTAACGCTGGCACTGTGAACAATAAAAGCTGGTTCGCTGCGCTAATTTAACCTGGCTAATTGCTGAACGGCAAGTCACACAAGGTTCACCCGCTCTACCGTAGACATTCAGAGACTGTTGAAAATAACCCGGCTTACCTTGTTCATTCACAAAATCTTTTAAGGTTGTTCCGCCTTGGGCTATAGCTCGCTTCAATACTCCCTTGATAGATTCGGCCAGTTTCCGGTAACGTATTAATGAAATCCTACCGGCTTGTCGACGCGGATCAATCCCGGCTAAAAATAAAGACTCACTGGCATAAATATTACCCACGCCGACAACAATGGAAGCATCCATAATGAAGGATTTAACCGGAGTTTTGCGATTTTTGGACAAACGATAAAGCCATTCGCCGTCAAACTGATCGGATAAAGGCTCAGGACCTAAATGCGCAAACAGCTTATGCTTGGCTAAATCGCCATCACACCAAAGCACCGCCCCAAATTTTCTCGGATCATTAAAGCGCAGCGCTAAATCCTGGTTAATCACAAAATCAAGGTGATCATGTTTGCCCGGCCTCGTTGATTTATCAATGACTCGCAAACTACCGGACATACCCAGGTGAATAATCAACGCGCCGACATCAGTCTTGACTAAAATGTATTTCGCTCTGCGCTCAACGCTGACGATTCGTTGATTCAACAGTACGCGCTTCAAATCCGCATGCACCGGCCAACGTAACTTTGATTGCCTAATAACGACTTCAGTAATTTGCTGATCAACAAGATGCGGTCTGATGCCGCGGCAGGTGGTCTCAACTTCGGGTAACTCAGGCATAGAATAAAAGACGAATTATAATCCTATGCTTGAGTCAATAAAAAATGCACCTCATCTTGTAATTTTTTTCTGAAAAACAAGAATTTCCAACGCGCGCCGCCGCATTGACGCCATAACATCACTGAACGCACGCCGGCCAGCAATGAAGATCGAATTTTATTAACGATTAAAGTATTTGATAAATACTCTTGACTGCCATTGACCATGATGCGGGGCGGAATAGTGCTGACCGTGCTGTGGTATAAATCCGCCAAATTAGCCAATACATTTTCATGCATTAAACCAAAGTGTTCCGATTGTTTCTGCGCCCGCTCAATGCCCTTATGAATCACATCTATCATTTCCGGGCGGTTCGCCAGCTCTTTTTCAAGAAACACTAAACAGGCCGCATAACGGGCTTGCTCTTGGTTGGCGATGCTGCGACCGGTAATTTGTTTTTCCAATTCATTCAGTCCATAGCGAATATGCGACAAACCGCCATAGACATCAGCCACGCTATCGGCATCGACTTTCAAAATACTGCCGACGCTGGCTTCCAGCGCTGATTCATCATCAACTTTACCAGTGGTCGCCAATTGCTGAACCATTGCGCAACTCTGCGCCAAACCAGCCAAGGCAATGGCCTGGTTAGATATATTTTTAATAGACATAATTACTGACAGGGAGATGCGTCGGCGCAAACTGTTTCCACCGGATTACCGGCTCCAACCCATGATCTCATGCCTGATGATAAATGATATACGCTCTTCATATTAAGTTGTTTAGCCAAAAATTCTCCTACTTTACCACTTCTGTTTCCGGAACGACAGACCAAAACAATGGGTTGATCGGGCGTTTTTCTGATTTTTTGTAAGTCCTCCAGCCATTTCTGAGGATTTGATCGCCCTTGACTATTGAAAAATTCCAGTTGATGACTGCCGGGAATCACCCCGCTATTGAGCCATTCCTTTGGCGTGCGGATATCCACCACCAGCGCATTAGCTTCATATTGCATCAACTTTAATTGCCGGTTATCCAGATTTTTAAGTTCCTCAGCCGACAATGCGCTATAAAATAAACTACCCAGTAAAACCAATAAGTATTTAATTTTCATAAATCCCAGTATTTTTATTGTAAATTCGTCAGCACTTCGTCTGTCCAGTTGATACTTTCCAAATAAATATCACTGTTTAAAGCGCCTAACACTTGAGACTCATTTTGGTTTGAAAGTTCCCAGCGCTCATAGTTTAAAACGCTGCTCAAAATTTCGCCGGCGATGCCCTCTCTATTGAGGATGGCCTGTTTAATTTCATCGGCAATCGGTAATTGCTCCAAAGCCTCTTCCATTTCCATATCCAACATACAGTCCAACGCTGATAACATACCCGTTAAAAACAATTGACTGGGATCTACCTCGTGTTGTGAGGCCAAAAGCTCACACATTTTGCCGCGAATTAAAATATTTTGACAAATAGGCCCCGGTTTATCAGCAATCGAAGTCATGGTTAAAATATTCACCCATAATTTTACTTGAGCCAACCCTAAATAAGTAATCGCCTGTTGAATGGATTCAACTTTTCGCGGCAAGGCAAAAGCCGCTGAATTAATGTATTTCAGCAATTTAAAACTCATACCCACATCTTCGGATATAATTTGAGTCAGTTCGTCAAACTCCACATCCGATTTATTAACTGCGCCTAATAACCTTATCGCTGAGGTTTGGTTAACGCCTAAGCGCTTACCCGCCACAATATTCGGTTTACTGAAAAAGAAACCTTGAAATAATTCACAACCCGCCTCTTTTAAAGCGTTGAATTCTTCTAAAGTTTCCACTTTTTCCGCCAACAATTTAATCTTGTACGGCTTAAGCTTTTCTATCATCAGCAAAGTATCCGCTAACGGCATCGCCATCACATCCAGCTTCACAATATCGGCGAACTCAATTAACGGCAACCACTCATTGGTAAACACAAAATCATCCAAAGCAATGGTATAACCTTGCTGTGAAAACTCCCTTAAATTATTGATGATTCGTAAATCGACCGTAACATCCTCTAAAACCTCTATAACAACCCTATCTTTCGGCAAATTCAGCGGGGTTTTTTCCAAAATATTTTGCGCCGTAAAATTCACAAAAGCCTTACTGGAACCGACAATGCTATTTAAACCAATTTCCAATAAGGTATCGGTCAGAATTTGATTAGTCGCCGAAGTCGCGCCCTCTTTTTCACTGAGATCAAAATCTTTTCCTCTGAACAAAATCTCATAGGCAAAAACCTGCATTTGCGTATCCAAAATTTGTTGTCTTCCGACCAGAATATCTTTCATATTAAGTTTTTATTTTACCAATGCCAGCTTATTACACTATTATGTATAACGTTATTTTAATTGAATTCAGTAACGGGTCGCTACCATGCGAAGTATAATCATAGTTTAGTTTAAAATAATAATAGTTTGTAACCTAAGTTTAGAGGTCTAAAATGTCTGAAAACCAAACTTTAACCGTCACCGGCATGAAATGCGGCGGTTGTGAAACCAATGTCACTCAACAAGTCTCCGCCATTGAAGGCGTCATCTCGGTCAGCGCGGATCATAAAGAAAACCAAGTCGATTTAGAATTTGACGAAACCAAAACCTCAATAGAGACCATTATTGAAGTCATTACGGAAGCCGGTTTCGCCGTAGAATAATTGAATACCTGACGGAATAACGCTATGAATACGCAGCCGCAAACCCAACCATCCACAGAAACCCGCCTTTCCATTCTGGGCATGCGCTGCGCGGGGTGCGTCAGCGCAGTTGAGGGCGCATTAAATGAGGTCGCCGGAGTCGCCGAAGTCAATGTTAATTTTGCCGATCATTCGGCAACCATTATCGGCGCAAGCGACCCCGAACTATTAAAGCAAGCCGTTAAATCAGCAGGCTTTGACGCCGCCGTTATGGAAGGCCTGGAAGACCCGAATGAAGAAATTGAGCAGGAAGAAGCCCGTTATCAAGCATTGATCAAAAAAGCTTATGTGGCTGCCGCGTTCGGTTTTCCGTTAATGATTGCCGGTCATCTGGATTGGCTGCCCGCCATCGGTTCTTCCCCCGGACAATGGTTCTGGCCGATTATTTCAGTCATCACGCTTGCCTTATTAATTTATTCCGGCGGTCATTTCTTTTTAGGCGCGATTAAATCCATTCAGCTCAAGCAAGCCAATATGGATACCTTAATCGCCCTGGGCACAGGTTCCGCCTGGCTTTATTCGTCTATCATCATCGACAGCAGCAATAATTTAAGCAGCCTGTCGCCGCATGCTTATTTTGAAGCCGCCGTGATTATTCTGGCTTTTATTAATTTTGGTTCCGCCCTGGAAACCCGGGCGCGTGGTAAAACTTCCGCAGCGATTCGCGAATTGATCGGCTTGCAGCCGCGCACCGCTCGCGTGATCCGGGACGGCGAAGAAATCGACATCGCCATTGAAGAAGTCGGTTTGGAGGAAACCTTAAGAGTCCGGCCGGGTGAGAAAATCGCTGTTGACGGCGTGATTACTGAAGGCCATTCCAGTGTTGATGAATCCATGTTAACAGGCGAACCCTTAGCTGTTGAAAAAGTCGTCGGCTCCGAAGTTGTCGCCGGCGCAATCAATCAACAAGGTAGTTTCTTGTTTAAAGCGACGCATATCGGCCGGGATACCGCCTTAGCGCATATTATTGAAAGCGTACGTCAAGCGCAAAGCACTAAACCGGCTATCGCCAAATTGGTGGATAAAATCGCCGCTATCTTTGTGCCTGTAGTGGTGGCTATTTCAATTCTGGCCTTTCTTATCTGGTCGCTATTAGGTCCCGAACCATCCATCGACTATGCTTTTGTCGCGGCGATGACGGTTTTGGTTATCGCCTGCCCTTGCGCATTAGGCTTGGCCACGCCGATTTCGATTATGGTTGCCGTGGGCAGAGCGGCGCAAATGGGGGTATTGATACGCAACGGCGAAGCCTTGCAAAGCTCAGGCAGAATCAGCGCGGTTATTTTAGATAAAACCGGCACCGTCACCGAAGGCAAACCCAGCGTCAGTCATATTGAAACGGTTAGCGACTTATCCGAAGATAAGGTGTTGCAACTGGCCGCCAGCATTGAATCCGGCTCTGAACACCCTTTAGCTTCGGCCATTTTAAGCGCTGCCGAAGAAAAACAATTAACGCTGGAGAAAACCAGCGGCTTCCATGCTGAAGCCGGCAAAGGCATCCGCGCCGACATCAATGAACAAACCGTTTATTTCGGCAACACGGCATTAATGGAAAATGAAAACATCAATACCGCCGATTATCAGGAAACATTACAAGAGCTTTCCAGCCAAGGTCAGACGCCTATGCTGCTGGCGGTCGATAAAAACATTGTCGGCATCATATCCGTTTCCGACCCGATCAAAAAGGACTCCGCCGAAGCGGTTAAACAATTGAAACAACAAGGCGTGCGCGTACTCATGGTCACCGGCGATAATGAAATTACCGCCCGCGCCATCGCCGAACAAGCGGGAATCGAGCAAATTCGCGCCCAAGTGTTACCCAGCGATAAAGCAAAAGTCGTCAAAGAGTTGCAACATCAAGGCGAAATTGTCGGCATGGTCGGCGACGGCATTAACGACGCCCCGGCCCTGGCGGGCGCCAATGTCGGCTTCGCCATCGGCTCCGGCACCGATGTCGCCATCGAAAGCGCCGATATTGTAATTTTACAAGGCTCATTGCTGAAAGTACCGGAAGCGATGGCCTTATCGAAAGCCACGGTGGTCAATATCAAGCAAAACCTGCTAGGCGCTTTTATCTACAACAGCATCGGCATTCCGCTCGCCGCCGGTTTGTTTTATCCTTTTTTCGGCGTGTTGCTCAGCCCGATGTTCGCAGGCGCGGCGATGGCGATGTCTTCCGTTACCGTGGTCACCAATGCTAATCGCTTGCGTTGGTTGAAGCTGTCTTAAGCTAATGGTAGGGTACGCATTGCGTACCTTATCCGGCGTTAAACAGCCCCAACCATCCTCACTCCACACACAGAAAAATTTGAGCATTAATTTTCTATAAACCAATCAATTCAGGAAATTGTCAGCTTTTTTTACACTTATTTTTTCATTCCCGCTCAATGGTCGCTTAAACCATTAAGCTGAACAAAGTGTTATCAAAAGCTTACATCAAAGTTATGACCTGATTTAACGCCACACCAGTGTCAGTTTTTTTTACACAAAATAAACACAACGATACTATTCTTTACCTAAAAAAATATAAGTATTTAATTGCAAAGCAAAATAAAACATAGGTACAATTATTGCTTTGAATATTTCGCTTTATCATAGGGAATAATATCTGTATCTCTTTTATTTTAACTGCAACATGTTCCAATAAAGTTTTTATAGTCTTTTGCCCCGTTTTTTTAAACTAGAATTATTTCACCAAACATGAAGGTATTAAATGAGAACTCTACTTTTTTGCACATTACTCGGACTTGCGCAAATATCGAATGCCGCGCTCATCAACCGCGTAGATTTTGGCGGCGGCGCAATTGACTATGACTTTTCCGGCGACTCCTCAGGCGCTGCAACAGCCACAGATGGAAATTTAACAGTCTCTGGCGGAGCGGTTTTTACCGGCGTTACTGCAGGACCTTTGGTAATTCCTATGTACGCCAACGTTTCAACATCAGCGCCTATTCGCCTAGACTTTCTCAGTTTAGTTTCTGCAGTCGGCTTTGACTATGCAACGCTTGACTCTAATAATGACTTAACAATATCCGTATTTGATAACACAAATACTCTACTTGAAACCCATACAATCGACTCTACAGGCATTCCTTTGTGCCCCGGCTTTGTTAACCCATGCGGTTTTGTCGGCGTTGATGTAGGCGCGCCATCTATATCCTACGCAATATTGCAGGCGGCCGCTTCCCCACTAATGTTAGTAGACAATGTTATTTATGAATCCTCAGCATCGACAGTTCCAGTTCCGGCTACATTATCGCTTCTTACTGCAGGATTGCTTGGATTTCGTATTTTCAGAAAAAAACAATCCTAAGGAACGTTCACGAAATAACTTCGACCACTGACTTGTCTTTTTTCTCGTCTTCAGCCTTGCCTACATGGATGTAGGTAAGGGGCGTGAGCAGAAGCGGAAGCTTTGCACAAACAGTTACGAAGTACAGGATGTGCAAGTGTCGCTTGAAGCAGGACGCTGGTTGCGACCATAGCCTGCTATACGCATGTTTGTGCGCCTCGGCACACCGCTACGCTGCTCCATGCGTTGCTCTACCTCCTGCATAAACTACTGGGATGTAGTGGATGCAGATATTGCAGGAGCAAATATCTATCCTTGCAGAGAGGTGAAGCGATCTTTGCTGCAAGACGGCATTATTCAATATACCTAAATCGTATCGGTCTACTTCACCTGTTTTTTACTAGAACTCCTATTCTAATAAAAATGGGTTAAGTTGCTTTTTTTAATCATACAAGTCGTTGAATACGAAAAAAATCCTGCGCCTGTTACAGAACTCATTTCACTCCCGTTCCTAAAGGGTTTCCAGGATGCTGTTAGGTTAAATAATTCACAACTTAATTAACGAAAAACAATTAAAATACTTGTTTTTTATCACAGATCAGACCGCAACCCCACACGGAAAAATTTGAGCATTAATTCTCTATAAACCAATCAATTCAGGAAACTGTCAGCTTTTTTTACACTATTCTTGCGCACAAAGAGTCATAAAACACTTTTTTTTAAAAAAAAACTCGCCGCAATAAAATTTTTTTTTCAAAACCTTCTGTTATTCAATCATATAAACAGCAAAGGCAAGCAAAAACGATATTTATCAACATGTCAGTTTTTTTTACACCCGCTTCCATCACACCCAGCCATAAACCTATAATACTCTGATTTAATTACAAAATATATAATAGGCACAACTTTTGCTGTACTATGGCAAGGAATCACTTTGGAAGAATCTAATGACTTTAAAAAAACTCTGTTCTACTCTCGCCTTTTTGGCAATCGCCGGGTCTGCTCAAGCAGCCATTGTTACTTATGACATCAGCGTGGAAGTCACTGCAGCGCCCACTGCCCCGGGGAGCTTCGGCGCCACCAACCCTTGGGATTTCAGCGGCGTGTCCTTTCCCCATACTTATAACGGGACTTTTGATGCCGACGACACCACTCTTGGCCCAATCAGTAACTTAAACTTGACCATAGGCGGTCTTGATATTTTTACGACTCATCCCAATGTGATTTCAAACACTTTCAACCCGAACACAGAGCAATTATTGCTGGGCTTGCTTGACCCGACAAGGGGTGAGTCTTTTGTGGGCTTTGGAGACCTATTTGGTGCTGGAGCTCTTGACAATTATACTGCGGCAATCGAAAATAACTCCACCGCGCCTATCGACCCCTTTTACTTCAGCACCCAAAACTGGGCAGGCACATTCTCCATCACAGCGCCTACGCCTCCACCACCTCCCGGCACAACACCGGAGCCCACTACCTTGAGCATGGCGTTGTTATCGCTGGGTTTATTTGCCGCGCGTTACACGCGTCAACGCAAATAACTCATAGCGTCTGAAATACAGGGTGTTGAACCCTGTATTTCAGACACCGCGCTTTGATTCTGCATTGTTTCAACACAAAACCCCAACTCCCCTCTTAAGCGTAGTAAAATAAGGCATTAATCCTGCATCCGCCTTATTTTAATGAACCACCTACCCACCATTTCCCTGCAAAATCTGGCCATCATCGCCATACCGGCTTTGCTGGTTTTGTTGATTATGGCGCGCTGGAAAATCGCCATCGGCAACGGTTTGTACGCGCTTTTCCGAATGCTTCTGCAATTACTGCTGGTCGGTTATGTTTTAAATTACATTTTTGCTTCCGATTCGCCCTGGATTACTCTGACGATTTTATTGGTCATGGTGGTTATTGCCAGTTGGATTGCTTTGAACACCGTCAAACCACTCCGTTTCCAGCTGCTTTTTAAAACCATACTCTCCCTATCAATCGGCGGCGGCATCACCTTTGCGCTGATCGTCGGCGCCGTTTTGGAATTAGAACCCTGGTATCAAGCCCGCTACGCCATCCCCTTAGGCGGCATGATATTCGCGAATATTATGACCGGCATCAGCTTATGCGCGGATCGCTTTTATGTAGAACTGGAATCCGGCGCAGATTTCGATCACGCCCGCAACAGCGCCTTTAATACCGCGCTGATTCCCACCATCAATATGCTATTTGCAGTCGGCCTGGTTTCATTACCCGGCATGATGACCGGACAAATTTTATCCGGCGTTTCTCCATTCATTGCCGCCCGTTATCAAATCATGGTGATGGTGATGATTTTCGCCGCTTCGGGCTTGTCGACCGCATGCTTTTTATCGCTGATCAAACCAAAATGAATAATAACAATCATAATATTCCAGGCATTCGCCAGCTCACTCATTTACGCACGGCTTTAGCGATCTCGCGAGGAACCACTTTATTGTCTACTTTACGGCAGGAAATGGAAGCGACGGTTTCGCACGACCAAACCAAACGAGTCACCTATTTGACCATGTTATACACCCGCATCCACCGGGAAATGTTTGCCGATTGGCGGGAGCAGGCGACGGCAAGCCATCGCCCCGGCGTCATCGGAAGCTCTGAAAACCGGAAAATTTTCCGAAAAATAATCGGCGAACTGGTGCTGGACGGCGATAATAATGTCCGGACGGCGATTTTCGATAACAACGGCTTTGTTATCGAATACGATAATATCGCTAAGAAGCTGGCGACGTTTTATCATAAAATGCGTCAGGTGCGGCTTTTTGATTACGGCAACCGCATCACGCTGGATTTTTTTATGACGGCTTTGGGTCAACTGCCCGCCTTCAAAGCCGTATATGGGCAAGGTATTGATTTTCGTCGGCTAGCCGAGGGTGAAGCGGCATTATTGCATGATCACAATACGTCTTTGGAATTTGTCATCCAGGCTTTCGCTCATGTTCTGGACCCTTACCATCATAAATCCCTGCAAAACCAAGCCAATCAGTTTGGCAAATGGCCGGAAAAAAAATACAGCATAAACGGCCTGCCTTTTTTATCCTATACCTCTACACAAGGCGAGGAATGTTTAGTCACCGTTAATGGCGGTCTGGCGCCGCGCAAATATTTTAACGAAGATTTTTTTATCCCGGGCAAGCACTTTGCCGATTACCCCCTACGCGCCACCGAAAAAGTCGTCGAATATTTACCGGACACCGAACATTTACGCGCCGAAAATAAACGGGAAATAGACGGCATTGAGATTCGCTCTGATGGCGTTGCCCCATTACTGTGTCTGGATGTCAATATTTTAACCGGCTTACGCGCGCCGAATCACATTGAATTTCTGGAATTATTGCAGGAGTGTCAGGGCAATAAAAAAGATTTATTTAAACTTGCCGGTAATGAATCATTAAAAAAACGCATGATCGCAACCGCTGAGGGAGATAAACGCTTGCAACGCGGCGTGGAAATCGCCTATCAACGGCTGGGCAAGATGAATCGCATCTTGACTAATACGCTACAAAAAATCATTGCCGGTAAAACGCCGGTTATTAACCCCATGTTGTTTATGTGTATGGGCGGCGCCGGCGCGGGGAAAACCGCCGTTGAAGAAATTGCATATGCCCATTGCGGCGACAATTTCGTCATCGCCTCACTCGACGAATTCCGTAAAGAAAGCGACCTTTATAAGGTTTTAACCGCCGCCAATCACCACAGCGACGATTATGTCTTTGTCGAACCTTTCGCCAATCGTTTACGCGATTTAGTGGCCGAACACGCCAAAAACGCTGGCATCAATCTGCTTTATGATGGCACGGGGATACCCTATTACCCCCGCTATGGCGGAATTATCAACGAATTCAAGGCCGCCGGTTTTCATACCCAAATGACAGCAGTCGATGCTTTTTTAGTCAAACCGAAAGGTCGTGAACACGAGCTGTCCCGAATCAGCGTAATCGACAGCGTTAAAGCGCGCTTTGAATTATCCGGACGGGCGCTGCCCTGGGTGATCACCATTGATAAGCACATCCGCGCGCCGCGCTCTTTTTTGCAAGCGCTGACCGATAACAATCTGGATAAAATCACACTATTCGCCAATGACGGCGCTAAAGACATGCATTATCTGGTGGCGGAAAGTTTTGATTTTTCCGACCGGGAAATTAAGGCGCTGCAACACTACCAAAAAGAACAAAGCCTGCTGCGTCATTTAAAAACATTGGTGCGCAACCATAATGATTCGGCTTTAAAAAACATCGCCGACCACGACATCAACCAGGTGAATGATTTAATGGCGAAAAACCCGGATTTCACCGAGTCCAATATTGCTTATCAAATTTACAGCTCTCACATCGGTCATCGGGTGTTAATCATTTACAACACCCGAAGATTTATTGATTTTATGGAAAAGCGCCAGCTTAATCCTTATGCTTCCGGCGAGGAAGGCTTATTGCATAAACCCAATTCCTTGATTTTCCATGTTGACCCCAAAGCGGAAAAGCCCTGGATGACGCGACTGGGAAGCGATTAACTAAGGACTGAGATAAATCAATTCCAACAGATTATTTAAGGTAGAAATCTCGATTAAAAAGACATAGAGTGACAGTTTTATAGCCGCGAAATCCACTAATGAGCAGCCAATTGAAATCCAAGCTTAAATTTGATAATCGCTTCGTTAATGCCCTGCCTGTCGATATCGAAAGGGAAATCTTTCCCCGACAGGTGTTTAACGCCTGTTATTCTTTGGTCAACCCAACCGCTGTCAAGGCTCCGCAACGAGTCGCCTACTCACTGGAGGTCGCTGAAGAAATCGGCTTGACCGTCGCCGATTGTGAATCCGACCTGTTTGCAGAAGTTTTCGCCGGTAATCAACTTTTACCCGGCATGCAGCCCTACGCCATGTGTTATGGCGGTCATCAATTCGGTTATTGGGCCGGGCAGCTCGGTGATGGCCGCGCCATCAATCTGGGTGAAGTTTCCCACCGCAATAAGCGGCAAACATTGCAGCTTAAAGGTTCAGGATTGACGCCCTATTCCCGCTCAGCCGATGGTTTAGCAGTATTGCGTTCATCAGTACGCGAATTTCTGTGCAGCGAGGCCATGCACCACCTGGGCATTCCGACCACCCGGGCTTTAAGCATCATCTTAACCGGCGAGTCAGTCGCCAGAGATATGTTTTATGACGGCCACCCGCAATTGGAACCGGGCGCGGTGGTCTGTCGGGTGTCCCCAAGTTTTATTCGTTTCGGTAGCTTCCAAATTTTAACGTCGCGTAAAGAATTCGATTTACTTAAACAATTGGCTGACTTTACGATACAAGAACATTTTTCTCATTTATTGGATGGGCAAAATGAATCCAGCCTCTCTTTATATGCGCGTTGGTTCGAAGAAGTCTGTCTTAAAACCGCCGAATTAATCACCCATTGGCAACGGGTCGGCTTTGTTCACGGGGTGATGAATACCGATAATATGTCAATCTTAGGGGAAACCATCGACTACGGACCATATGGCTGGCTGGATGCCTATGATCCGCAATGGACGCCGAACACCACCGATGCTGAACACCGGCGCTATCGCTATAGCCAACAGCCGGAAATCGCCTTGTGGAATTTAAACCAGCTCGCCAATGCTTTATATCCGCTTTTCAATGATGAAAAGCCGTTGCAGCAAGGATTAGATCTTTATTGCAAAGCCTTTAATCAGGGCTGGCATGAAATGATGGGACAAAAATTAGGTTTTCGAGCTTTGTCCAGTCCTGAAATAGTGACCGATTTGCTCAGTTTATTACCGGAAGCGGAAGTCGATATGACTTTGTTTTATAGACAATTGGCCGACATTAATATTGAAAAACCGCTGGCACAATTTGACAATCCTCAGTGTTTAGCGCCGCTCAGCTCAGCCTGGTATCATTTTGATGCGCTCAGCGCCGATTATAAACAACGGTTCAGCAATTGGTTGCGCGCTTATGTGCAACAGCTTCAGCAGACAGGCATGAGCCAAGCAGATAAATCCGCATTAATGAATAGCGTGAATCCCAAGTATATTTTAAGAAATTATTTGTCTCAGCAAGCGATAGACTTGGCTGAACAAGGCGATTTCTCGATGGTTACAGAATTATTGGATGTGGTACGCAAACCTTATGCGGAACAACCTGATAAGGAAGACCGGTTTGCCCAAAAAAGACCGGATTGGGCGCGAAGCAAAGCTGGCTGTTCTATGCTTTCTTGTAGCTCTTAGTTCTGTTTTTTCAATTGAGTTTGGTTTTCTGCAAGGTATTTATAAAAGCCTGTTGGCTTTCAGTCAGCGTTTGCGGATTAAACAACACCACATCAAGCTTTGCATCTAGCTGATATAAAAATTCGTATTTTATTTGATCTGCTTGGCTAGAGCTGAATTCACTGGACAAAATCAAAATATCAATGTCTCCGCCCTTTTTTTGCCCATCCATTCGACTACCGAATAAAAAAACTTCGCCGGGAATTTTTTCAATCAGTTTGAATAATAATTTTTTTTCATCTTGAAATAGGCGCATGATTTGAATTTACCATAAAATACAGGTGAAGATAAGTTAGGACTGAGAATTTTTTTTAGCAAAAGCGTTAATGCTACTCTTCAGCCATTGTTGTCGGACTGAAGTCCGACCTACGCCTTTTCATTTAATACATTATGCAGGATGATTTCAGTCCGTTAATTTAGGCTGCTTATGCCTTTAACGCAAACCCGCCAACAAGGAATCAAACAAAGTATTGGTCACCGAGATCACCTGAGCTGCGGCCTGATAGGATTGTTGAAATTTAACAAGATTGGCGGCTTCTTCATCCAAATTAACGCCGGAAACTTCCGCCCAGGATTCCTTGGCATTGACCAGCAAGGTTTCCTGAGCCGAGGCGCTGACATTGGCGGCATGCGATAAGGTAGCGATTTCGGAAATCATTTGTCCGTAGACATCATTAAAGGTGGCGTTGCCGCCTAACATACCCAGTTTGTTTTCCAATTCCGCCAATAACAATGCATTTCTATTATCGCCCGGCATCGCGCCGTCGATCACGGTAACGCCATCAACATCAAGATTGGTGGCGGCGGCAATTTCATCGGGATCGCTAATCAAAGTTTCTATATTTTGAGCGGCGAAATAAGTCGGACGAATAATAAATGAATCGCCATCGACAGGCGCTGGAACATCCAGGGTTAGAACAATGCCGGGTAACTCATCGGGCGCAGTCGGCGTCAACACACCAGCCACATCAGTCAAACTAATGGAACTATTGTCGTTCAATCGGGTTAAGGTATATGCGCCCGCGCCTACATCCAGCCGATAATCACTGCTATCCAATGCGCTGATATTGCTTGAATCGTAAACGGCGGTAATCGCGCCAACGGCTGCGGGATCTGCTACCACGGCAACATCATTAATACCGCCAAAAAACAATTGCCCGGCATTCCCCTGTAAATCAAAACCCGTAGCATGCACAGCATTAAATTCCAAAGCCACACTGGCGGCAATCGCACCCAAAGTCTGCTGTGCGGGATCAAGCATTTCATCTCTGAATCGCATTGCGCCGGTTAAACTTCCTCCAGAAAGTTGATGCGTGATCATTTGAATCGTACCGCCGGGTATGTTCATACCTATTTCCAGATGAGTCGGGTCATGGTCAGCATTTTGAACGACAAAACTATTGGCATTGCCATCCAAAACCAATGATTGTCCTTGTCCAATCACCACGTTAACCATGCCGTGATTACTGGGAATCACCGATACATCGACTAATTCGGATAATTTCGCTATTAATCGATCCCGCTCGTCCAGTAAATCATTAGGCATTTGTATGCCGCCGGTGCGACCTTGTTCGGTAGCGATTTTTACATTAATTTCCGCGATGAGTGAAGAATAAGAATTAATATCCTCAACCGCCACGATAATATCTTGATTAACTTGTTCGCGCATCTCCACAAATCGCTGCTGCATGGTTCCAAATCGTTGTGTCATTATCTGCGCTTCCGATAACAACACTTGACGAGCCGGTATCGAGGAAGGATCATCCGCCAGTTCGTTAACCGCGTTAAAAAAATCTTTTAAGGCCGGCGTCATACCCGTCGTAGGATCGGCAAGAATATTATCAACTTGTGATGCTAAAGAACGATAACGATCCGCATCATTAAAGGCTGATGTGCTAGTTCTCAATTGTGTACTGATAAACTGATCATAACTACGCGTTATATTTTCAACGGAAACGCCGTTTCCAATAAATCCCGGCGAGCCGATAAAGGTTTCCGGCATGGTCGCCAGCTCAACCCGTTGTCGACTATACCCTTCAGTATTGACGTTGGCGATATTGTGACTGGTCGTTGCTAACGTTTTTTGAAAAGCGATTAAGCCGGTTACAGCCGTTTCTAAAATTCCCATACCCATGACGTCACCTCATCGCCAACTTAGCGTTAACCGTCGGCACAACATGCTGTTGATAAATGCGCATGACTTTATCCGCATAGTGCGGATCAGTCGCATAACCGCCTTGTTGCAGAGCTTGCATATAGGCGGCCGGTTTTTTCACTGCTTTCACCGCTTCTGCATAGCGTTGATTGTTTTGAATTAAATTCACATAATCAGCAAAGCTTTCGGCAAAAGAATCATAAGCTCTGAAATAGGCTTTTTCCTGACGGCCGACGCCATCGACAAATTCCAGAGTGCTCTTTTGCATTTTTTGCCCCGACCATTTAGAGGTGGCTTTAATATTGAACAAATTATAACTACTCCTGTCGCCTTGTTTGATCACCGCTTTACCCCAACCGGTTTCCAGCGCCGCTTGCGCTAACAACACTTCCGGCTCCACGCCTAACTGTTTAGCCGCTGCTTGCGCTTGCGGCATTAAACCGCGAATAAACGCTTCCGGGCTTTCAAAGGTCATTTTTTCCTGCGCTTGAACGGCAACGGCTTCCGGTTTTTGTTGAGGCGCATTTGGAGCTTGCCCAGGCTTATGCTGAATTGGCCTGAACGCCGGTCTAGCGCGATAATCTTCTAACCCATATTGCGCTTTGACAGGTTGATCCGCAGGCGATAATTGGCGCACAATCATATCCGCCAAACCGATACCCGGTTCACCGGATAAATGTAATGACATTTGTTGATCGTACATATCGCGATAAAATTCGCTTTGCCGATTATCTAAAATGCCATCGGACAGTTTTGCCGAACGCATGCTTTTCAGCGCCATATTGATAAATAACGATTCGAAATGTCTGGCGACCTCTTTAATCGCTTCCGAGCTTTGCTGGCGAGCGCCCGTTTTCAATTGCGCCAAACCGTTAAAATCGTTGTAAACATCCACCTGTCGCATGACTTTCACCTAGATGACGATCAGTTCCGCCCGCAACGCCCCGGCTGATTTCAAGGCTTCTAATATCGCCACTAAATCACTAGGGGCAGCCCCGACATCATTAACCGCTTTCACAATTTCATTCAATGAAACGCCGGGGTTAAAAACAAACATTCTTTTAGAACCTTCCTCCTCAACGGTGATTTCAGTCTGCGGAACAATCGCGGTTTCCCCTTCGGCGAGTGGGTTCGGTTGACTAATCAAAGGATTTTCATTAATCGTTACCGTTAGGCTGCCATGAGAAACGGCGGCAGGCTGCACTCTGACCTTGCTATTGATGACCACAGTTCCGGAACGAGAATTGACGATGACCCTGGCCGGCGCATCATCCGGCAATACCGTCATGTTTTCCAACATCGACACATACTCCACTCTTTGCGCCTTATCCGTCGGCGCATGAACCTTCACCGAAGTCGCATCCATTGCGCTGGCCGTACCCGGCCCTAGTAATCGGTTTATGGCTTCAACCATACGGCTGGCAGTGGTGAAGTCGGGGTTATGTAAATTAAAAACCAATGCATTGCCTTGATTAAAAGGACTGGCGACAGAGCGTTCTACCGTCGCGCCATTAGGAATGCGCCCGACAGTGGGATTGTTAACGGTAATTTTGGAACCATCCTGACCGCCGGCGCTCAAACCGCCGACCACTAAGTTCCCTTGCGCGATGGCGTAGATTTTACCGTCCGCCCCTTTTAAGGGACTCATCAATAAAGTGCCGCCGCGCAGACTTTTGGCATCGCCGATAGACGAGACGGTGACATCCAGTTTTTGGCCGGGTTTGGAGAATGCCGGTAACTCGGCGCTTAACGCGACTGCGGCAATGTTTTTAGCTTTGGGGTCCACGCCTTTCGGTAAATTCAATCCCAAGCGGGTCAACATATTAGTCAAACTTTGCCCGGTAAATTTGGTTTTGTCGCCGGATTTGGGTAAGCCGACCACTAGACCATAGCCTACCAACTGATTACTGCGTACGCCGTACAATGACGCCAGATCCTTGATTCGTTCTGCTTTTACCGGCAAAGCCGCCGATAACATCAATGCGATAACGGCTGCAAATTTTAAACTATTCATCACCCTATCCTCCTAAAACGGAAACAGCGGACTCATAAAAAAACGGGCGAACCATCCTTGTTTACTGGCGTTAGCCATTACCCCATCGCCGGTATACATAATCGTGGCGTCGGCGACTTTAGTCGAAGGAATGGTATTGGCTTGATCAATATCTTGCGGCCTGACGATGCCCGCCAGTCGAATATATTCATTGCCGTCATTCAAGGTCACCCGCTTCTCGCCGCGTATCCTCAAATTACCATTCGGCAATACGGAAACCACCGTAACGGTAATATCGCCGGTCAGGCTGTTGCTTTGATTCGCTTCGCCCTCGCCTTCAAAAGTATGCGATGAACTCATCGTGGTTTCTAAATCATGGCCCAGTAATGATTTACTGGCGACGCCCCATAAAGTCGGCGCAGTGGCGGAAATTGAATTATCTTTAGAAGCGTCCAAGTCGGATTGTTTTTTGGCCTGGGTTCTTTCCGTCAAGGTTACGGTTAAAATATCGCCTACCCGTTTTGCCGAATGATCTTCGAACAAACGCATATCGCTATCGGCTTGAAAAATCGCGCCGTTATTCTGCTGCGGCAGTTTCAATTGAACCGGCTGCACCGGCGCAAAATAAGGGTCGCGACGCGGCAAAGTCTCACATCCGAGAATGCCAGTCATTAATATAAACGGGAGAATTCTAATCATCTGCCTATGCCTCGCTATAATTGCTGACTGACGAAGGACAGCATCTCATCCGTGGTTGATATGGCTTTGGAATTCATTTCATAGGCGCGCTGGGTTTCGATCATATTGACTAATTCTTCAACCACATTGACATTGGACGTTTCCAATGATCCTTGAAAAAGAGCGCCGAATTCCTCTTCGCCCGGATTACCAACCACCGGCGCGCCGCTGGCGACTGATTCTCGAAATAAATTTTCGCCGATAGGCTCCAGCCCGGTTGGATTAACGAAATCCGCCAACTGAATCTGCCCTACCTGTACCGGGGTAGGATTACCAGGCTGCAAAACCGAAAAAATACCGTCGCGACCGATGCTAATGCTCAAGGCGTCGGCGGGAACGGTAATGGCCGGATCCAATAATAATCCGCCAGCGGTAACCACCTGACCGGTAGAATCTAATTTAAAAGAACCGTTACGGGTGTAGTTAAGATCGCCGTTCGGCATCAGAATCTGGAAAAAACCGCGACCGTTTATCGCCACATCTAAAGAATTTTCTGTTTGCAGTAAATTACCTTGAGTATGCAGTTTTTCTGTGGCCACGGTTCTCACCCCGGTGCCAAGCTGCAAACCTGAGGGCAATTCGGTATTTTGCGAGGTCTGCGCGCCGACTTGGCGTACATTTTGATAGACCAAATCTTCAAACAAAGCACGCGATTTTTTAAAACCGGTGGTATTGACGTTGGCAAGATTATTGGAAATAACCGCCATGCGGGTTTGTTGGGCATCCAATCCGGATTTAGCCACCCATAACGCTCTTTCAGTCATAATCTGTTCCTCATGTCAGTTTTTCGTCTTACCTACTAAAAAGCAGTTTTTATGCCATTTGCATCAACTTAGCGCCCACTCCGGAGGTTTCATCGGCGTTTTTCATCACTTTGGTTTGCAGTTCAAAGTTACGCGCCAATTCGATCATTTCCACCATGGCTGAAACAGCATTGACATTACTACCTTCCAAAGCACCGGAGATTAAACTGACATTGGCGTCAGCATCCAGCTCATCGCCCTCTTTTAAATACATCAAGCCATCAGTGCGCTTTTCCAAGCTATTAATTTCCGGCCTGACTAATTTTATTTGTTCAACCACGACTAAGGTTTCCGGGTTTTCACCCAGCGGCACCAAACTAATCGTACCGTCTCGACCGATTTCGATTTTTTCAAACGGCGGTAACACAATCGGCCCTTCCGCGCCGAGAACCTGTAACCCGGTTCCGGTTTGCAACGCCCCTTCCGGCGTGACTCTTAAATCACCGGCGCGCGAATATGCCTCTGCTTCATTTTCACCAACCACCGCCAGCCAACCGTCGCCCTTTACCGCAACGTCCAACTCCCTGCCGGTAGTTTGAATCGCGCCCATTGTCAAATCGGTTCCGGGCCGTTCACTCATTGCATAAACTCTGGCCGGAAAACCGGGACCGAAAACAGGCATTGCTCTGAATTGCTCATAGTCCGATTTAAAACCGGTGGTATGGGTGTTCGCCAAATTATTGGCGTTCGCGGTTTGCGCCAACAAGGTTTGTTTGGCGCCGCTCATGGCGATATAGAGACTACGATCCATTTTCAGCTCCTGTTATCTGTAAAACGATTAAGCATTCAAAATAGTTTGCATAATGGTTTTTTCTGTTGTGATTGACTGGGCGTTAGCCTGATAGGTTTGTTGCGCAACGATTAAATGAACCAATTGCTGGGATAAATCCACATTCGAGGTTTCCACCGCGCCGGACTGTATCAAACCAAAGCTTCCCGTCCCCGGTTGCCCCGGCACTGGTTCGCCAGATTCTGTACTATCTCGCCATGCCGTATCACCGGCTTTGGTCAAACCCTGAGGATTGGCAAAGCGCGTCAAAGCAATCTTTCCCAACACATCAGCCCCACCGTTACTAAAACGGGCAAAAACAACGCCCGCATCGTTAATATCAATACCGGTCAAATTCCCCGCCGGTAAACCATCTTGGGCTAAATCTTTTACCGAGAAAGCCGTGCTGAATTGGGTGGTCGTTGAGAAATCAAAAGTAAAGGATAAATCATTCACCGTTAATGACGGATCGATATCGGTGGAGACAAAGGGACCATAGTTCACCTTGCTCGGGCTGGGCGTTATTAACTCACCGGCAGTATCAAATACCAAAGTCGTCGAGGCTTGCGTACCATCCACAGGCACAGTGCTCGGCGTCCCATCGGGATCAAACGGCACCCCGTCAATAAAGAAATAAGCCTGCCACTGGTTAGCGGTGCCTGCGCCCGCCGCTTCTCGGTCTGTTACATAATAGGTGGAAGCAATATGCGCATTGCCTTGTGAGTCATACATCGTGATCGATGAAGTATGATTATAGGTTGTCGCATCAGTGGGATCGACAACAAGGTTAACCGGCTTAATTTCGGTTGCGTCTAAATTAACGCTGGTTAATACTTCCGTAGTCGCTACCGGCGCGCCCTGATCAGCGTTGACCCTTAATGGTTGAAAGACACCTTCACTAAAACCTTCCGCTTCGGTGGTGCCATTCGCTTTAAAAGCCATCAAAAAGTTATCTTGGTTATTAACGACAAACCCATCTTTATTGAGTTTAAACTCCCCTGATCGCGTATAAAGTGTCGGTTTAGTTGCCGCCGAGTCTGTCGCCATTGAAAAAAAACCTTGCCCGGTTATCCCTAAATCCAGATTATTATCGGTAAAATTCAAATTGCCTTGCCTGAATTGTTGAGCAACGTTGGTCACTCTTACCCCTGAGCCGGGCGTAGTCTTGCCCACCCCACTGATACTGGTAGCATAAACATCGGCAAATTCCGCTCTCGACTCTTTAAAACCAGCCGTATTCGCGTTAGCAATATTATTACTGGTTACTTGCAGATCTTTTGAAGCGGCGTTCAATCCGCTTAGCGCTGTTGAAAAACCCATTTCACACCTCTTAGAAAACTTGTTTAACTTGACTGAATTTGATATTGCCTAATTGTTTTAGGTTTAAGGAGATACCTTGTTTTGCATCACCCAAATCGACGCTTTCCACCGTTGCGCTCATTAATGTTTCCAAGCCGGTATTCTCTCCGCCAATGCTGGCTTCCGCCGAGACAGTATAAATACCGGGTTGCGCATAACTGCCATCATCCAGCAAACCGTCCCATTCAAATTTGCTCATTCCCGCCGGTTGATTTTGCAGTTGCAGAGTTTTAACCGCCACACCTTGGGCATTCTTGATATTGACGTTGACTAAATGCGCCGCAGAATCCAATTGAATATTGCCGCGCAAGGGTTTGTCGATTTCCAAAATGCCTGTATCACTGGGAAAAGCGACCGACCGCCCTACTAAAGCGGATGCCTCCAAAGCCTGTTTGGATGTCATTGAACCGGCAAAATCGGTAAAAGCGGTTTTTAACGCCCCAATCCCTTCCACCGTACTGAATTGAGCCATTTGCGCCAAAAAGTCACCGTTTTCCATCGGCTTGCTCGGGTCCTGATGCATCAATTGCGTGGTCATCAGTTTTAAAAACTCTTCCTGGCCCAAACTTTGTTTTTTGCCGTCGACTGCTTGTTCTGCCGCCGATAAACCTAAATTATTGATTGCTTCAACACTAAAACTCATGACTCATCTCCTACTGTCCCATCCGCAACGTTTGTATCATCATCTGCTTGGCGGTATTCAACACTTCCACATTATTTTGATAAGAACGTGAAGCCGACATCATATTGGCCATTTCTTCAACCGTGTTGACGTTTGGTTTATAGATATAGCCTTGTTCATCCGCCATCGGGTGGCCCGGCGCATATTCCATCACCGGCGCCAATTGGCTTTCGACAACCCCTAATACTTTTACCGGACTGGCTGCCGCATCTTTATCCATAATATTTTTCAATTCTGCGGCAAACACCGGCTGTCTGGATTTGTAGGTATCTTCAATGCTGCTGCTGACGCTATTGGCGTTGGAAATATTACTGGCCACTAAATTCAGCCGTAACGATTGGGCATTCATGCCGCTGCCGGCTATATCGAAAATCTTTAATGAACTCATCCTCATTCTCCTCTAATCGCTGTCATCAAACCCGACAGCTTGCCGTTAATAAATCGCAAACTTGCTTGATATTGCACGGCGTTTTCAGAATATTTGGCTTGTTCAACATGCGCTTCAACGGTATTGCCGTCTAACGACGCGTGTTGCGGATTGCGATAAAGCAAATCTGCGCCCATGTATTCGCTTGCCGGTGAGAAATGCTTAAAATGGGTCGCCTGCATTTGCTGCGCCCTGCCCGTTTCACCCGCCAAGACAGCTTTAAAGTCTAAATCGCGGGCTTTATAATCCGGAGTATCGGCATTGGCCAAATTGCCTGCCAACAATTCACTGCGCTTCTCACGCAATACTAACGCTTGCGGATGTATGCCTAGCGCATTGTCAAAATTAATTCCCATAACAACCACCTGAGTTTGTTTATCAATAAACAAGCAGTTGTTATGCCACACATGAAAAATACAATGAATATAAAGACTTGATAACTTCAAATCTGACAAGACTTTTTTTTGACGGTGAAGACTTAAGTAGGTAGGACTTTAGTCCTACAAAAGGACAATCCCAAAATAATGTAGGTTGGAGTGAAGTACAAACCCCAACAATAGGAAATTCATAAGCCATTAATTGTTGGGATATAGATGACTTGACTACGACGGCAAATGATTTCCGCTTATTGAAACAGGGAGGAAAAGCTTGTCCGCGCTGAGAAAGAAAAGAGTGAGACTAAAAAAAGAAATTTAAACACTCTGTCAAAATTTCGTCATTGTTAAGCAACACGTCTATAGTAGCGAATGCCTTCAAACTTAACCACTTCAAATTGGGTGATCTCTTTGGGCATAGACTCGGTACTGCTGAGAAATAAATAACCGCCCAATTCAATCACTTCCGCCATACGCCGTAAAATATCGATTTTGACTTGATCGGAAAAATAAATCAGCACATTCCGGCAAAAAACCACATCGAAACGCCCTAAAGCCGTGAAAGGCTTTAGCAGATTAAATTGCTGAAAACGGACCATCGCGGTAATCTCCGGCTGCAATTGAAACCCCTCATGAGTGCGAAAAAAGTACTGCTCTTTTAAGGCGGGATCAAGCCCTCTGGCGATAGACAACTCACTATAAACCGCTTTCTGAGCGTCTTTTAAAATCGTCTCTGAAATATCAGTGCCGATTATTTGAATTTTGCGGCCGGAAGACTTCATCAAAGCATCAGCGCTGATGCTGATTGAAAAAGGCTCTTGCCCGGAAGAACAAGCCGCCGACCAAACTTTTAAGGTGCCGACTTTTTTTTTCAACAACTCCGGAAAGATGTGTCGGTTCAATGCGGTGAATTGCAGTTTGTCTCTGAACCACAAAGTCTCATTGGTTGTCATTGCATCAATCACAGCGGCTTTCAAGCGTTGCGACATTGGATAATCCGAATGTAAGCGTTCAACCAGCTCTGAAAATGAAACTAAATCGTATTTTTTCAACAAAAAATTTAACCGGCTTTGCACCAGATATTGTTTATTTTCACCCAACATAATGCCGCAGGATTGCTGTAAAAACGCCCTAACGGCCTCATATTCTTGAGTGTTAATGCTATTGAATTCCCCTTTTGTTAAATGCATTCTTATTATTTTACTCACTTAACTCAGCCTTGCCGTTTCAACGCCATTCGGTTAAACCGCTTGCCCATGATAACGTTTTAATTGGTTTTGTATGGTCTGAATTAATAAATCCGGCTCAAATTTGGCCAAAAACTCATTAGCGCCGACCTTTTGCACCATAGAAGTATTAAATACGCCACTCAATGAGGTATGCAAAACAATATAAACATCCCTCATCTGCATATCATTTTTAATTTTAGAAGCCAAAGTATAACCGTCCATCCGCGGCATTTCTACATCGGAAATAATCATACTATATTTATCCGCAACTTTTATCCCTTGATCCGACAATTGCCGCAAATGATCCCAAGCCTCCTGACCATCTTTAAACGTTTCATAGTCAACGCCGACTTGATCGCAAACCTTTTGCACCTGCTTACGCGCCACCATCGAATCATCAACGACCAAGATCAAATCATTTTCCGCTTGAATTGAATCGTCTATTAATTGCTCCGAAGCCTCATCGCGCGAACCAATCACTTCCTTCATGACTTTTTCCACATCGATTACTTCAATCAACTCGCCGTCAACTTCAGTCACCGCCGTTAAATAACCGTCCTTACCCGCACCGCTGGGCGGCGCTTTCACCGAATTCCAACCAATGTTAATAATTCGGTCAACCGCTTGCACTAAAAACCCTTGCGTTCCGCGATTATATTCCGTCACAATCACATAATTGCTTTCATCGCGTTGTAAGGGCGAAAGCCCGATCGACATCGACAAATCCAAAACCGGAATGGTTTTGCCGCGCAAATGCGCAACCCCGCAAATCACGGAATGGGACTTCGGAATTTGAGTCAAGGGAGGACACTGAATTACCTCTTGCACTTTAAAGACATTAATACCGAATCGCTGTCTGCCGATTAACCTGAACAATAATAATTCAAAGCGGTTATGACCCGCCAATTTGGTTCTTTGATCAACGCCATCCAATATTCCAGCCATCTCAATTCCTCATATTTAATCACTCGTTTAAGTATAGCGACCTTCCCATAAAAAATTGAAAAAAAATGTTTGGCCTAAAAAGTGCTCTAAACTCATAAAGACAATTTATTGGCGACTATCATGAAACATCGAAAACGACTATTAATCAGCATTTTTTGCTTAATGGGCTTGATACAAAACAGCGTCACATGGGCAACCCCGAAACAAAGCCTGGAGTCCATCAGCCAAGCGGTCGAACAGTACTTGCAAAACAACTATCATGCATCTGGCGACTTTGAATACCAAATGTCAACATTAGATCAAAGACTGAAATTGCCGCTTTGCAACAATCCGCTTGAAATTTTTACGCCTTATTCAGCCTTAAAAACCGGTCGTAATTCACTGGGCATTCGTTGCTCCGGCAAAAAGAAATGGACTATCTATACCTCAGTATTAATCAAAACTTACCGCGATGTTTTAGTATTAGCGCAACCGATTCAACGAGGTGAAATCCTGACTTCAAATCATCTGCGCACTATCAATAGAGAGCTTTCCCAATTGAGAAGCGGTTATATAGAAAATCCGCAACAAATTATCAATAAACAGGCAAACCGAAATTTATCAACCGGTACAGTCATTAATTTAAGACACTTCAGCGTACCGAAATTGATCAAAAAAGGCGATAGAGTCAAAATCACGCATTCCTCGCCCTATTTTCAGATCAGCATGAACGGCATCGCCATGAAGGATGGCAAAAAAGGGGAAAACATTACTGTAAAAAATATTAACTCACAACGAATTGTTCAAGCCACGGTTATAAAGCCGGGCCAGGTCACAGTTTTTTAAAAAACGACTAAAGTTATCCTGTAAAATGCCGTTAACAATATCGGATTAAAAGAACAGGGGAACTCTCATGGTGACGAATTCAATAACCGGTAAAAGCGACATTACGCTGAATGCGCCGACACCGGCAAAAAAAGATAAACCGGCTCAAAGCGCCGCAACAAACAGCGAACAAACAACTGAAAAAGTTGATTTCATGGCGATAACCCAAGAAATCAAAAGCACTTTGGATTCAACCCCGGTGATCAATGAAGAAAAAATTGCTGCGGTAAAAAATGCGTTGGAACAAGGCAGTTACGAAATTAACGCTGAGCGCATCGCCGATAAAATTCTGCAATTGGATCGCCATATAAAAAGTACCTAGCGATGATAGAAAAAACATATCCGATTACTGAAAAATTATTAGAAAAAGGTCTATCCTTAAGTCAACAGTTTTTTGAAACTCTGACTCAGGAATCACAAAACCTGAAACAAAAAACAGCGACTGAAACAATGACCGCATTGACTGAACAAAAAAAATCAATTGTTCAACAACTTGAACAGTTCACCCAACAGCTGACCCAGGTTTTGGCCACAGAAAAGCTCCCCTATGACCAAAACGGCGTGCAACAATATTTTGCCATTGCTAACAAAGCCGGTCTGTTCAGAGAAAACCATTTACAACAATGGCTAGAAATCAGTCGTCTAGCTAAACAATGTCGCCAAGTAAACGAACAAAACGGCGCTGGCATCGCACTTTTAATGCGACACAATCAACGCGCGCTACAAATTTTACGCGGCAAGCCGCAAACCGCCGCTGTCTATAGCGCCGACGGCTCGACTCAATCTGCACACACATCACATACATTGATCTCTGTTTAAGACAAAGCAACAGCCATGTTCACTGCTCTGAAAAATTTTTTCAAAAGCCCTGAGCCCAAAAACGACGAACAGGAAGAAGAATTTGAGCCGGACCTCAAATCCAGCGCTAACTTCTTAACGGAACCGTCGAAAATTTCTAAGTTACTGTTAGATATATCCAAAGAATCGCCGCTATGCACGATTACCTTTCAAGACTCCGCCGATCAATTCAGCACATCTATCCTAGATGTAAACACTGACAAAAAACAACTTATCCTAGATGAATTAATGCCTAATTACGGCAATGACTTGTTACTTGAAACATCGGTGTCCAAACTATCAACTTATCACGACGGCATCCATCTGGCTTTCAACTTAAAAAATATCCAACATGGTTCATCACACGGCATTGCCTATTACAAAGCCAACTTTCCGGAACGAGTCTTCTATCCGCAACGCCGCCAATCGCCCAGAATAAAAATCAAGACCTCTACCATATTTTTCTCAGGCATGGCGGAGAAAAACAACTCCACCGTCAGCGGCAAAGTCTATGATATGTCCCGGGAAGGCATCTGCTTTATTTTAGCCAATCCGCATAGCCGCTTACAGCGCGGCGATATTATCAAAAACTGCTCAGTAACGCTGGAAAAAGAACAGATCAACTTCGACCTCATCGTGCGCTCAATCGGCAAACCCATATCTTCATCCTCCGAAGTTAATGTCGGCGGTTATTTTGAAAATTTCACCTCAAAAAGCCTCAATAAGATCAATTACTTTATTGCCGCGTTAGAGCGCAAAGAGATTCGAAAACTGAAAGCATAACAAAATACGCTTATGCTAAAATAAGCGCAAAGTCCCGATAGCTCAGCAGGATAGAGCGGCCCCCTCCTAAGGGGCAGGCCGGGGGTTCGAATCCTCCTCGGGACGCCATCTGCTCATAAGTCGATGCCCGCATTCGCTCTGATTTCGTCTCGATGAATATATAGCCACTGGATAGCAATAATAGGAATGCCGGAGATAATTTTACCCTGCTCCATCATCTGGTAAACCTCATCAAATGTGACCGCTGATACGCGAATATCTTCATCTTCATGATCCAGGCCGTGTATGCCGCCGACATTAGATGTGTCCACACGTCCATAAAATAAACTTAACCATTCCGATGCTCCGCCCGGCGTTGTGTAAAACTCTCGAATCAATTGGATTTCTTGTATTGCGCAACCCGCTTCTTCCATCGATTCCCTGATCGCGACTTGTTCAGCTGATTCTCCAGGCTCAACCGCGCCAGCAACAATCTCCAGCAGCCAAGCGGGTTCTTCACGCAATATCGCACCCACCCGAAATTGCTCTATCATCACCACTTCATCCCGAATCGGGTCATAAAGCAAAACCGCAACGCAATCTCCGCGGCGAAATAATTCGCGCTGGATAGTTGGACTCCACCCGCCTTTAAACAAGGTATGCTTTAGATGGTAATTTTCCAACCGGAAAAAACCCTGGTAAACGGTTTCCTTCTCAAGAATTTCAAACTGTTTACTCATTTTGATATTCGACCTTGTAAATTAATCCTAAAACATCATCAGTAATCAACAAACTGCCATCCGGCATTTGCAAGATGTCGGTCGGTCTGCCTAAAACGCGCTCATCTTCGGTTAACCAGCCTTCAATAAAGACTTCTTCCTGTACCGGTTTGTCGTCAGCAAATTTCACCAGAGCGATACGGTAACCATGCGGTTTGCTACGGTTCCAGGAACCGTGTTGGGCAACAAATAACTGGTTTTTATATTCGGCTGGAAATTGATTTCCCGTATAAAAACGTAAACCCAAAGGCGCCATATGCGCTTTGAACTTCCATAGCGGCGCTCTGAATTCTTTGCATGATCGTTTTGCGCCAAATTCCGGATCCGCAATATCGCCGCCATGACAATAGGGATAGCCAAAATGCTGCCCTTTGCTGTTCCAGTGATTTAATTCATCCGGCGGCGCATCATCGCCCAGATAATCGCGTCCGTTATCAGTAAAAAATAAGGCATAGGTTTCCGGCTGCCAATCAAAACCTACGCTATTGCGAATTCCGCTTGCTAATTTTTCAAATCCGCTGCCGTCGGGATTTAAGCGAATGAGTGAGGTATAAATCGGTTTTTTCGGCTCACATATATTACATGGCGCGCCAATGGCGGTATAGAGTTTGCCGTCCGGACCAAAACGCAAATATTTCCAGCCGTGATGCTGGTCAGCGGGCAGTTGGTCAAAGATAACTTGCGGTTTAGGTTTTCCTTCAAAATGAGCAGCGATGTTATCAAAGCGTAAAATGCGGTGTGTTTCCGCGACATATAGGTTTCCATTCTTAAAAGCAACGCCGTTGGGCATATATAAATCCGTTGCGATCCTGTATTTTTTATCGGCTACCCCGTCGCCGTTAATGTCCTTTACCGCATAAACATCCCCTTGCCTGCGGGTGCCGACATAAATAACGCCGTCATCCCCTAAAGCCAAGGTTCTGGCATTAGGCACATTATCTGCAAAAATCGAAATCTTAAACCCGGCAGGTAATTTTAATGCCTGCAGAACCTGATTGACAGGTTCGGCCACCGCCGCCCCCATCCAGATAAAAACAAAGAATGCTGTTAAACGCGCTATTTTCATGTCGTCCTCCTTATACAAATAAACTTTTGTTCATCATATCACTCTGAGATATTGAATATAATATTCGCTCCCCCATATTTTAATCATCAGGACTATAAAAAGGTTATAACAATGTTGAGAATTCTATTATTTTTAGCGACTAACGCGGCTATTTTAGTGGTGATTAGTATTATTTTCAGTGTATTCAATATAGGAGGCGCCTTAGACGCTAACGGCGTTGACCTCAATCTGGGCGCACTGTTAATGATGTCTGCAGTGATCGGCATGACCGGCTCATTCATCTCATTGGCCATGTCTAAATGGTCGGCGAAGCAGGCGATGGGCGTCCATATTATCGAACGTCCTCAAAACCAAACTGAGCAATGGATTTATGATATTGTCGCCAGACAAGCTAAACAAGCCGGTATCGGAATGCCGGAGGTGGGTATATTTCAAACACCCGACCCTAATGCCTTTGCAACCGGAATGAGCCGAAATAATGCATTGGTGGCGGTCAGCACAGGTTTAATGCAAAACATGAACGCGGATGAAGTGGAAGCGGTCATCGGCCATGAAATCAGCCATGTCGCCAACGGTGATATGATCACGATGAGCTTAATGCAAGGCGTCGTGAACACCTTTGTCTACTTCTTTGCTTCGGTGATTGGTCATGTGGTAGACCGCGTGGTATTCAAAAATGAAGAAGGTCACGGCATGGGATATTTTGTCACACAGTTAATCATGCAAGTGATCTTGTCTTTTCTGGCCACGATGCTGGTTATGTGGTTTTCCCGTTACCGCGAATATCGCGCGGATGCAGGGGGCGCAAACCTGGCGGGACGCGAAAAAATGGTCGGCGCGTTACGCGCCCTGCAAAGAGCGCATGAACCGCAGGAACTTCCCGGTCAATTAGCCGCCTTCGGCATCAATGGCGGCCGCGTGCAAAAATTATTCATGAGTCATCCGCCATTGGAAGAGAGAATCGCGGCTTTGCAAAACAGGCGTTAATTTAACAAATAAAGCGATAATTGTAGGTGCGAATAAATCCGCACCTACATCGCTTAGGAACGAGGATAAAATAACATCCGCAACTGGCGCAGGATTTCTGTTCATATTCAAGGCGCGGAAACAGGCGCATAGCAAGCTATGGTCGCAACCAGCATCCTGCTTCAAGCGACACTTGCACATCCATGTGCTTCGTAACTGTTTCCGCAAAGCTTCCGCTCCTGCTCACGCCCCTTACCTACATCCATGTAGGCAACGCAGAAGATGGACAGAAAGATTAGAAAAGCTTTAGCGATCCTTATGCTTTAATACAAGTCAGTTTCGGATGTTATAAAATTCACGTTCCTTAAATAAAAGCTAGACCAGCTCTTCTTCAATCCTTTAGGCCATGAACTATTTCCTACGTTTTCAGCTTAATATTAGTTATGATCAATATCTAAGCGTTTACCAAGGCAAAGGCACAGTAATTCGCACACGCAGTGAAGATGGCCGCATCATTGAATTCCCCGCTATTAAAGTACAACCATTTCTTGACCACCAAGGCGTTCGGGGGGTGTTTGAAATGGAGTTGTCTGATCAAAATAAATTTATAGGGATTAAAAAGATCTAACTCACCTATTGAATTAATTCTATATGCACCACTTCTAACCAAGCTTGTTCTGCTTCGACACCCGAATGATATTGCATAATGACTGAATAGGCATTGCCTGAATTGGTATCCGTTACCCGAGGAATCATCACTTGAGAATTTTCAGGGTTGAAAGTTGCCTGAAAAGAGTCCGCTAATTCTTCAAGCGACATTTCACTTAAAGAAGCTAAATAAAATTTGATGTTCCCGGAATCAGCGCTTTTTGCCAATTGGTTGTTTAACGTTAACTTAGTTTGAAACAAGCCGTCAAAAATCCTGATTTTAGGAATAATGAGATCGCCTGTCTTGGCGTCAAATGTAGATGATTTACTTTTTGCCTCTTCGGTTAACAATGGGTTTAAACCTGTTCCAGTTACTGTAATCGTGTATTGATCATCACTATTAGGGTGTACCGTAATAAACTGCTCGGTAATGGTATATGTTTTAGGTTCGCCTGCGGCATCCGATCCGAAAATTGAACCTCTTGTCCGTTCCAACATAATGGAACCAGCTCCGCAACCATCATCCGTTCCGGAATTACCATCGCCCAGTAACGGTGAGGAAATAGCAATAAAATAATCTCTTGAACCCGAACCGACACCAATATCAACCGTATTGGAAGTATCAAAACAAGGGTCAACCACACCGATTAAAGCTTCTTGAAACAAACCGCTACGGTAAGCTAAATACATATGATTTGAAAATCCAAATATAGGCTCCATTAATGCTGCGCCCGATTCATCAAAAACCGATCCCGTCTGACTTAGCCATTGTGAGAAAGCAACTTCTCTTTCTTCTATTTCTTGCGTTAACAAATTACTATCAAACACATACAGCACCCAACTCTTCTTACCGAAACAGTTGCTGCCTTGCGGACAAACTTCCAAAGTAATAATTTCATTTCCGGCACTGGTCAATTTATACCAATCCTTATCCCCGGAATCATGCAAATGCCCTTTAATATTGCGACCGGAATTTAAAGGAGTGGCCTGAGCGCCACGATCATTGAACTCTACATCGACATTGTCAAAAGGAATATCTTCAGGTTGTTCAAAAATAGTATTGCCGCCGGAATCGACTACATTACCTATCACTTGAGCTCTAATATTTGCCGTAACCGTTTGTCCTTCTGAACCAAACAAAGTATATTCAAAGCTATCAGAAACGACTTGACCGGTTGTTAGATTGATAACACTCGGCGAATTTTCATATAAGTTATACTCAAATTGACCGTCATCTTGCAATGATACATATCCGTAATCGCCGACAGGAGAACCATTCAGTTCTACACGCAAACCATTTCGGTCATTATCCATCACATTTCCCGACACCCCGATAATATCATTAGGAATCACCATTATTGTGTCATCAAACGCAGCCACCCCTTGTGGATTGCCCACTATTTCAATATTTATAGCGGCTGTTGCGCCATCTCCGGAAGCGTCTAAATAAGTATAACTGAATACATCAGTAATAATTTGACCGGTTCCAAGCCCAACCAGCACACTAGATTCTTGATTAACCGTATAATTAAAAGTCCCGTCTGAATTTAAAATTAAAGTCCCTTTATCACTAACAGGAGAACTGACTAATTTAATATTAGGGTTATTACTGATATTATCGTCATTAAGCGTTACATTACCGTTTACCGATGTTATGGTATTTAAAATAATCGTGGCAAAATCATCTTCAGCATCCACAGTTACTGAATTTCCGATAATCTGCACGACAATATCCGCTGTAGTGCTTTGCCCGGTATCGCTGGAATATGTATAAGTAAAGGTATCAGTAAGCGTTTCGCCTGTTTTTAAAGCTAAAATGGCTTCAGCGTCATCATCTAAGGTATAGGTAAAACTGCCGTCAACATTAAACAATAAAGAACCGAATTCACTCACTGGAGCTGAATTGAGGAAAACCTGGCTACCGTTTCGATCATTTCCCATGACATTACCGGAAGCCGAAGGAATATTATTCACCATCACTGAAACATTATCATTCAGAGCTACTAAGCTTTTCGGATTACCGACGATATCGATAGTCAAAGCTGCAGACGCGCCTTCCCCAGTCAATCCAATATAGGTATATTGAAAAACATCGGTGACAATTTCGCCCGTGCCAAGACTGATTAATGTCGTTGATTCAGGATTGACAGTATAGGTATAAGCGCCATCCAAGTTTAATGTCAAAGTCCCTTTCTCTGATACCGGCGTACTGGTCAACTTTACTGATTCATTATTGGTTGTATTTTCATCATTATCAGCCACATTACCGGTAACAGAGGCTGCAGTATTGTTAAAAATTATCGTTGCGAAATCATTCTCTGCTTCAACAGTGGCTGTATTGCCGATAATTTGAATATTGATTGTCGCCGTTGTGCTTTGACCGGTATCATTTGAATAAGTATAAGTAAATGAGTCTGTGGCTATCTGACCTGTTTGAAGCGAAGTGACCGCTTCGGAGTCTTCATCTAGGGTATAAGTAAAGCTTCCATCTAAATTAAACAGTAAGGCGCCGAAGGCGCTGGTTTGTGCTGAATTTAAAAAAACACTTACACCATTACTATCGTTATTCATCACATTTCCGGTAACGCTAGGTGAACTATTCACCATCACCGAAACATTATCATCAACCGCAATAGGCACTAAAGGATTACCTTGGATTTCTATAATAATGCTAGCGTTATCACTTTGACCGAAGTTGTTCGACAATTGGTAAGTGAAAGTTTCAGTAACCACTTCACCTGGCCCTAAATTCAAAGTACTGGAATTATTAAGCAAGCTATAGGTAAACGTTCCAGAGGACTGCAAAGTTAAAATTCCAAAGGAGCCAACCGAAGAACCATTTAAAGTGACTAAAGTCCCATACAAATCATTAGCAACAACATTACCGGATACATTAGGCGTTAAACCGACAACAACCGTCCCAACATCATTATTTGCTTGTGGAGCAACAGTGTTTGATACGGCATAAATATTTTGACTGCTACCGAGAATGATAGTTGATAACAACAGCGATGCTCTTTTAAACATTGTGACGATTTCCCATGAAAATACGAATATTCAATTTCGTTATCAGTAATCAGTGGTTTTTAATCACCGTTATGATAAATTCTTCTCTTTGTCTATTACGGTTGAAGTTTCTAAACTAAATTTAATAATTTCTATATTTGAACACGTTTTTTATTTATACTTTATTAAGTCTCTGCTATTCAATAAGCTGCTAATGCGTCTTAGAAGCCCTAAACTTCTGAGAAAAAGCACAGAATCCGATCCGAAGCTTTAACACGCCTAACAAACAAAGTAATAATTTCCTTTTCACTCAACTAGTTAAGCATCAACTGGCGAAAATAATTAAAAACTGAGTTCTATCATATTACAAGATTAGTTCAGTTATCAACAGAGTCAAGCATAACATCAAAAATGCTCATTATATATTTGAAGCATATCTCCTTTTACCCACTATCAATCCAAAGCCGCGTCAACTATTATTTTTTATTGTACAAGCTAATTTAAGTATTTACTGCGGAATAGTTCTTTTTATTGTTTTTTTGTCGCTTCGCTACTCAGCTTTTTTATAGGCGGGTGTAAGGTACAGAACATAATATTCAAGCGTGTATGCCTGAATGGAAATTGAAAGTTTGATGATGGCATAAGTAACATCTAAGGGATTAGACAGACATATGCAGTTTGTTGAATAAATTAGAATTCAAAAAGATTTGAAACAACTGTCCACTGAGAAAGCCATCTAGCACTCACTCTCTAAATAATTAATAATATAAAAACTTGGCGCTTAAGCTTTAGCCTGCATGAATAGCCAGTTATGCAGGCTAAAGCCTACGCCCCGATTTATCAATTATTTATCTGGTGAGGCGCTAGTTGCGCCGATCACATGATAGAAATAAGCTACAGTCATACTTCACTCGACCGATTGCAGTTTTCTATCGGCTGTTGTTTGCCTGCTTCCATTCAAGCAAACAACAATGCCTTTTTAAAAGATTACTGCAAGAACTCGGCTAATGGCGTAAAGTCATCGTTGTTATGCTGACTGCAAACAGCAAATTTATACTTTTTATTATCGACAACTTGATCTCTAATTTCCAGATTGGATTTACGCCGACATTGCGTACCTTTCTGAGTAACGGCCTGACATTGCTCAGCATGAATTGCTAAATTAATTAATCCCTGATCTGAACTTGCTTCTTGCGGCTCTTCGTTGATTTCCGACGCCTGTTGCTCAACCGTCTCCACCACTTCTTCTACTTTCGTTTCTTCAACAACCTCGACTGCAGATTCAACAACCGGAACAGGCTCAGGTTCAATTTCTTTAGGCTTTTCTTCAACTTCTTGCGTTTTTTTAACCGGTTTCGCTTCCGCCTTCGGCTTTTTTGCCAAATATTTATCAACGCCAGTCGCTTTCTTGACCACCGGAGGCGCCGGTTTTTTTTGACTACTCGCCAAATATTTTTCAACGCCGGTTAACGGTTTAGTCGGCGCTTTCTCTTCTTTAACATCGACGGCTTTCGGCGCTTGTTGTTGCTTTTTCTGCAAATATTTCTCGACGCCGGTTAACTTTATATCAGCAGCCAATCTGCTTTCTTCTTGCTCCTCTTGTTTTTTCGCCAGGTACTTTGCAACGCCAGTCAATTCAGCCCCTTGATTTGCTTTGTTTTTTTTCTGTAAATAGCGTTCTACACCTGACAGTTGAGAATCATTATTCTGTTGAGAGGATTCTTCCTTATAAACAGATGGATCATAATATCCATTCGCATCCGGAGCTTGGAATCCTATCGCATTAAATATCTGTTTAAATAAACTCATTGCCATACCTTTTGTATATTTATTTTTAAAGTAATTTCTCTATTATTATCCCAGCATATTATGCCGTACAAACGTAATAGTACACCAATTTACTTATATAATTTAATAATTTCTCTTTAACTTATTATTGCATAACGTTTTGTTGTAATTGTTTTAATTCGTCTCTTATCCGCGCAGCATCTTCAAATTCCAGATTTTTGGCATGCACATACATTTGATCTTCTAATTGTTTAATTTTTTTGGCCAACTGCTTAGGCGACAACGCTTTATAGTCAGCTTTAGGCTCAGCCACTTGTTGTTTGGCTGAATTGATATTGGCGCCAGCGCCCGGAATAGCCACTTCCAATATATCCGTTACCGACTTGTATATGGTTTTCGGCTGTATTTTATTGGCCGAATTAAATTCAGTCTGCTTTTCGCGTCGCCTTTCCGTTTCATCAATTGCCTGAGCCATAGAGCGGGTGACTTTATCGCCGTATAAAATAGCTTTGCCGTTAGCATTTCGCGCCGCCCGCCCGATGGTTTGAACTAAAGAGACAACAGAACGTAAAAAGCCCTCTTTATCCGCATCTAAAATGGCGACTAACGACACTTCGGGAATATCCAGCCCCTCACGCAGCAGATTAATACCGACCAATACATCAAATTGCCCTAACCTTAAGTCGCGAATAATTTCCACTCTTTCCACCGTATCAATATCCGAGTGCAAATAACGCACCCGTACATTATGCTCCATTAAATAGTCGGTTAAATCCTCTGACATTCGCTTGGTTAAGGTCGTCACTAAAACTCGTTCATTATTAACCACTCTCAGATTAATCTCAGATAATAAATCATCAACTTGAGTCGCCGCCGGGCGGACTTCCACTATAGGATCTAACAATCCGGTAGGTCGCACAACTTGCTCGACAAATACCCCGGAATGCTCTTTCTCATAGGGTCCGGGAGTGGCGGATACATAAATTCTTTGCGACGATTTTTGTTCAAACTCCTCAAAAGTCAGCGGCCTGTTATCTAACGCTGAAGGCAATCTAAACCCATATTCCACTAATGTTTCTTTCCGTGACCGATCTCCCTTATACATGGCGCCGACCTGTGGGACAGTGACATGGCTTTCATCAATAATCACCAAAGCATTATCCGGTAAATAATCAAACATCGTAGGCGGCGACTCGCCTTGACCACGCCCTGATAAATAACGCGAATAATTCTCTATGCCAGAGCAATAGCCCACTTCCAGTATCATTTCAATATCAAATAAAGTGCGTTGTTCTAAACGTTGCGCCTCAACCAGCTTATGATCATTACGCAAATGTTCTAAGCGTTCGGCTAACTCAACCTTAATCGCTTCAACCGCATTTAATAATTGCTCTCTAGGGGTAACATAATGATTTTTAGGATAAATGGTATAACGCGCCAAGCGCTGCGTCACTTCGCCCGTTAACGGATCGAACATCGATAACCTTTCAACTTCATCATCAAATAATTCGATACGAATAGCTTGATCTTCCGACTCCGCAGGAAAAACATCGATTACATCGCCCCTCACTCGATAAGTAGCACGGCGTAATTCAATATCATTGCGGGTATATTGCATTTCCGCCAAGCGCCTGAGAATATCCCGCTGCTTAATCAGGTCGCCGCGCACCAAGTGCAACACCATTTGAAAATAAGATTCCGGCTCGCCCAAGCCGTAAATAGCAGAAACAGTCGCAACGACAATGGTGTCTTCACGTTCAATCAATGCCTTAGTCGCGGATAAGCGCATTTGTTCTATATGTTCATTGAGCGAAGCGTCTTTATCAATAAAGGTATCGGAAGCGGGAACATAGGCTTCAGGCTGATAATAATCGTAGTACGAAACAAAATATTCCACGCTGTTTTCAGGGAAGAACTCTTTCATTTCGCCATACAATTGCGCAGCCAACGTTTTATTAGGGGCTAAAATCATTGCAGGCCGACCGCTTTGCTCAATAACATTAGCCATGGTAAAAGTTTTACCTGAACCGGTAACCCCTAATAAGGTTTGATGGACTTCGCCGTCGCCCAACCCTTCAACCAGCTCTTTAATCGCTTGAGGTTGATCGCCCGCCGGTTGATAACGACTTTGAATTTTGAATTGTTTTTGCACTTATCCAACGAATGACTGAAAATTCAATCATCATATCAATATGAACATTGAAAGGACAATATACTTCGCGCGGTTACGGTTGCGGATTTTATAGCGAGTTTTTTTTGACCGAGAGCAAGGCGCTGAAACAGGCGCATAGCTGGCTATGTAACTGTTTCAGCAACGCCGCTATCGGTCAAAAACAGCCGCTAGAAAACCGCAACCGTGGTCGCGCGAAGTATATTTACGACCTACCCAGAATTTTATCCGCAACGCGTAAAGCATTGGCCGCAACCGTTAAACCGGAATTAAGACCGGGATTACTGGGAAAAAATGAGGCATCAACAATATACAGATTTTCAAGGCCATGAGCTTTATTATCGGCATCACAAACACTGGTTTTCGGATCGTCGCCAAAGCGACAGGTGCCACAGGCCAACGCAATAAAGTTTTTATTTTGATCAGCTTGCTTCATCAAAAAAGCGCGATAGGGCTTTAGAATTGTTTTCATGTGATTTCTCAAGCGAGAAATTCTATCCAAATCGAATTTCCGCGCTTTATATCGGAATGCGATTGAGCCGCCCGGCTGTTCAGATGGAAAAATCTGATTGTCTTCATAGGGCATGTCTTCGGAAGTGGTCACCAAAATAAACATTCTGGAAAACATAAGTTTGATGAAAAGCAGAGTCAGCGGTTTAAAAACTTTGAAAATAGGCAGCAAAAATGAAACGCTGCTGTATTGAATATCATTTTCCATTCCCTCAATCGTTGATTTTGGCGACAAAAATCCAAACGACTGAATGATGCCTAATTTACCGGCTTCCGGGGTATAAAAATCCGTTAAATAAAGTTCTTTAGGCCCATCATGACCCACTTTTCGTTTAGCAAAAACAAAATACAAATCATAAAGATTACGCATTAAATTTTTCCCAACCATACCGGATTGATTTGCCAATCCTTGAGGCCAATCCGTGGATGTTGAATGCGCTAAAATATTAGGCGTTTCCAAAGCACCGGCCGCCAAAATAATCAAATCACCGTTTATAACAATTTCTTGATCTCGCCACTGACAAACAATCGAAGTGACCCTATCTTTTTCAGCTTCCAACTTTAATACTTGGCATTCATCTAACAGCTCAGCACTGAATTCTGCCAGCGCAGGCTGCAAAAATATTTTGGCGCTGTCATTTTTACAGTTTTTCGGGCAAATAAAACCCTGACAATTTAAACAGCCCTCCACGAAATCGCAGGCAATCGGCGGTTGATAGGGATTCAAACCTTGCTGTTGAAAATGTTGATATAACTCACCGGAAAAATCATCTTCTGCAATAGGCGCTCTTGCTGCAATCGGATCAAGATAGTCCTTTCTTAATGGGTCCAGCTCTCCACGCGCTTCAAACAGCGCCTCTACCTTTTTATAGTATTGACGTAAATCTGAATATTGAATAGGCCATTGTTCCGGCAAACAAGCGCCCTCAGCATTTTTATAATTCACTGATGGCGTAAAATCATCCGGCGAAAAGCGCTGCATGACCATCCCGTACAAAGTACTTGACCCGCCGGACCCTACGCCGGCAAAAGGGAAAAAGCGACTACTGATTTTTTGTTCGGTAGTATCGACTATCGGGGTAAACCAACGACCGGCTTTCTTGAGTATATTACTTTTTTGTTGCTCATCCTTTTCAAAAATCCCCCAATACTCTTCAGCATAACTCCCTGTCAAACTATCTGAACCTGATAAATGTGACTTGCCTTTTTCCAGAAAAAGCACTTTTTTCCCGGCTTTGGCTAATTCATAACCGCAGGCAGCGCCGCCCATGCCGGTGCCAATAACCACTGCATCCCAGGGTTGATTTGCTAATTCGTGCTTTTTTATTGCCATTTCATCACCAATCTTAGAATTGATTTAAAAAAATATTTAAACTTATCTTAACTATAATTCAAAATTAACTCTATTATAAGAATGAATACCAATTTTACCCATTTTATGCACAAAAAAAGGGAGCAACTCTAGGAGCTACTCCCTTAAATTTCATTCTCGCTTAATGGTTTAAATTAAGCTTTACGTCTACCTTTCAAGCCTAATAACATCAAACCCAAACCCATCAAAGCAAAATTCGTTGGTTCAGGAACAGAAATACTCGCATTTCCATCAGTTTCAAAATGAAAATCTTGTGTGCCTGGAGAGGTGACGGCAGGGTCAAACGCACCGTTTACAACAATTGGGTCAACAAACCCCGGAACAGTAAAAGCCGGTCCATAATTCGGAGCAATTGGACCACCATCGCTCTCTATCGATGTTGATGGATTAACACTATTAAACGGCGTTTCCAATGTTGCGTTAAAGTCTTGAAAAATGGTTGCGTTTGGATTATTTGGAAGAAAAAAATCAGTATCATAGTCCCCGGCTTTCGAAACTATTTCCATTTCCGTAGAGCCAAACCCATCTACAGTAAAAATATCGGGCAAGTTATTAGGCGGAAATTGATCCAGTGCAACAGGTGCACCTTCGTCAGCTGTAAAAAGCGCCCCAAACTGCTCAGGGCGTATATTACCTGTTAAAATCATCTTGCCATCACGATAACCAAGCCCGGAATTTCCGGTAAATTCATTAGCATCAACAGTCCCACCTGAAAAGTCATCATAATAAATTTCAAAAGTTCCGCCTATATGCGAAAAGTTGACTAATTCAAGAAAAGGGTCAGCATCTAAATTAATACCACTTAAAACAACTTCATTTAACTTAACCCAAGCTGTAATTTCATACGGCCCTCCTGCGCCCTCAATGACATCCACATTAAAACCGTCAAAATTTAAAGTAGTCAACTCGGCTTGATAATAACCAGTAAATGGCAAACCACTAACCGGCACAGAATCCACAGCCAAAAAATTTCCCGGCGCCCAGTCAAATGCTACCAAATCGCCATCAGAACCACCCACGCCATCTATGTCAAACTCTATAGCGCTGAGGATGCTAGAAAACCCCAAGCCTATAGAAAGACTGCTCACTAATAACAGTTTGTTTTTCATTATCTACTCCCAAATAATTTTAATCTAAAAGCCATCTACCAACAGTAGGTTCTTTAATTGTAAAAAACTACAATGGCCTTAATCCACTTCAATCTCACAAATAAATGCACACCTCATGCCAAATATAATTTTTTTATAAAAAACAATACATTATAAAATACCAAAAAACACAATTTCCACTACATGTAAAAAAAACCGACA
>SPJM01000247.1 GCA_006844585.1 Methylococcaceae bacterium | reverse complement strand
GATGCCGGGGGATGAAATTGAAATTCAGCTTCAGTTTGATAATGCTTTAATAGACTTGTGGCAAGCGAAACAAATTTTGGCGCGTTTGCGGCAGTTAATAAATCATTTTATTCTCTCTCCTGAATTGAGATTGAATGAACTGAAGCAGGATGCTTTACCCTTTCTTTGCCCTAAGTCATCGGAGAGTGCGCCAGAATCGGACAGGCGGATTAATCGCACCGTCGAGGTTGAAGATGACCCTTTGTTGGATACGCTGATCAATTTATGGCGGGAAATTCTTGGCTTGGAAATTGTCGATGTCAATGAAAGTTTTTTTCATGCAGGCGGCGATTCATTTCGGGGGTTGGTATTCATTGATCAAATTAATGCCTTAATGGGAACCAAGTTGCCTTTGTTGACGTTGTTTCAATATCCGACAATTGCCGAGTTGAGGCGGAAGATAGAGCAGAAGTTCGGTTTTATTCCCGGCACTAGCGCAATACCGATACGTGAGCAAGGTGCAAAAACGCCTTTTTTTATGATCCATGGCGGCAGCTGGATGG
>SPJM01000246.1 GCA_006844585.1 Methylococcaceae bacterium | reverse complement strand
AAAGTCGCCATATTGAGAGAGCAGGGCGTTAACGGTCATGTGGAAATGGCGGCGGCTTTTGATCGCGCCGGGTTTCAAGCCATTGATGTGCATATGACGGATATTATTTCGGAAAAAGTTTCATTGGATGATTTTACCGGGCTGGTCGCTTGTGGGGGATTTTCTTATGGCGATGTGTTGGGCGCTGGCGGCGGTTGGGCTAAATCCATTCTACATAACCCTGTTGCTCGCGCCGCTTTTGAAAGCTTCTTCAAGCGCAAGGATACCTTTGGTTTAGGCGTGTGTAACGGTTGTCAGATGATGTCGGCTGTGAAAGACATTATTCCGGGGGCGGAGCATTGGCCGGAGTTCAAACGTAATTTGTCCGAGCAGTTCGAGGCGCGGGTGGCGATGGTGAAAGTGCAAAAATCGGCTTCGATTCTGTTTAAAGGTATGGAAGGCTCGATGATGCCGGTCGTAGTAGCGCATGGCGAAGGTCGCGCAGAGTTTTCAGAGGATGTGAAAAAAGCGGCGGTATCATTGTCTTATGTTGATAATTACGGCGCGGAGACCGAGCAGTTCCCAGCCAACCCGAATGGCTCTCCAAAGGGTATTACCGGTTTGACGACCACGGATGGACGCTTCACCATTATGATGCCGCATCCGGAGCGTTGTTTTAGAACCTTGCAAAATTCATGGCATCCTAAGGAATGGCCGGAGCATGGCGCTTGGATGCGTATGTTCGCGAATGCGCGCTTGTGGGTAGGGTGATGCATTTTTGGGTCGGACTGAAGTCCGACCTACGCCCGTTCGGTTTTTTTTTGAATGGTGGGACAGACTTTAGTCTGTCCATTTCTCGACTACATCTGCCGTATCTTGCAGGAAACCGCCAGCTTGCATCCGCCACATTTGCGCATAATGACCGCCTGATTCAAGTAATTGTTGATGATTGCCTTGTTCGATAATCTCCCCTTGATGGAACACCAAAATACGATCCATTCGGGAGAGAGTTGATAAGCGGTGAGCAATCACTAAGACGGTTTTGTTTTCCATCAGCTGCGCCAAACTGTCTTGTATGTGTTTTTCGGTGACCGAATCCAGGGAGCTGGTGGCTTCATCCAATAATAAGATAGGCGCATTTTTTAATATCGCCCGGGCTAGGGCAATGCGCTGGCGTTGGCCGCCGCTTAATTTTACCCCGCGTTCGCCGACCAGCGATTCATAGCCATCTTCGGTTTCTAAAATAAATTCATGGGCGTGGGCTTTTTGCGCTGCTGCAATGACTTCTTCATCGCTGGCTTCCAGGCGGCCATAACGGATATTTTCCATTAAACTGCGATGAAACAGCATCGGATCTTGAGGGATCATGGCGATACTGTCGCGCAGGCTTTCCTGATTCACCAGATTAATATTTTGGTCGTCGATCAAAATGCGCCCGGACTGAGGTTCGAACAAGCGCAGCATCAGGTTTAACAAAGTGCTTTTCCCGCTACCGGAGAAACCGACCAGGCCGATCTTGTCCCCACTATTAATGTTCAAATTTAACTGTTTGAAAACCGGTTTGCCCTGATTGTAGGCAAAGCTGACTTTATCAAATTGTATTTTCGCTTTTTCTATCTGCAACCCCGGCGCATTCAATGAGTCCGGAATTTCGTGGGGTTTAATAATGCGCGCTACCCCGTCATTAACATTGCCGACATACTCGAACAGCTCCAGAAAGCGGCGGGTTAAACTACGGGCTTGTTCAATCAACAGCAAGGATATGCTGGCGGCCATTGCGAATTCGCCTGTAGTCATGCAGTTTTCGCTCCAGATCAACAAGGCGTGACCGACTACGCCGAACATCAACAACATCGCGGCTATGAATTGAAACCAACGGATTCTTTCCATATACCAATAGGTTTTACGAGCGCTATTGACTTCCAAATCCAGAAAATCGTCCAGATAAGCGCGTTCATATTCCCGTCGCGCGAACAATTTTGCGTTCATGATGTTAGTGACCGAATCTACAACCTTGCCGCTAACCAAGCTGCGGGCGGCGGCGTATTTTTTGGCGTAAATACGGCAGCGTAGAGCTAATAAAAATGAAATCAACACATAGATGCCGGTCCAAATCGCTAAAGTCATCGCCAGGTCGGTATGAACGTTGAATAATAAAATCAGCGAAACCGAGAAGGAAATGATCAGCGGCCAAAAATCAAACATCAGTGACCATAAAGCATGGGAGACGCTCATTGATGTTTCGCTGATCCGGTTGGCTAAAGAGCCTGCGAAATGGGTGAGGAAATAACGTTGGGAATGGTGTTGCAGATAGGCGAACAGTTCCCGGCGTACTTTTCGTCGCATCGCAGGGCCGAGCATCACTAAAATTGCGCCGCTGGCGCGTGAAAACAGGACGATGCCCAGGTTTAACCAGCCGAATAGCCAAAGCGCCGGTTCTAGTTGCGGCCATATCGCTTGTTGGGAGGCTTGAGCTGCCGCTACGCCATCCATGATTTGCTTAATGGCGTAGGGGAGTAAAATTGAACAGCCTGCCTGTCCCGCCTCAAATATCAGCATTAATAACAGCGCCCGGAAATAGGCTTTTGCATAATGGAGGCAAAAGCTGAATGCTGTTCCGGGTAGTTTAGGAACGTTCACGAAATTACTTCGACAGCTGACTTGTCTTTCTGTCCATCTTCGGCGTTGCAGAAACAGTTACATAGCCATCTATGCGCCTGTTTCTGCGCCTTGAAAATGAACAGAAATACTGCGCCAGTTGCCGAACTAGTTTCATTCACGTTCCTTAGGGAGCTTGCTTATTTTTTGTTTTCAAGATTGCTATCGATATTCTCCAAAATCAATACCGAATGCGGGTTCATGGAATAGTGTTTTTTAGCCAGCGGTTTTTGTTGTTTTGGCGGAATCAGTTCTTGACCGCTTTGCAGAGAAGTGTCCACGGAAAGTCGCCAGTTTTTGTTTTCGATCACAGGCGGCTTAATTTTTATTTTATGGGCGGACATATTAAAGGCGATGTAAATATCGCTTTCTTTGTTATCTTGCGCGGCCATGCTAAACGCTAAAAACTGCGCATCATGACTATCCCATTGGGGAGAGTGATCCGGATCGGCGTCATGCCAGGTTATATCGTTGATATCCCGGTCGGTTTCTGTTTGGCCTTTCAGGAAATGCCGTCTCATCAGCGCGGGGTGCCTTTTTCGTAATTGGATCATACCCTTTACGAAGTTGAACATATCGGCGTTTTTCTCTAATAAACCCCAGTCCAGCCAGGATAATTCGTTATCTTGGCAATAACAATTGTTATTACCGTTCTGGGTGTTGAGAAACTCATCGCCAGCCAATAACATGGGTACGCCTTGGCTGATCAATAAAATCGCGAAAGTATTTTTTACTTGTTGTCGGCGGAACGCCTGGATAACCAGATCGTTGCTAGGGCCTTCCACGCCGCAGTTGCTGCTTAGATTATTATTGCAGCCATCGCGGCTGTTTTCGCCGTTCGCTTCGTTATGCTTTTCGTTATAACTGAACAAGTCGTTGAGGGTAAAACCGTCATGACAGGTAACGAAGTTAATGCCGCTGATCGGCAGTCTGTGTTGATATTCATATAAATCACTGCTGCCGCAAATACGGGTGGCGACATCTTTAACCAGGCCGCGGTCGCCGCGAACAAAGCGACGAATGGTATCGCGATAAATGCCGTTCCATTCAGCCCAGCGGTAACCTGGAAAGTTGCCGACTTGATAAAGCCCGGCCGCGTCCCAGGCCTCAGCGATTAATTTGGTTTTCGCTAATTGTTCAGAGAGTTCTATTCCCCAGATAATCGGCGGATCTTGCAGCACCGAGCCGTCTTCTCCTCTGGAAAGGGCGCTGGCCAGGTCAAAGCGGAAACCATCCACATGCATTTCCCTGACCCAATATTCCAGGCAACCGATAATAAAACGTGAAACTAAAGGGTGGTTAGAATTGACGGTGTTGCCGCAACCGGTGTAATCGTGAAAAATGCTTTTATCAAATTTATCGGTTAAATAAAAGCTGTTGCCGTCCATACCTTTAAAATTGATAACCGGGCCGTCCGGGCCGGCTTCCGAAGTATGGTTGAACACCACATCCATAATCACGCCGATGCCGGCTTTATGCAGCGCCTTGACCAGATCACGAAATTCTTGTTGGTGGGTTCCCTGCTCAGGCGTCACGCAATAGCTGGGGTGGGGGCTGAAAAAACTATGTGTGCTATAGCCCCAATAGTTGGATAGACCTAATTGGCGGGTGTGATCCGGCGCATCTTGCTCGTCAAAAGCCATCACCGGCAACAACTCCACATGGGTGATGCCCAGTTCTTTTAAATAGGGTATTTTTTCAATCAAACCAGCGAAGGCGCCGGGATGACTGACTTGTGATGAAGGATGACGGGTGAAGCCTTTGACATGTAGTTCGTAAATAATCGCTTTTTCACTGCGTATCGCCAGCGGCGTATCGCCTTGCCAATCATATTCTTCATCAATGACCACGCTGCGCATTGAGCAGTGGCCGTTATCGCCGGGTTTGCAAGCGACTTCGCGATTCCAGATTTTATCACTGACCGCTTTTGCCCAAGGGTCTAATAATTGTTTTTGTTTGTCGAAACGCAAGCCGGTGCGTTGGGTATCGGACGGTCCATTCAGACGCCAGGTATACCAGGTTCCCGGACGTAAATGTTTGACAAAAACATGCCAGGAGAAAAAAGTCCGATGTTTGTCAATTTCCAATGGAATAATTTGGAAGGGCTCAGGACTGTCTTCGTTCTGATAAAGTAATAATTCGACTTCTTCAGCATGGCGGCTGAAGATGGAAAAGTTGACGCCATCTTCATAGGCTTTTGATCCGTGTGGATAGGGTTTTCCAGGTTTTATCTGAAATTCGATTTTTTGCATGCCTCGTCATAAGGAAAAATTCAAATGCTGGATTTTACTTTAAATCCGATGTTATTTGTTGGTTTTTAATGCGAAATGTAAAAAAAACATGCTTTCTCTGTCTTTAGGTGAACAGTGTGTTTAATGTTTTATCCCTTATTTGTTGATGTAATTGTTTATGATTTCGCTTGGGTTCATTGTAGAATGAATAAACTATTCCTTTGGGGGGGAATGGCAGCATTGAAACGGAATTGTAATTTTCCGGTTTATAAGGAACGGGGATAAAATTCACGTTCCTAAGCGTTCCTTCAATAATAATCAAATAATAACGCGGTGACGCAACAGTTTAAATCATTATGTAATGCGAACATGGCGTTGTCCGGTAAAGAGTTGTTGGAAACCGGGCAAGCTATTTTTCAAACATTCAGCCCGATCTATAAGAGTCAAATGGCGAACAGCGAACGACAAATCAGGTTATCGGCACAGGAATTGTTAAATATCAGTGATGAGATTAACCGTGAATATAAGCCACATCCTATAGAAGCCGTTAATAATGCGGTGTGCGTCTTGATGCCTGTGGATCCGGGGCATTTGCACGCTTATTGGCGACTTAATGGGAAACAACGACAGTCAACCCGACCGGCTGATCTTGTATTGAAGGTCAAGTATCAGAATGATGGCGATATTTCCCTGCATAATTGCCGGGAAATCGTTTGTCATCCGCAAGACCGCCAACAAACGGTGAGCGTCGATGTTTCCCCGCAGTCGCGCCAATTCAGCATCGAAATCGGCGAATATCAGGACCATAACTTTGTTATTTTCGCCAAATCCGAGTCTGTTTGTTTGCCGTCTATCCGCGAAGCGCAAAATCCGGTTAATAAGCGACCGCTCGCTCGGCGCTTGCATCATTCAGGATCAGGCAAGGGATGAAAGCTTATCTAAATATTGTTTTACATGCTCACTTGCCTTATGTCAGACATCCGGAACACGAACGCTTTTTTGAAGAGAACTGGTTATTTGAAGCGATCACCGAGTGTTACTTACCGTTATTGAAAATGCTGGATCGGTTGCAGGCAGACTCGGTGGATTGCCGGTTTAGCTTGTCCTTGTCGCCGACCTTGATCACTTTATTGAAAGATCCGTTGTTACAACAACGTTATTTGCAATATATGGATCATTTGTTAACGTTAGTTGATAAGGAAATTTCCAGAACGCGGTCAATCGGGCAAGATGACTTACAAGCTTTAGCGTTATATTATCGCGATTGTTTTTCAACGATTCGCCATGCTTATCTACATGATTACGCCGGAGATTTATTGGCGGCGTTTAAAAAACATCATCTGAGCGGAAGGCTGCAATTAATGACCACAGCCGCCACCCATGCTTTTTTGCCTTTGTTAAAACCTTGTCCTGCGGCTGTTCATAGTCAAATTCAGGTCGGCATTTCGGTTTTTGAACAACAATTCGGGTTTAAGCCCAAAGGTTTTTGGTTGCCTGAATGCGGTTATTTTCCCGGGCTGGAAAAGCAGTTGAAAAGTTTCGGCATTGATTATTTTTTTCTGGATAGTCATGGTTTATTAGAGGCGAATCAGCAACCGCATTATGGCGTTTATGCGCCGCTGGATTGCGGCAACGGCGTATTTGCTTTTGGCAGAGATGCGCAGTCCTCGGAAATGGTTTGGAGTTCCCGTTCCGGATACCCTGGGAACCCCGATTACCGGGAATTTCATCGCGATATCGGTTATGAATTAACGCTTGAAGAATTGTCGCCGATGATCCTTGAGGAGCAGGGCAGAGGCTATACCGGGATTAAATATTTTAAGGTGACGGGCGATACCGAGCAAAAATCCTGGTATCAGCCTGAACGCGCTATTGAACAGGCCCGGCAGGATGCTCAGGACTTTGTGCGCGGTTTGCAACAACGGCTGGCGGATTTGCAGGAAGGTATGGATCAGCCGCCTGTTTTCATGGCGCCATATGATGCTGAGCTATTCGGGCACTGGTGGTTTGAAGGCCCGATTTGGTTGGAGCAGGTGTTGCGCTTAACCGCACAAGGCGAAAACGATGTGCAAAACAGCGATTGCCGACAATATTTAACGCTTTATTCCAACCACCAGCAGTCTCAACCGGCGGCTTCCAGTTGGGGCGAAGAAGGCTATTCATCTTATTGGTTGAATGAAAGCAATGCTTGGATTTACCCTTTGTTACATAAAGCCAGCGATGATTTACATCAATTAATACAAGACCTTGCGCATGTTCGCTTGACGCCTTTACAAACCCGAGCCTTAAACCAGGCGATGCGCAGTGTTCTATTATCGCAAGCTTCGGACTGGCCGTTTATTTTAAAGTCCGGGGCGGGTAAAGAATATGCGGAAAAGAGAATTGAGGATTATTTAGCGCGTTTTAATTATTTATATGATGCGATACGCAAAAACCGCATTAACGAGCGTTATTTAGTCGCTTTGGAAATTATGGATGAAATTTTTCCCGATATTGATTATCGTGATTATAAAAAAACAGCTGATAACAACATAGGTATGAAATCTCAGTCCTAATCTCAGAAAAAGAGGAAACACAATGAATGAAATTCAGTTGTTGTATGCCGAAAATATTATTAGCCGTAAAACCAAGTATCCCACGCAGGAATTAACCTTTTCCGTGGGAGTGAAAAATGTCAGTTATGATAAACAGGTGGATGTAATTTGGGCCGGCGAAGATGGCGAGTGGCATACGCTGGCTGCCGAATATCATGATGTTTGGCGGCATGATACCGAGTGTTGGCGGGCGGTGATCAAGTTCAAATTGAAAGCCGATCAATCGTTACCTGGTAATATTGTCTTTGGATTGCGTTACCGAGTATCCGGCATGGAGTTTTGGGATAATCGCAACGGCGAAAATTATCTCAGCCAGGCGGACTCCGGGGTTATGCTGGGACATAACAGTATTATTCAAAATATCGGTTTTGTCGGCTATTTTGAAGAAAATCAGAAATCGGCGCCTGTAACAGTGGCTATTGATAGAAGCATTGCGGCGCAAAATGTTTCGGTACATTGGACGGTTGACGGCTGGCGAAACACCCGCGTGGCCAAATGTAAAAAACGGCTGCGCTATTGGGATTTGACAACGCGCAGTAATGCCCGTAATCCGAATCAATACGGGGTTGAAATTTGGACGACAAGGCTGAGGACTGGTAAGGCCTTTAAGCTTCAATATACCATTTGTTGCGATACGCTCGACCGGCAGATTTGGGAAAATCATGGCGGCAAAAACTTTATTGTCAGTTATCCTGAATTAAAAGTCATGATTTTGAATTTACATTGTTATCAAGAAGAAAATCAGGATCATAAATTATCGGTAATCGCTAACGCTATAGACGAACAAGGCGTGGATGTGATTTGCTTACAGGAGGTGGCGGAAAATTGGAACGAGGGCCACGGCGACTGGGCGTCTAATTCGGCGAATATCATTAATCAGCGCTTGGCGACGCCTTTTGAGTTGTATACTGATTGGTCGCATTTGGGCTTTGATCGTTACCGGGAAGGGGTGGCGATTTTGAGTCGTTATCCGCTTTCCAATCAACAAGGCCGCTATGTTTCGGATGACCAGGACGCTTATAGTATTCATTCGCGTAAAGTGGTGATGTCGCAGATTAATGTTCCGCGGATGGGCGTGATAAACTTTTATTCAGCCCATTTAAGCTGGTTGGAGGATGGTTTTGAGCATCAGTTTGATAATCTATGCGCCTGGGCGAATGCGGAAAATTATCAGCATGTGCAAGCGACTTTGTTGTGCGGCGATTTTAATATTACCGCCGGCGAGCAAGGTTATCTGAAGGTGGTCAACAGTCATCAATATGAAGACCAATACCTGGCGGCGAATAATGAGGGTTTGTTTGAAAGCATTTTTCGCGTCAATGATGCGCATTGGGGACAGGCTTTGGCCGATGATTACCGCATCGATTATATTTTCATGCACAAGGACAGTGAATTACAAGTTACTTCAGCTCAAGTGATCTTCACCGATCAGGATTATGGCCAAGTATCCGATCATTGCGGTTATATAATGACCTTTGAGCCAATATAAAGAGGAAAAATTATGGCATTTGCAGAACAATACGCTAAGCCTTTTTATGGTCAGTTAGGCGGTTTTTTTCAACGCATTAACGATTATAACCATACTTTCGACATTCGGTGGGGGCAAATTAATTTTCAGATGTATCATGGCGTGGAAGCCAATTTGAAAATTATTTTAAAAGTCTATCGCGATAATCACATCTGTGAAACCTATATTGTCGATAGCGAAGCGTATGCGGTGAGCTGGGACAGGCATAAACGCCGTAGCCGAGACTTTTTTGTTTATCCGGATTCCACTCATTTTGGAAAAATTAATTGTATTAAGTTTTCTTATCTGATTCATATCCATAATCGTTCTATTCCCTCGGCTAAAGAATATATTTTCATGGATTGGTATCAGTTGCAGGATGGCTATCCGCAACAGCGCCAAATCGGCGATGAGTGGACCACTGATAACCATTTTCGCGCTTATGAACTGGACGCCAAGCAATTACAGTCAGATGTCGATTGGTACAACCATCATTTTGATGATTTACATTTAATTCCCAAGTTCACTAAAGGTCAGCAATATCATCCTTATCACCCCAAGCGCTTTATCCACGATCATATCGACAAGGTGATTCATGCTAAACAAACAAATCCTGAACGCTTTTGTACGATTAAAGTCAGCGTTGATTGCATTGATGATCATGATTTTATCAATCATCTCATCCACGCTTCGCATCAAGGGGTTTGGGTGCAATGTATTGTCGATTGGCGCAAAATGACGATGACCAACAGTCATACTTATGCGAATTTGAAGCGTTCAAAAGTTGAATTGATCGGCGTATTTTGTACCCCTCAGCATCATTTGATTGAAGTTGAGCCGGATATGCACACCAAATTTATCATTTTTAATGATGAAGATTGTATTTTGGGTTCGTTCAATATTACCTTTGATCGTTGGTGGGCGAATTGGGAATCGGGGATGACCTTTCATTCCAAAGGCGTTTGTCGCTTATTGGATAATATTTTCCAAAGTCAGCGCGGCGGAGTAATCCAGAAATACGGGATAGACCCGTTTAGTCATTTTAATTTGCTTTATACCTTTGGCCGCCATACCCAGCTGGATGGCCGTAATTATTTACCGCACCATGCGATTTTGGCGGAAATTCATCGCGCTAAGCACAGCATCAAAATCTGTTTGTTTTTAATCGGCGACTTACACGGCGATCATCATGACAGCGTAGTGGACGCCTTGATACAAGCGAGGCATCGCGGCGTGCATGTGCATATTCTATTTAACGGCCATTTGGCTAGAGAAGGCAAAGTCGGCGTCGAGCGCAATATGCAGGATGAGTTGGCGCGGCCTTTGCTGCCCGCCGTACAACGCTTGAAAGAAGCCGGAATAGGCGTCGGCCTGGTTTACGGACAAGATGATCATGATGTGCCTTATTCGCCGATTCACTCTAAATATTGCATTATTGATGACTATATTGTGATAGACGGCAGTTTCAACTGGTATAACACCTCGGTGTTTTCACACGATCTGATCGTGGTGGCCGCCAATCATGAGGTCGCCAAGCCTTATTTATTTGAATTTGAGCAGATTCAAAACTGTTTGAGAGTCTATTATTAAAGTAGGACGGATTCCGGAGCAATCCGTCATTGTTTTATTTCACCGCCGCAATATGCCTGGAGCTTGCTATGAATCAAGGCGCACAATAAGCCGGTCTCCCGGTCTGTTGCAAAGGTATGTCGCAACTGCTTAAGCGGGGCGTTTTGGCCAGGTATTGTTGATGATAGTCTTCAGCATAATAAAAAGTCTGAGCGGGGGCGATCTCCGTTGTTATGAGGTCAAAACCGTGATCCGTTAATCGCTGTTGGTAATGTTGCCGACTGGCTTCGGCAATTTGAGCCTGTTGTTCATTATCAGTGAAAATGCCGGATCGGTACTGGCTGCCGATATCGACTTCCTGACGCATGCCTTGAGTGGGGTTGTGGCCTTCCCAGAATTGAATCAATAGCTGCTGAAGGGTCATTTCCGCAGGGTCAAATACGACCAATATAGCTTCCGCATGCGCGGTCATGCCGGTGCAGACTTCTTCGTAGCTGGGGTTCGGAGTGTAGCCATTACAGTACCCGACTGCTGTACAATACACGCCGGGTAATTGCCAAAATCTTTTTTCAGCTCCCCAGAAACAGCCCATTGCGAAGATTATTTTGTTCAGATGAGCGGGAAAGGGTGGAGTGAGCGGTGTGTTCAGAACGAAATGCGATGCTGGTTTGCTGATAGCGGTTTCCCTGCCCGGCAAGGCTTCTGAGGGAGAAATTAATTGTGATTTTTTAGGTAGTGCAAACATAGCGGCGAGTCCATGACATTGGGTAATTCCGAGTATACTATATGTTATCAGGCGCCGTATCGGCATGACTGAAGTTTCATCCAGTTTTGTCATTGAATTGTCAGGATCAGTATGCTTGTATGTCGTTACAATGGCATAGCTGGGTTAAGAGTGGATTAGAGAAATAAATGAGTGAAAAAGATTGTTTAAAGCGGTTTTTATTTGAAGAATTGCCTATTCGCGGTGAGTGGGTGCGTTTACAGGACAGTTGGCTACAGGCTAAAGAATTTCAAAGTTTTGCTAATTCGGCAGTGGAAAATCAGTTGGGTCAGGCTTTGACGGCGGCGGTTTTGTTGTCGGCCACAATCAAATTCAAAGGTTCAATGATTTTACAGGCTCAGGGGAGCGGTGCATTGAAAGCGCTTGTCGCCCAATCAACCCATGATCGAAAAATTCGCGGTTTAGTGCGCAGCGAAGGTGAGCTTGAAACCGGTACGATTAAACAAATGATGGGTAAAGGGCATTTGGCGCTGACGATAGAGCCGGAAGCAGGCGAACCTTATCAAGGCATCGTTGCTTTGGAGCAGGATCATCTGGCGGGAATGTTGGAAACTTATTTTCAACAATCGGAGCAATTGAAAACCCGTTTATGGTTGTTTGCCGATAATCATTGCGCAGCCGGTTTATTGATTCAGGAATTACCCGGTCAAGCTGAAAATAAGGAGGATTGGGAGCGAATAGAAATGCTGGCTAATACGGTAACCGAAGAGGAGCTGCTCAACTTGGATAGCGATGAAATGTTATATCGTTTGTTCAATGAGGAAAAAGTGAGAGTTTTTGATCCTGAGTCGGTCAATTTTTCGTGTTCCTGTTCTCGACATAAAATCAGTCATACTTTAACTTCGCTAGGGCGTGAAGAGTTGGAGGCGATCTTACAGGAGCGAGAAACGATTGCGGCGGATTGTCAATTCTGCGGCAGGCAATTTGAGTTTGATCGGGTCGATGTGGAAAATTTGTTGAGAAATCCGCCTACGGGTGAAAAAGGAACTGAAACGCAACATTGATGATCTTAACAGTAATTTATTTAATTTGTTAAGGTATGCTCATGCTCGGGTCCAATTATAAATTATTTCGGTGGTTGTTGATGGTCGCTCTGATGTTGACAATGAACGGTTGTTTTTATTGGTGGCGCGCTTATCAAACTTATCAGCAAATGGATGATTTTGATCGCCATTTTGCCATTTCCGTTAAAGATGATTTTACAATTCATTTTAAAGATCCGGTTTTAATCAGTGATGATTTTGTGAGCTTGGCGAAGCTAACGCCCAGTGAGGAGTTTAAAAAAGGCGGTGGAAAATTATGGCGTTATTGGTTTCGGAAAGTGGATCAGAATGGCGCTGTTATTGAACCGGAAATCAAATTTTCTTTTATGTTGAGTTTTGCGGCGGACGATAAAGTCTCAACGTGGACTTTTTCGCCTTTGTTTTTGCAGATTGCGCCGGCCGAGTTTTTGGAACTATCAATTCGTTCAATTGCTAAAGGTGAAATTCTTCAGCAGAAAAGGCAATTAAAAGTAGACACTTCCCAGATTGATAAAATTTCCGCGCAGCTACCTTTAAAGCCGGTTGTGCTAAAACATTTAGGCGAGCCGTTGACGGTAGAGGATACGGGGGAAGAGCAGGTTTATATTTATCATTTTGTGCTGGAGACTGACAATATTGAACAGGGCTATGAAGAAAGAGCGTTAAGCATCGTCAAGTTAACTTTTAATAAGGCGCACAAGGAATTGGTGAAAATGTCGGGGCGTTTCGCGGGTTTGAAGGTGGCGATTGATTATCGTAAATATCAACAAAAACAATTGACGAAAGAGATTTAACTCAAGCTTGTCGACGATATTGCTATGCTGGTGATGAACTTTGAAAGGGGGAGTTCGAAGCAGGGTCAAATAAAGTCAAAGCCTTTTTTCTTTTTTTTGGTCTCTTTTTCTTTCTTTTTTTGAGGCTGTAATTGTTCCAGCGCAGATTCCGGTAATCGTCTGCATTCAAATTGCCAATATCCCAAACCGATGTTTCTTCTATCTCTTAGGATCACCGGAAAGCTTTCCTGTTGAAGATATAAGCGCAATAAGGAACCGTCTTTGTAGGAAAAAGAGTCCATCAAAATAAAGCTTTTTTCCGCTTCATTTTGTTTAACCGCGTATAGCAAGCCTTTATGTTGTTGCGGATCCTCGTTGTCCTCTTCCAGGTCGATATAGGTAATGGCATAGGCTTGGTTGGCGATTGCCGACAACTCAAATAGCAGTTGGTTGTCTTGTTTGGGCAAAGTCAGTTTGCTGACAATCGCCAATTGGCGCATTAGTTTACTGTCATCGGGGCGCCTGAAACTTAATAAACTACCGATTGACAGAACGCCTTGGGTCTCGAAGCGGCAGGAAAGACTGTACTCCGAATTGGTTTCGGCCCTGATTTCAACAGGCGGATCATAATCGCGGCTACTCGGTGAAAGGGTATTGTGAGTAGCGGCTAAACCGATAACCAAAAGTCTATCCATTCTGTCGGGAAACAAGTGATCGCCGCTTAACGCTTGGCCTTCCCAACGTTGCATCAGGTAGTTGAACAAATCGGTAGACAGTTTTTCCGACTGTACCTGTCTACTATCGATAAAGCTAAATCGGGGCTCATCAATACTGCTGAATTTTTCCGGCGTTTGTTTTATTTTTAATAATTTCGCCAGGTTTAAAAAAGCGACCGAGTCATCAATTTCCGGCAGATCAGTAGTGAAAATAGGCGGGCTGTCCTCGTCTAATAAAATCACGCAGTAGTTTTTTTGCCGGGCGTCCGGTTTTTTGACAATCTCGATCAAATGAGCCAGCTTGCCGATGAACTTATAGCAAAGTTGATATTCTTTTTGCATCAGTCCGGCCGGGTTGGCCAAACTTAATAGCATAATTTGTTTATAGCAAGTGTCAATTTGAGTTTTACCGCCTGAACTCATCTGGTCGGAAACCTTGATATTGTGTTTTTTTAATTTGACGCTTAAGTTGTATAGCGAATGAATATCAATCCAAATCCAGTCAGGAATCGGCGTATTCATGATGAAATGCGTGACAATAACGCTACTGAGTCCCCTGATCGTTCTTTGTATGCTTAAGGCAATGGTTTTTCCTTGAAACCAGGAACCGTCTTTAACGGTTAAATCACGCGCGCATATCCAATAGCCGATGGTAAAGTGCTTTTCGATGGCGGTGAGCGCATCCATGATTTTTTCTTCATTATGGCCTTTAGGATAGCCGGATTTGACGAGTTTGGAACGCAAATAGTCTTCCATTTCCAATAAAGTCGGCCTAAGCATTTCCAAGGCGTCAATGCGTTTTTGAGTCGGCATTTGCAAGGCGTTCATTTCGGCGACTAGGTCGTGAAATAAGCGTGCTGATAGACTGGGGTTGGCTGTGGGAAGTTCGCTTATCCATTGTTGTAAGGTCGCTTCCTCATAACTGGCGCAGTCGTCAGGATTATTTTTCTGTTCGGGAATGACCAAAAAAAAGGAACTTTTCACAAATTTACCGTAGTTTATGTTTTATCGCTGACTGTTCAGCCTGTTTTAAATTTTATCGTCCTGCCGTCAAAACTTTTTAGTTTATTGCGCCTTGATTGTAAAACAAGGTCGGGCAAGCGTGAAGAAAATCACATCGTTTACTGCACGAAATGAAATTTATTCTATTCAGATAGTTTGTATTTTAATCCATGTGGTAGATTCAAAAAACTAAAAGATGTTGTTTAATCACCAATTTTGTTACAAAAAAGTTAATTCAATATTATTATAGGCGGAAATTGAAAACTATTTTTAGGTTATCCGGAGATTATTAATGTTGAAGCTAAATTATAGCCTTTACCCGGTTGTTTTTCTTTTATTTTTAGTCGGGTGTAGCGCTGCCGAACAAAATCGCCTACAGCAGCAGGAATTACTGGCGCAAATTAAATCGGATCAGCCTCCGGTCATTGTTGATGTGAGAACGACTGCCGAATATGACGCCGCTCATTTGCCGGGGGCGATTCATATTCCGTTCTGGGATAGTTTTACCAACAGTCGGCTGGATAATGTGACTCATCAACAAACCATTGTGCTTTACTGTGAACACGGACCCAGGGCCGGTATTGCAAAATTTGCGTATTGGATAGCGGGGTTTAGCAATGTTGTTTACTTGGATGGGCATATGAGCGCTTGGCGGAAAGCTTCCTTGCCGTTGGAAAAATGCTCAAGTTGTTAAATTAATAAGGCGCTTGCCGGGTTGAGGACTCTACCCGGCAAGCGCTTAACCCAGCTTTCGGTTTTAAATTTATAATCAATTGATATGCATGAAAAATAAATATTATGGCGCTACATGGCAAGTATTGGTATGAGTTAAATCCTTATTTTTCAATTTGTTATGCTGAAAATCAAATATTGATCACTATTTTCGACGGCTGGGTTAAATGTCCCTATGCGGCTCTATTCATTGCTTATATACCATTTTGCCGAGTCCTGCATCGTAATTCGGCGACCTGCTGCGACAGCTTATGCATTATCTGCTTCCACCGCTTCGCGTAGTAGCTCAAAAACTTCCGGAACAGCGCCAACAACCCGGTTCCAGCTGGGGATAAACGGCGTCTCGCTGGGTTTGTCCATAAAGTCATCGCCGGCTTTAATTAACAACTTGGCGAATAATTCCACAGTTTTTTCTTCCTGATGGCGGTCAAATTTCAAACCGTTGATGCAGGCGTCGCTGTAATAAGCTTCAACTGTATCCAGCGCTTCCCGATAATAAGTCGCTTTTAAAGAGCGAAAAGCTTCCTTACTGAGCACTACGCCTTCAGTCGCCAGTTTTCTAAAGATCGCTTTACTAATGTCAATGCTCATTTTCGATAAGCCGGTGTCATGATCATCGGCAGACAGCGATTGATGCTTATGGTCGTAAGCATCGGCTATTTCCACCTGGCAAATGTGTTTACTCGATTGGTTGCGGTACATTTCCGAGAGGACGCCGATTTCCAATCCCCAGTCGCTGGGAATGCGAATTTCTTTGATGGTGTCCATCCGAGTGGCGAATTCGCCGGACAGCGGATAGCGAAAACTGTCTAAATATTCCAAATAATCTAAAGGGCCTAAAACTTTTTTCAATGCTCTTAATAAAGGCGTGACCAGAAGCCTGCAAACTCGACCATTGATTTTTTTATCGGCCATACGATAGTAATAGCCTTTGCAGAACTCGAAGTTGAAAGCAGGGTTGGCGACCGGATAAAAAAGTCGCGCCAGCAATTCCCGATTATAGGTGAGGATATCGCAATCATGTAGGGCGATTGCTTCCGATCTGCCGGAAGCGATTGCGTAGCCGTAGCAAAACCAGACATTGCGGCCTTTGCCTGATTCTTTAGGCGCAACCCCTTGTTCGATCAGTTTGGAGTTCAGTTGTCTGAGTCTCGGACCGTCATTCCATAAAATGCGGTAATGTTGAGGTAATTCGCTGAAAAATGATTTCGCATATTCGAATTGCTCTTCACTGGCCCTGTCAAGTCCGATGATGATTTCATCGATATAATCGACTTTGCTGATTTCCTGGATGATGGATTTTAGGGCGGGGCCTTCCAATTCGGAAAAAAGCGAAGGCAATACCAGTCCCATCGGGCGGTGTTTGGCGAACTCTTTTAGTTCACTTTCCATTTCCAGGGTGTGTTCTTTGTCTAAACGATGCAGAGTCGTGATTGAGCCGTTCTGAAAAAAGTCACTCATCGGTGTCTCCTGTTCCCAGTTTATTAAATATAAAATCGATTGCTTGTCGCCAGCCTAATGGAGCTACGTCGGGGGAGTTAAATACAGCCTCCGGGTCTTTTTCTATTGCTAAATAGCTGTGGTCGGTTTTGCGGATAATGGCGGCGAAATCCGCGCATTCCAACATTTTTCGGTCGTTGGCGCTGTCTCCAAGGGCGATAACCGTTTGTTTGGGTGTTTGATAATAGTTATTCAATAACCATGCCATTGCCAAGCTTTTATCGTTTTGACCCATAACATGATAAAACCGGCCGCCCTGCAACAGTTGTAACTGATTTTTGGCTAACTGTTGCTTAAATATTTCGAGATTGTCGGCTGAATCTTGCCATAGCAACGGTTCGCTGGCTTGGCGTTGTTTGGCTAACGACGCTGACTCAACGCTAAGGCCGGTTATTTCAGCGACTGTTTCGTTGCTCATATCGGCAAAACTTTGGAATTGAAAATGAAACCGGCTCCTCAGTTCGGCAAGCTGCTCCAGTATGAAGGGTAGGGGTTTGCCTAAAATAGTTTGCTTGAGTTGTTCGGCTTGTCCTGATCCTTGGGTGGGATAATAAACGGCTGCACCGTTTTCTACTGCAAATGCACTATTGTTGTGCATTTTTATGCGTAAATCTTTAATTTCAGCATAAGTTTTGCTGGAGTTGATAATAACCGGAATATTTCTGCGGCTTAATTCGTTTAAAGCGGGTTGGGCGGCGTCGAAATTATAGTCGTGATGATCTAATAAAGTGCCGTCCAGATCGGTAAAGATAATTAAATTCATAATTAATATAAGTTTGAATTAGGCTATTAATATAGCCTAAGCACATTCCATGCTCAGTTGGGGCGAAATAGGCGGTAAAGTAAGGATAGAAGCAAAAAAATAGGGAGTTGAGGTATCCGCAACTCCCTAATTTTGATAAGAAATGAATCTATAGTTCGCACAGTCGCGCGAACTATAAATGTAATTATGAAGATTTAGTAAATAGTTTTTTCAAAGTCGGCCAACCTATTTCCAGCCATTTATCAAGTATAAAACGGAATAGATGTTTTGTTAAACTCCAAGCTTTACAGCTTATCGTTTTGCAGGCTTCGGTAACGCCGTATTGTTTTAATTTCGATTCGATCAAAATGCTCCATTGTGTATATCTTTCACCTTTGGCGTTAAGAAAGGCGAAGTTAAACAGCCACATTTCCATAATCGATATGGCCCACATGAAAATGAAGGCGATAGCCATGCCTTGTCCGGCCAGGATGACAAGCCAGGCGAAAGAGGGGTGCAGTTTGGTTAGCCACCAGGACAATATATCGACCAGTAAAAAGGTGTAAGGCATGCCGATGGCAATACACTTGTACTTTACCGTACTGGTTTCCGAGAAGCTGAATATCAGCCCGACAAACATAAAAATGAAACTGATGCCGAATAAGTGGATATGCGACACCCGAGTCAGTGACGCAAAAGTGGCTCCTTCATCTTGTACGGTCAGCTCTTTTAGCTGTTCAAATTCGGTAAAATCAGGAATCCCGGAAGCGTTTTCGTTGTGACACATCTCGCAACGGTTTTCGATGATTTTTTTAACGCCGGATGATTCGTATGTAGATTCTTTGGCGCCTTCCCGATCCCACTGCATGATGACAAAACGTTCGTGATCCGAAGCATTGTCCTTCATTGATCCGTTCAGTTTTGTTTCAAGCACGGTGCCGGATCGGTTGCCGTAATAGCTGTAAACAATATCGTCGATGGAAAGTCCGAATTCGCCGTCAGCCATGCCGTGGGTAAATAAAATTTGCACAAGCGCAAAAAAGTAACCAAAGGCGACAGCGGTTAAATAGCCGGTAAAGAGTACTTTGACGGGTTTGTCAAAATCCTTCAGATGTGGAGGTTGATAAGTCATAGGCGGTATTTGATAAAGATGAAGTAAGGAACGGGGATGTTATAAAATTCACGTTGCTAAGGATTGAGAATAATTATAGTGATTGTATGGCTTTTTTTATTTACTATGTGCGGACAGATTGTTTTCATATTCCTTACAATGTAAGTAAATAATTAAGTGCTAATTTGTTTGACCTCCTTTCAGCCCCCCATATCTTCCAATTCAAGGTTCAGCGCCTTGGTGGAAATCAATAGTTCGGTCATGGAGACTAATAAGGACAACACTATAAATAAAATTGCCAACACAAAAATGGAATCGGCGATTTTTTGGAATCCAAAATAAATTAAGCCCATTGTAAACACGCAACTAATAATGCCGCTGACAGCGAGTAGTTGCATGATAATAATTAAACGGATTCGATTTCTTAAACTGGAAATTTGTCTTATGGTGACCGGGTTTTGGTTTTTGTTGAATCGATCATGCAAATCGCGGATGCGGTTGGCGATTGCCAGGAAGCGGTTTGCATATGCTAGGAACAATACCGAGATAGCCGGAAATAATAATGCCGGCGTTGAAATGCTAATGGTCATTGGGTGGCTCTGCTAGTCAGTGATAATATCGACAAGCAATATTCTTTCCATGTCTAAACGAATTGATAATGTTTTGCAAGTGGCGTCGGTATCGAAATCTTTGTAGCGTTCGGAGGTGACAAATCGATTCATATCCTGATGGTCGGCTTGTTCCAAAGCTCTCAAGTGATAAAAATACGAGCGCCAGGACCAGTTATAATTGATTTTGGATGGATCGGTAAACCAACGGTCTTGGGCGAAATTAAAATTGGGTGAAGTCTGTGCCCCATCGTTGTCGCATAAATAAAACCTTAAGATACCGGTTTCTTCGAAATTCCATTGCGCCAGTTCATTTAAGTTGAAATCATCTTGCAGTTGCTCTTTTAATCGCAGAATCATGTCTTTTATTTTATTGATTCGTTGAATTTTATCGTTTTGTTCAGTGGTTTTTCGGTTAAAAAATTTGTTTCTTAATGAGCTGATATGTCGTTGATATTTCAATTCATCTTGGAAGTCGGCCTGTGCTTTAGAAAATAAAAAACCTTGCAGAAATTGAGCACCGCAGTTTAGCCCGAATAAAAATTCTTCGTCGGTTTCCACGCCTTCGCAAACGATGCGGCAACCGGTTCTTTTGCTTAATCTGGAGAGTAAGTGAACAATGTCGCTGGCGATTCCGCCTTTGGCGGCCTGCTTAAACAAGCGCATATCAATTTTAATAATATCCGGATGTATGGACATAACCCGCTCAAGTTGTGAAAAGCCAGAGCCGAAGTCATCAATAGCGACTTTGAGGCCGTGCTTGCGATAGATTCTGGTGATTTCTTGCAGGCTATCGATGTCGCATTGGGTTTCGGTTATTTCAATAATAATGCGTTGGCGGTCTATATTGAGCTGCTCCAGCATGGTCAGAGTCGGCAGTTGGCTCAATTTTCGAACATGTTTGATCCAGGATGGTGAGATATTCAGGGTTAAATAACTTTTGTCATTCAGTTCGGCAAATTTTTCTAAGGCTTGCCAACGCACTGAGCGATCAAGCTCCACCAGGTTTTGTTGGTCGATATGCGTATCGGAGAATAGCGGGCCGGCTGAAATGACTTGCCGGTTTTCGTCATATTGTCTAGCTAACGCTTCATAGCCGACGATGCGTCCATTGGCGATGTCGACGATGGGTTGAAAATAAGGGAATAATTGAGTTGTTGAGTCCATGATGATTAATTTGAAAGCGTTTGCTATGGTGAATCCTGATTAAGCAATTTATATGCCTTCATGATTCGGTGTTTAATTATGAATAGTTGCGTGAAGTTTTATTTCGCGCCGACAAACTGTTGTTGTCGCCAAGCTTCATAACTGACCAGCGCCACCGTATTAGATAAATTGAGACTGCGGTTATTGGGCTGCATGGGTACTCTCAATTTATTTTCTTCAGGCAGGCTTTGGTGAATAGTTTCGGCAAGCCCGGCGGTTTCCGATCCAAATAATAAAATATCTCCGGGTTGATATTGGGCTTCGTGATAATAGCGGGTTCCCCGTGTGGTTAGCGCCCATATTCGCTGTCCGGGTAGGGCGTCGAGCAGCGACTGGTAATTTTTGTGTACGCTGATGCGGGTCATATCGCTATAATCCAAGCCGGATCTACGCAAGCTTTTCTCTTGCAGGTCAAATCCCAAAGGTTCAATGAGATGTAATTGACAGCCGTTATTGGCGGCCAAGCGAATAATGTTGCCGGTGTTTTGGGGGATTTTCGGCTCAAATAAAGCAATATTAAACATGGTTGTTGTTAGGAACGTACATGAAATAACTTAAACATTTGACTTGTCTTTTTTCTCGTCTTCGGCGTTGCACAAACAGTTACATAGCTTGCTATGCGCCTGTTTGTGCGCCTTGAATACGAAAAAAAATCCTACGCCAAATGCCCAATTTATTTCATTGCCGTTCCTTATAATTCAAAAAATGGCTGAATATTAACAAATTAATGGCGAATTTACCCGGGTTTTAAAAGGCTTGAATGGTTATTCTGTCGCTTAAATTCAAACATAACTTCAATATTGATGAATAACCTAGTAAAATAGCCGGTTCTATAAATATCAATGAAACGGCTTAGGCCGGGTTTTTTTGGGGTGTCAAATTGGAACTCAGCGGCGGAGAAATTATTGTTCAGTGCCTTAAAGATGAAGGCGTAGAATATATTTTCGGTTATCCGGGTGGTGCGGTATTGCATTTATATGATGCAATCTTTCACCAGGATGACGTTCAACACATATTGGTCAGACATGAGCAGGCGGCGGCGCATTCAGCAGATGCGTATGCGCGCGCTACGGGTAAGCCCGGCGTGGTTCTGGTCACTTCAGGGCCGGGCGCAACGAATGCGGTCACCGGCATCGCTACGGCTTATATGGATTCAATCCCGATGGTGGTTATTTCCGGCCAGGTGGGAACGCCGGTGATCGGCAGCGACGCGTTTCAGGAAGTCGATACCGTTGGCATTACGCGTCCTTGTGTGAAGCATAATTTTTTGGTGAAAGATGTCAATCAAATCGCTGAAACCCTTAAAAAGGCTTTCCATTTGGCGACCACAGGCAGACCTGGGCCGGTATTGGTTGATATTCCCAAGGATATTACCGATCCGAATATCAAAGTGCCTTATCACTACCCGGAAACGGTTAGCATGCGCTCCTATAATCCGGTTGTAACCGGTCATAAAGGGCAGATTAAAAAAGCGGTGGATTTGCTGGTGTCCGCGAAACGGCCGATGATTTATTCCGGCGGCGGGGCGATTTTGGGCAACGGCAGCAATGAATTGACTGAATTGGTGCGCTTATTAGGCTATCCGATTACCAATACGCTGATGGGTTTGGGCGCATATCCCGCCACTGATAAACAATTTGTCGGCATGTTGGGCATGCACGGGACTTATGAAGCCAATATGGCTATGCATGAAAGTGATGTGATTTTGGCGGTTGGCGCGCGATTTGATGACCGAGTTACCGGCAAATTAGCGACTTTCTGTCCAAATGCAAAAATCATTCATATTGATATTGATCCGGCCTCTATTTCCAAAACCGTTAAAGTGGATATTCCGATTGTCGGGGAAGTGCGTCCGGTCCTGTTGGAGATGATTTCCATTATTAAACAAGGCAATCTGAAACCTTCAGCAGCGGATTTGGAAGTTTGGTGGAACAACATCGAAAAATGGCGCGATTTGAACTGTCTGGATTATGATCGCAGCGGCGAAACATTAAAACCGCAGTATGTTGTTGAGCAGCTGTATAAAGTGACCAACGGCGAGGCATATGTTACCTCTGATGTGGGGCAGCACCAAATGTACGCAGCCCAGTATTATCATTTCGATAAGCCGCGTCGCTGGATCAATTCCGGCGGTTTGGGCACAATGGGCTTCGGTCTGCCGGCGGCGATAGGGGTTAAATTAGCTTTTCCTGAGTCTGATGTGGCATGCATTACCGGCGAAGCCAGCATCCAAATGTGTATTCAGGAATTATCCACCGCATTGCAATTCAATACGCCGGTGAAGATTATTAATCTAAATAACCGCTATATGGGGATGGTGAGACAGTGGCAGGAGTTTTCCTATAAAAGCCGTTATTCACAATCTTATATGGATACTATTCCGGAATTTGTTAAGTTGGCCGAAGCATACGGTCATGTCGGCATGCGCATCGAAAAATCGTCCGATGTGGAGGGCGCATTAAAAGAAGCTTTTGCAATGAAAGACAGAACAGTCTTTTTGGATTTTATGACGGATAGAACAGAAAACGTATTTCCGATGATTGAAGCCGGGAAATCCCATCATGAAATGAAGCTGAGAGTTGCGCCGGGTACGCCGATAGACAGGGAGTTATCTTAAAATGAGACATATTATTTCTATTTTGATTGAAAACGAGGCGGGCGCTTTATCGCGGGTCGCCGGTTTGTTTTCGGCGCGTGGTTATAATATTGAGTCGTTAACAGTGGCGGCGACCGAAGACCCCAGCTTGTCGCGGATGACATTAGTGACCAGCGGCAGCGATGAAATTATTGAGCAAATCACCAAGCAGTTGAACAAGCTTATTGATGTGGTGAAATTAATTGATCTCGCTGAGTCGGTTCATATCGAACGTGAATTGATGCTGGTGAAAATCGGCACGACGCCCGCCACGCGAGAAGAAGTCAAACGCTTGTCGGATATATTCCGCGGAAAAATCATTGATGTCACCCCGTCCAGCTATGTGGTGGAAATGACCGGGCCTTCCGATAAATTAGACGCCTTCATCGGATCTCTTGAAGAGGGCAGCATTATTGAAGTTGCCCGCTCCGGACCAACCGGTATTTCACGCGGTGAAAAAGGCTTACATTTATAACTAACGCCGCTCTACATGGCTAAAGCGGTTACGAAGAATATTAATTAACAAGAAACGAGAAAACTCATGCAAGTTTATTACGATAAAGACGCCGACCTTTCTATTATTCAAGGTAAGAAAGTAGCGATTATTGGTTATGGCTCACAAGGACACGCTCATGCGAACAATTTAAAAGATTCCGGCGTAGATGTAGTGGTTGGATTGCGCGCCGGTTCTGCATCGGTTGCCAAAGCGGAAGCCAGCGGTTTAACGGTTAAGGAAGTGCCTGAAGCTGTTGCCGGCGCGGATGTCGTTATGATTTTAACGCCGGACGAATTCCAATCCCAACTTTATAAAGAAGTTGTCGAGCCAAACTTGAAACAAGGCGCGGCATTAGCCTTTGCACATGGATTCTCAATTCTTTTCAACCAAATTGTTCCAAGAGCTGATTTAGATGTGATCATGATTGCGCCTAAAGCGCCAGGCCACACGGTACGCTCAGAATTCGTTCGCGGCGGCGGTATTCCGGATTTGATTGCGATTCAGCAAGACGCTTCCGGCACTGCGAAAGAAATTTGTCTTTCTTATGCTTCGGCGATTGGCGGCGGGCGTTCCGGTATTATTGAAACCACTTTCCGTGATGAAGCGGAAACTGATTTGTTCGGTGAGCAAGCGGTATTGTGCGGCGGCGCGGTAGAATTGGTTAAAGCGGGCTTCGAAACTTTGGTTGAAGCGGGTTACGAGCCGGAAATGGCTTATTTCGAGTGTTTGCACGAATTGAAATTGATTGTTGATTTGATGTTTGAAGGCGGCATCGCCAACATGAACTACTCAATTTCTAACAATGCTGAATATGGCGAATACGTTACAGGGCCGCGTGTGATTAATGACGAAAGTCGTCAGGCCATGCGCGAAGCCTTGAAAAATATTCAAAACGGCGACTATGCGAAACGTTTTATTATGGAAGGCATGACCGGTTATCCGGAAATGACGGCTAGACGTCGTTTGAATGCCGAACATCCAATTGAGCAGGTAGGTGAGAAATTACGCGCCATGATGCCTTGGATTGAAGCTAATAAAATCGTTGATAAAGCGAAAAACTAAGTTTTAAACCATCGTATAAGTGTTTGATGATCGGCGCTGAGTCGCCGGTTTGTGTATAAACTACAAATAAAGTTATTCTCATGAGTAAACCAAAAAAAGTCGCAATATTGACAGCGGGCGGTTTGGCGCCTTGTTTGAACTCTGCTATCGGCAGCTTAATCGAACGTTATACTGAAATTGATCCAAGCATTGAAATTATTTGCTATCGCAGTGGTTATAAAGGCTTATTGAAAGGCGATTACTATTCGGTAACTGCAGACGTGCGCGCCAATGCCGGTTTGTTGCACAGTTTCGGCGGTTCAGCTATCGGCAATAGCCGTGTTAAGTTGACCAATGTTGCCGACTGCCTAAAACGCGGTTTGGTTAAAGAGGGCGAAGATCCGCAAAAAGTTGCAGCCGACCAATTAGTTAAAGACGGCGTTGATGTATTACACACCATCGGCGGCGATGACACCAATACTGCGGCTGCCGATTTGGCGGCCTTTTTGGCTGACAACGATTATGGCTTAACGGTAATCGGTTTGCCGAAAACAGTCGATAATGACGTATTCCCGATTAAACAATCTTTGGGCGCTTGGACGGCGGCTGAACATGGCGCGAACTATTTCAAAAACGTGGTGGCGGAAAACAATGCTAATCCACGTATGTTGATTGTTCATGAAGTGATGGGGCGTAGTTGTGGTTGGTTGACTGCAGCGACTGCGGTTGAATACCGTAAATTATTGGATCAAACTGCTTGGTTGCCTGAGCTAGGTTTGGAAAGAGCGGCTTTTGAGGTTCACGGCGTCTTTATTCCGGAAATGGAAGTTGATATTCAAGCCGAAGCCAAGCGTTTACGCGAAGTGATGGATAACACGGACTGCGTTAACATCTTTATTTCCGAAGGCGCCGGTGTAGAGTCCATTGTTGCTGAAATGGAAGCGCAAGGCCAGGAAGTGCCACGCGATGCATTCGGTCACGTAAAATTAGATGCGGTGAATCCGGGTAAATGGTTTGCCGAACAATTTGCCGAAATGTTGGGGGCTGAGAAAACGTTGGTGCAAAAATCCGGTTATTACTCGCGCGCTGCAGCTTCCAATGTCGAAGACGTGCGTTTAATCAAATCATGCGCTGATTTGGCGGTGGAATGCGCCTTACGTGGTGAAGCGGGCGTTATCGGTCATGATGAAGATAATAATAACGTCTTACGCGCTATAGAGTTCCCACGTATTAAAGGCGGCAAGCCGTTTGATATAGACTTGGCTTGGTTTGATGAGTTATTGGCGGCAGTGGGTCAAACCAAAGGCGGTAAAGTGGAAGTCAGCCATTAATTAGCTTTGCCGATGTCGCTTTATAAATTATTGATAAATAATTTGTAAATGCTTTTTTGGCGCTATCGCTGCAAGGCTGGATTCAGTAATTCCCAGCATAGCGCTACGAATTGAAGAAAGGCCCGTGAAAACGGGCTTTTTTTATGCAACACTCAAGGCGTCTTTTTGATAAACTTGCAGCATTCAACACACTAAGGACTTTAAAAGCCTGGGAAATCACAGATGAATCTAAATCAATCCGGCAAGAAACGTCATAGAGGCATATATTTATTGCCGAATTTATTTACCACCGCCGCTATGTTCGCAGGGTTTTATGCGATTACTTCGGCAATAGACGGTCGTTTTGAAACTTCTGCTATATCTTTGTTTATCGCCATGATTCTGGATGGTCTGGATGGTCGAGTCGCCCGCTTGACCAATACCCAAAGCGAATTCGGCGTCGAATATGACAGTTTGTCAGATATGGTTTCATTCGGTATTGCGCCCGCCTTAGTCATGTATTTATGGGCGTTTGAATCTTTGGGGCGAGTCGGGTTGTTTGCCGCCTTCGTGCATGCCGCCGGCGGCGCCTTAAGATTAGCTCGATTTAACACCCAGGTGGAAGTTGCGGATAAACGCTATTTCCAAGGTTTGCCTAGTCCTGCTGCGGCCGCCATTCTGGCGGGCGGTTTATGGATCAGCATTGAATACGGCTATGATGTAGAGTCGATAAAATACATCGTTTTGGTGACGACCATTACCACCGGTTTGTTAATGGTCAGTAATTTTCGTTACTCAAGTTTTAAAGAAATTGACCCAAAGAGAAAAGTTCCCTTTGTGATGGCTATAGCCATTATGTTAGTGATCGGCTTTGTCATGGCGCAACCGCAAACCATGCTGTTCTTGCTGGCGGTGGTTTATGCGCTTTCCGGCCCCGTTATCACCTTAGTCTTAAGAAGGAAGTGGCAAGGTAGAAATCAGATTAATCACTAATACAACAATCTGAAGCAACTAAAAATGAGTACAAAACAACGAATCTGGGTGTGTTCCATAGATCGGCTTAAGGAAGGTAGCTATGAGCGGGTTGAAGTTGAATATGCCGATGAACCTTCATCCGTTATCGTTTTCCGTTACCAAGGTGACTTTTTGGCTTATCGAAATCTATGCGTTCATATGCCGCGAAGATTAGATTGTGAAAAAGATATGATTTTTGACGATACGGGACAAAATTTGCGTTGCTCAATGCATGGCGTCATCTATGATCCGGTTACAGGAGAATCAATCAGCACCATTTGCGAAGGCGACAAACTGACCCCCATTAAAGTAGAAGTGAATGAAGGGGAAGTTTATATTTTTGATAAACGAGTTAAGCCGCTGCTGGATGATAGTGAACACATAAACATTTAAATCGACTCAAAAAAACAGATAGGAAAGATAAGCTACTGGAGTATATAAATATTTCCAGTCTGCAAGTATGCCATTATCGAACAGGATAAAGTTGATAATTTAACTGTTAGTGTTTATTTAAGGTATACATTTCGCGTTCTAGAATACCCCATTTTGCCGTCAATAATCTGACAGTTTACAGTTAATAACAAGCGCAACGAATCGAGGTGTTCTTTGGTATTTGCAAAGAACGTCGAAAAAATCATGGGATGTGCGGCCGAGCAAGGTCGATAATTCCAGCGGGTGAAAGTCCCGTTCTGGCAAGGTAGGTCAACCACCAGATAGTAAACATCGGGCAGGCGGAGGTAACTCCAAATGTTAAGCACGATGGGCGCAAGCCAACAGGCCGTAAACGTAAGTTGAAGTGATTTAGCCTCGAAATGATTTTACACAAGCAGGACGACAGAGTACCCCTTCTGGAAGTCCCCATTCTATGATGCGACAGACAAGTTTCATAGAACTGCTTCGGGGTTGTAAAGCATGGCATGCTGGACATTGGGAAGTATCGGCAACTCGGGACGACTGTATCCCCACGACTGCAGCAGAATGGAAACGATAACCAATATCTAACTTACCCGAATCTCTGGAAATACAGGAGTGGACATAATGATTAACTCCTGAGATTGATAAAAATTATCCATCAGCCGCGTCTATTTGTAGAGTCACATTAAAAGTTAATTTTGATATTACAGGGTATATGTATACACTGTCTGACAATAGTTGCTATTCAATTTATGGGGCTATGAGCCAAATGCTTTATGTATTGTGTATAGCAGAAAAAAACACGCTCCTGGATTCACTCATAAACATTTTTACTTTTATATACTTCATCGACGACTTTTTTAAACCAGCGAGGTCGGAAAATGGCCGCAAACAGGCAAAGCAATGTGGTGGTTGGAAATGGCAAAAAGCTGGCTACGCTCATCAATAAGAGAAATGAAATAGTAAAAATACGTGTTTTCATAGATTTGTTGTGTTTATGTTATTTGACTACAGATTCCCGGAGGGTAGGGTACACTCAAACCGCACTTACAACAAGTGTATTTTGGGTGAGTTGTTCGCATTCATATGAAATTAATGCTTATGTTGGCATAACGGGGTAAAGATTTAGATATGGGTTTTGAAAAGGAGCTTTTCAATTTAGAATACACGCACATTTTCAATTAAAAACCCACTCGCAGTATTACTTTGAGCACAATACAAAAAATAGATAGAACCTTCAGCGTGGCGCCCATGTTGGATTGGACAGATAGGCATTGTCGTTATTTTTACCGTTTAATGACGAAAAAAACCTTGCTTTATACCGAAATGGTCACTACCGGCGCGATTATCCACGGCAATCAACAGAGACATTTGCAATTCAATCCCGAAGAGAATCCTTTGGCTTTGCAATTAGGCGGCAGCAATCCAATTGATTTAACCACATGCGCTAAAATCGCCGAGCAATATGGTTATGCTGAAATTAATTTAAATGTCGGGTGTCCCAGCGACAGGGTGCAAAACGGCGCTTTTGGTGCTTGTTTGATGGCTAAGCCCGAATTGGTGGCGGATTGCTTTGATGCTATGCAGCAACAGGTATCGATTCCGGTGACGGTGAAATCCAGAATCGGCATTGATGAAATGGATTCTTTTGAAGAGTTGGCCGCTTTTATTGCAACCATTGCTGAAACCGGTTGTCGGACGTTTATCATTCATGCGCGTAAAGCTTGGTTGCAAGGCTTGTCGCCCAAACAAAACCGGGAAATTCCGCCATTAAAATATGATTATGTTTATCGTATTAAACAACAGTTTCCGCATTTAAATATCGTGATTAACGGTGGTATTAGCGATTTACAACAAGCAGAGCGCCATTTGCAGCAAGTGGATGGCGTCATGTTGGGCCGGGAGGTTTATCAACGTCCGTTTATTTTAAATGATGTTGATGAAAAGTTTTATGGCTGCACGCCTTCAGCACTAACTCGGCGACAAGTCATTGAAGCGTTAATTCCCTACATTCAAAAACATATGAGCAATGGCGGCCGTTTAAATAATATCACGCGTCATGTTTTGGGTTTGTTTCATGGGCAAAAGGGCGCTAAAGGTTGGCGTCGACATTTAAGTGAAAATGCTTATAAACAGGGAGCCGATGAAACGGTGTTGTTGGAAGCCTTGGATTATACCTAAGTCATAAATGCTTGCCCTCTTTACCATAGAAAAATGGCAAGAGATTGCTTAAATCTAGATGTAAAAAATATAGCCTGGTGGGTTATCGGTAAAAACCATAAATCGATGATCGTTATAATTTATAGGGCGTTACGGTATAATTAAATGTTTACTTAATAATAAAGAGAATTGTGATGGAAGAATATTTTGCCAAAATCATTGAGTCGATTGGCGAAGATATCAACAGAGAAGGGCTGGTTGATACACCGGCGCGCGCCGCTAAAGCCTTTCAATTTTTAAATAACGGTTATGATAAAAACCTGAAAGAAGTTTTAAATGACGCGATTTTCGAATCCACCACAGAAGATATGGTGATTGTCAAAGATGTTGAATTGTACTCGCTTTGTGAACACCATTTGTTACCGTTTATTGGTAAATGTCATATTGGTTATTTACCAAACGGCAAAGTGTTAGGTTTATCTAAATTGGCGCGCATCGTTGATATGTATGGCAGACGCTTACAGATTCAAGAGAATTTGACCAAGCAGATTGCCGATGCGGTAGAAACGGCGGTAGGCGCTAAAGGGGTTGCGGTGGTGATTGAGGCAAAGCATTTGTGCATGATGATGAGAGGCGTGGAAAAACAGAATTCAGTGATGACGACTTCAGTCATGACCGGCGTATTTCGTGAAGACATCAGCACCCGTTCGGAATTTTTGAATTTAATCAATCGCAATTGAAATGTCCACAAGTAGAGCGAAAAAAGTCGGCGTACTGATAGTAAATTTAGGTTCGCCGGAGGCTCCGACAGCTCAACAGGTACGCATTTTTTTACGTGAATTTCTGAGCGACCGGCGAGTTGTCAATTTACCCCGATTGCTTTGGTGGTTTATTCTTAATTTCTTTATTTTGCCGTTTAGACCTAAAAAAGCCGCCCACAGTTATCAACAAATCTGGACAAAACGCGGTTCTCCCTTAACCAGCTATACGCAGCTATTGAGTGATAAATTAGCCAAAAAGGTTAAGGGTGAGTCGGTCATGGTCGAGTATGCAATGCGTTATGGTCAGCCTGATATTAATAGTCGCTTGAGATTGTTTTTGAACGAAGATGTTGAAGAGTTTGTCGTTTTGCCGTTGTATCCGCAGTTTTCTTCAACGACCACGGCTTCGGTTTATGATGCCATAGTTGAGTTTTTTTCGACTGGAAAAAATATTCCCAGCATTCGTTTTATCAGCAATTACCATGATCAAGATTTTTACATCAGCGCGATAGGCGAATCGATTAAAAAACATTGGGCTGAACAGGGGAAAAATGATATTTTATTGATGTCTTTTCATGGATTACCGGCAAAATTAAACCAATTAGGCGATCCTTATTATCAGCAATGTCGTAAAACGGCTTGTTTGGTTGCGGAGTATTTGAAGTTGCCGGATGAGAAATGGCAATTGGTTTTTCAATCGCGCTTCGGCAAGGCTGAGTGGTTGAAGCCCTATTGTGTTGATGTTTTGCAACACTTACCGCAACAAGGGATTAAAAACGTGGATATCGTTTGTCCGGGGTTTGCGGTGGATTGTTTGGAAACGTTGGAGGAAATTGCCATCGCCAATAAGCAGCTATTCCTAGAAGCCGGTGGGGACAAATATCATTATATCCCGGCTTTGAATGACAGCGATGGACATGTTGGTTTATTACATAAATTAATCACTGAAGCGCCGGTATGACACGAGCTTATGACAGAAATTGCAATATATGTCGGTTAATGCGCAGTTTGGCGTTTACCGGGGTCGGTATGGGGATTGGTTGCGGGACTGCTTATTTATTGGGCGCCGATCAACAAACGATTATTACTTCCGGTATCGTGGTTTCAGCGATTATTGTTTTCGGTTTGCTGGATAATAAAAAGAAATCATGAAAAAAACTGTTTTACAGCTATGGCGAGGCGTTTGGCCGAAAGTTAAGTCCAGCGCGACCTTACCGATCGGTGAAGGCGTTGTTGATCAGGTAGCCTTTGATACCATTGAATTGGATGAGGTTTTTGATACTTTAAACTTAACCCAAAGCGTTTCCGGCCAAACCGTTTTATATCGCTCTTTGACACAACCGTTGAAAGACTTGGCGGAAATTCAGGCGAAACAGCAAGCGGTTCAAGAAATCGCTGAAAACAAAGCGCTGAGGAAGCAGTTGGAAGCGATTGTCAGCCAATCCGCCGCAAAAGAATCACGCTTGTTTTTATTGTTGTTCGGCGAGTTTTTAGGCTCTATGGGCACCGCTCATAAAGATCAGCAAATAGAAGGTTATGGCTATAAACAATATCGTCGCGGCGTTCATTTTATGCTGAATCTGGTTGATCAGATGAATGCGCTACAGCCGGTTGAAAGCGCTCATTTGAACGATGTGTTGGATAGCATAAAGGCATTTTCGGAAAGTCGCACTTATTCTTTGATGAAAGGCCCGGTTTATAACAGTGAGCGGGGCATACAAACTAAACAAGAGCGTAAAGGTTCATTCATACCGGCGACGATATTCAAACCGACTTTATTCAAGCCCTTGCTGATCATTGCCTTGATTGTAGCGGTTAAGGTTTTAATTACGCTTTTCCCTTTTTTAATAGCCTTTTTTACACCGGCAACCTCAATTTTTCTATTGCCGGTGTTATTGGTTTATTTCCCGGTAGTCGGCACTTACGATAGGGATAATTGCATTATTCCGTTGCGAGATGAATTTAAGCAATGTGAGGCTTTAGGAAAAGCGCTGGATAGTTTGGGACAATTAGATGAATTATTGGCCTTTATTAAGTACGCTGAGAATTTTGCCGGGGCGACATCACTGCCGGAATTAATTGCCAGCGATAGCCATAAACTGGATTTAATTGGCGCGAAAAATTCAGTGCTTGCTTATAAAAACCCGCAATATGTCGGCAATGATTTCAGTTTTGCCGAAAAAAAACTGATTTTTGTAACCGGGCCGAATAGCGGCGGTAAGACCGCCTTGTGCAAAACTATTACTCAGATACAAATTCTGGCGCAAATCGGTTGTTATGTCCCGGCTGAAAAAGCGACAATGACGGTTGCCGACTGTGTATTTTATCAAGCGCCCGAAATTAGCCACTTGGATGACGGCGAAGGTCGTTTCGGCACCGAACTAAAACGCACCAAGGCGATTTTTTTGGCGGTGACGGCTGAAAGTTTGGTAGTGCTGGATGAATTATCAGAAGGGACGACTTTTGAAGAGAAGCTTGAATCGTCAACGAATGTTTTGGAAGGTTTTTATCGTAAAGGCAATAACACCATCCTGATTACTCATAATCATCAGCTGGTCGATGTATTTATGAAGAAAAAACTCGGCGTGGCCAAACAAGTTGAGTTTATCAATGAAGCGCCCAGTTATAAATTGGTAGACGGCATTTCCAGAGTGAGCCATGCCGACCGGGTAGCCAAAAAAATCGGTTTCTCCAAACAAGATATTGAACAAATGTTAACGGGAAAAAAATGACCATAGGAACAGCTTTAACGCATAGCGCCACAAAGGCTTTATTGTTAGGCAGCGGAGAATTGGGAAAAGAGATTGCTATTTCTCTACAACGTTATGGTGTGGAAGTCATTGCGGTGGACCGCTATCCGAATGCGCCCGCTCAGCATGTGGCGCAAAAAAGTTATGTCATCGACATGACGGATGCGGATGCAGTGAAAAGCTTGGTTGCCGAAGTGCAGCCGGATTATATCATTCCGGAAATTGAAGCGATCGCCACGCAAGCGTTGCAGGAGATCGAGCAACAAAGCGATATTACCGTTGTGCCCAATGCCAGGGCGATTCAATTGACCATGAACCGGGAAGGCATTCGTTCTTTGGCCGCTGAACAATTGGGCGTTCCTACTTCCAGCTATGCCTTTGCGGAAACCTATCAACAACTGGAAGCGGCCGTGAACAGCGGCATCGGCTACCCGTGTTTTATCAAGCCGACGATGTCCTCCTCCGGTAAAGGCCAATCGATGGTGAAAGCGCCGGATCAGTTACAGGCAGCGTGGGATTACGCCAAGCAAGCAGGCAGAACGGATACCGGAAAAGTCATTGTCGAAGGCAAGGTTGAATTTGATTTTGAAATCACTTTGTTGACGGTTCGCGCCTTAAATGCTGAAGGACAAGTCGAAACCTATTTTTGTCAGCCGATAGGGCATGTGCAGCAAGACGGCGATTACCGTGAAAGCTGGCAGCCGCAAGCGATGTCCGCAAAGGCCATTGAGAACGCTCAAAACATAGCCAAGACGGTGACCGATGATATCGGTGGTTTAGGTTTATTCGGCGTGGAATTGTTCGTCAAAGGCGAGCAAGTATGGTTCAGCGAAGTCAGTCCCAGACCGCATGATACCGGTATGGTAACGATGATTACCCAAAGACAGAGTGAGTTTGATTTACATGTGCGCGCTATTTTAGGGCTGCCGGTTTCCACCGAGTTGCAATCTGATGGCGCCAGTGCAGTCATTTTAGGCGGAGTGGATGGAGAGGCTGTTAAGTTTGATGGTTTGGCGCAAGCATTGCATGTACAAGATACGGAGCTTCGTTTATTCGCTAAACCGGAGGCCTTTGTTAAAAGACGTATGGGCGTTGCATTAGCAACTGCAAAAAATGTGACGCAAGCGCGTGAAAAAGCGCTAAAAGCGTCTAAACTTATAAAGGTGACACAATAGTAGAGATACTGATGGAATTAATATGAATCGTTTTTACGCGTTTTTAGGATCAATTGTTATAGCTGCTTCGGTGCAAGCAGATGTCTATAAATATACCGCCCCCGACGGTAGTATTTATTACACTGACGAACCCAAAAAAGGCTATAAGCGCATTATACGCAGCAAGAAGAAAAAAGGCGTCAAGCCGGCCAGTCAGTACATTCGAAAAAACAGACAGAAATATGCGCCGCTGATTGCCAAAGCTGCGGAGAAATATAAAATTGATGAAAAACTGCTGCATGCCGTGATTAGAACCGAATCGGCATATAACCCGACAGCAGTGTCATCTGCCGGTGCTGTCGGTTTAATGCAGTTAATGCCGGCCACCGCCAAGCGTTATGGGGTGAACAATCGCGAAGACGCTAAGCAGAATATTGATGGTGGAACTCGCTATTTGAAAGATTTGCTGGCCATGTTCGATTCCAATTTAAAACTGGCGATCGCCAGTTATAACGCTGGCGAGGGCGCGGTTAAAAAATATAATAATAAGATACCGCCATATCCGGAAACTCAAAATTACGTCAAACAGGTTTTAGCTTTTTATCGGAGATAAATGATGATTCATGTGGATACGCCGGATTCATTAGTTGATGGCGCCATAGAATTATTTTCGCTGCCCGATATTTACTTTCAAGTTTCAGAAATGATTAGCGATCCGCGCTTTACGATACAAGATATCGGCGCGGTGATTTCCAAAGACCCGGCTTTGAGCGTCAAACTGCTCAAGGTCGTCAACAGTTCCTTATACGGTTTTCAAGCTAAGATTGATACCATTTCCAGAGCCATTGTCGTGGTCGGTATTGATGATTTAAAAAACCTGGTTTTAGCCACTTCCGTTTTGGATCAATTTCAAGATATTCCCTGCGAATTAGTGGATATGACCGCCTTTTGGATGCGCAGTATGCGCTGCGGCATTATCGCCAAATGTTTAGCCAAGGAAAGTTCGGTATTGCATTCTGAGAGGTTGTTTTTAGCGGGAATACTGCATGATATCGGGTCGTTGATTTTATATCGCAAAATGCCGGAGGAGTCGTTGAAAGTATTATTGGCGGCTGATCATAATCGCGATTTGGTGGCCGGTTTGGAGCAAACGCTGCTAGGCTTTAATCATGCGGACGTCAGTGCCGAATTAATCCGCAATTGGGGATTGCCTGAATCTTTATATGAAGCAATTTCCTGCTATCTCAAGCCCGACTCAGCCGCGGCCTATCAATTGGATGCTTATATATTGGCGATGTCTGTACATTTGGTAAATGCATTAGAGCAGGGCATAACGCCGGAACAAATCGTCAAAACTTTGGATTTGGGTGATTATGCGCCGACTCGTTTGAATGAAGAGCAGATATCAATGGTAATGCATTTGGCTGATGAGGAATTTGCCCAGATATTTGATTTGATTGGGCCGAGTAAGCGCTTTCATTAATTGAAACAAACATTATGGGTTAATGAAAAACATCGTCCAACGTGACCGCCGTTAAAACACGCTCCACCCATAAATCCAGTTCTTCTTTTTCGGCCTGGTAAATGCGTGTTGTGATGGCTTCCGTTAAAGAACCAAATTTTAAAGTTAATTGCCGAATCAGCGTCTTCGCCTCTCCTCTGGCTTCACCCCTTGCTTCCCCTTCTTTAATCCACTGCGGTATGCGATTTGCCAACATGGTTTTAATCTCCAATAAATCGGTTACTTTTGATTTTACCTCCATCTCTTGAGACGAGAGTAAAACTCGCTTTATCCAAACGCTAAAATTACGCCGTATGCGGGTTTGCTCAGGCGCTTGCAGCCATTCTATCAGATTTGTGATAACCGCCAATATCTCTTGATCGGTTTGGGCGTTTTCCAACCGGAATATCGCTGCCACCAGATTTTTTAATGGCGCTAATGTTTCCGTATCGTATGCGCCTTCATCCAGTAATAAATATTTCAGGGACGGAAGATAGTGTTCCAATCCGCCCGGCGCGTGGACGATGAGGTCTTTTAATTCCGTGGCGGCTGTCCAGCGTTGGTCACCGTTGTACAAAACTACCGGAAATACCGGCGGCAATTGTTTGTTAGTTGTCAGTTGTTTGCTTTTAATCAGATCCTGATACAGCAAGCCGATATAGCTCATTAATCTAACCGCCATAAAGCGATCAATCGTGGATTGAAATTCAATCAATAAATAAACATAAATCCATTCGTTCTGAAATTTGACCCGCCAAATCAGATCATCTTCACGACTGCGCAAATCATCGCTAACGAAGCTACCGGAGACTTTTTCCAGACTATTGAAATCCAGTTCTTTTACCCAATCCTCTTGAACAAACCCCTGCAAGAGATCAATCATTAATTCCGGTTCCGAAAATAACAGTTTATAAGCTTGATCGTGAGATTTATTCATCAGGGCATCTTATCACAAGATCATTCGTTGAAAAGGCGATACCAATTCAGATGAGATGAATTAGTTTGTCAAAGCGTAACTTCAAACGTTTGGGACGGAGCAAATGCCCCGTCCCGCCCATACTATCCTCTTTAACTCATTTCACAAAACACATTCTTTCCGCATAAGCATCTGCTTCTTTTAATCTTTGTCTTAAGCTTTTTGATTCTTTCGGGTCGCGGAATACACCGCCGCTTTCGCCCGGTGTTTTACGCATAAAGCCGAAAGTGGTTGCCGCTTCAAATTCGGTGAAACTTAATTTTTCTGCAATTTTATCAATTTTGCATCCGCAAGCGTATTGGGTGATGTAGGTCAATCCGCCGTGCTGGGCGACGCAGTTCAGCACATAATCGACGCGATCTCGAGTCGGATATTCGTTGATAAAGGTGGGCGTTATTTCCGTTTCATCTTGTATCGGCGCTTTTTCCTGGGTGCTGCAGGCTGATAATGCGGTTAACAGAGTTGTGCATAAGAATAGTTTCTTCATGAATATTTATTCCTGAGTTTTAATGAGGGTTAATAATGAATTTAGAATGTTTTGCCGGGCTATTCTTCCGCCCCGAAATCGACAATCTGTTTGAGTTTATGGTTCATTTTTTCGGCAAAACGATTAAAAGCCTCGTTATCCGAATTCACCGGCAATAAATGCGTTTTGATAATGGTGTTGCCGCCATTCTGATAAGTAACAACATTACAGGGCATGTAACTCACTGCATGTGGGTCTAGTTTTAGCAGCGTTTCCGCGTGGGTTAAATTACAAAACTGAATAGTGTCATATTCGGGAAAGTTTTTGCTGCCGCGGTCACGGATGACTTTGCCGACCCGGCTGTGGCCGGTAATCCGGAAATTATGTTCAGTGATGGCTATTTCCAACTCGGCAAGCACTTCATCATAAGGTTTTTGAGTGGTCTGCTGATAATAATGCAGTAACTTTGTGGAAACAGGCTGGGCCGGATGTTGGGAACAGCTTGCAATAAATATCAGGCTTGCGACAATAGCATATTTGAAGAGCATAATGGCTAGGAATAACTTATCCGACGAACTGAAATATTATACTGAAAATTAGTCGCTATCGTTATTTAAGAGAGCAATTGTATACTTCGCGCGGTCACGATTGTGGTTTTTTATCGGTCAAAAAACAGTTCGCTATAAAATCCTCAGTCCTAAGGTGTCGGAGAAAGTCCGACCTACTTATGTAGGACAGACTTTAGTCTGTCTTTGGTGGCATGAAGCAGATGAAAATTCAGTTCATTAACCCGATTTTAATCACTTAATTCAATTTCATTCTAATTAGTTATGACAAAAAACAAAGTCGCCGGAGTCGTATTGGCGGGCGGTTTAGCCCGGCGCATGCAGCAACAGGATAAAGGTTTGGTGTTGTTCAAAAATCGGGAAATGATCAGCTATGCTATCGCAGCGATGCAGCCCTTGGTTGATCAATTATTGATTAATGCCAACCGTAATATTGATCAATACCAACAGTTTGGTTTTCCTGTAATCAGTGATCAAACGGATAGTTTCGACGGACCGTTGGCGGGAGTATTGGCGGCGATGGAAGTTGTCGACGCTGAAATATTATTAGTGACGCCTTGTGATTCGCCGTTGCTGGAGTCTAAACATTTGCTGCAATTATTAAATGAAAGAGCAGCTAAACAAGCGGATATAGCCGTGGCTTTTGATGGGGAAAGGTTACACCCGGTTTTTTTAGCCTTAAAAACCGATTTACAGGGCAGTCTGAAGCAGTATTTGCAACAAGGCGAACGTAAGATAGATCGCTGGCTTAAACAGCATCAAATGGTAACCGTGGATTTTAGTCAGGAACCCGATCTATTTCTAAACATCAATACATTATCCGAACTACAAGCTTTACAGGATAGGGAACATGAATGAATTCAGTTTACCGGAGCTGACCGATCAGGGATTGGCGTATTCAGAACCATTGACCGCCATTGATGAAAACGGCGAAGCGCGCAGTATTGAATTAGTCGGCGAAAAACCGTTGACGATTTATGTTGATAAGCAAGAAATCGTTACTTTAATGACGATGGGTACGCATCCGGAATTATTGACTTTAGGCTATTTGAAAAACCAGGGATTCTTTCAAGAAATAGAAGCAATCAAAGTAGTGCAGGTTGATTGGGAAACCAATGCGGTAGCTGTTGTCACTCATCAGCATAACAGCGATTTTTCCGAACAAATGCAGCAAAGAACGGTGACCACGGGATGCGGCCAGGGTACGGTTTATGGTCGTTTGATGGAAAAACTCCATAATATCCGCTTAAAACCGTTATTATTGAAAAAATCTGCAATATACAGTTTGTTGGATGCTTTAAAACATCATAATGAAATCTATAAAAAAGCGGGCGCGGTGCATGGTTGCGCCTTATGCGGCGGCAATAAAATTGAATGTTTTATTGAAGATGTCGGACGCCATAATGCGGTTGATGCGATTGCCGGCCATATGTGGTTGAATCAAATTCAGGGTGATGAAAAAGTGTTTTACACCACAGGAAGACTAACGTCAGAAATGATTATTAAAGTGGCGCAAATGGGCATTTCCGTGTTGCTGTCGCGTTCCGGAGCCACTCAAATGGGGGTGGAGATGGCTAAACAAGCCGGAGTGACTTTGATTTCCCGAGCAAAAGGAAAACATTTTTTGATCTTAAACGGGGCGGAAACTATTCAGATGGATTAATTTTAACTTGAACTCTTTAAATAACCGTATTTTAATAAGCGTTGTATCGCAATATCTAACGAGGAAAATAATGAAAAAAAATAAATTCGGGTTATCGATTAGCACACCTTTACTATTAGCGTTGTCATCCGGCGTCGCAGTTGCGCAAGAGGGTGAGAGCTCTTTCGCCGCTGATTACTGGCCATTGATTTTAGTGTTGACTGTGTTGATTGTGTTCAGTAAGAAACTGATTTCAGAAGCCCAAGTACATGGTCATGATGATCATAGCGCAACGCCGCCGAAACCGGTAAAACCGAGTCCTGCGCCCGCCGCTAGAAAAGCCGCGCCATCGGCTGCGCCAAAACCGAAAGTTTCGGTTGAAGATAAGCCCAAAGCTTCAGCGACGGCTGAGGAAGTGACCGACTTATCGGTGAACGCGGATCAATGTCAAGGCTCAACAGCCAAAGGAACGCGCTGTAGTCGCCGCAGTAATCTTGAAACCATTATGGTGACGGTTGACGGTAAAAAATATAAATTCAGTAGCTGTAAACAACACAACAACAAAGACTTTTCACCGTTTCATTTTAGATGATCAAAAAATAGCGGGCGGCAGTTACTCAATACTGCTGCTCGCATTTTATTTGTTGACCCGGGTTACTTCTCTCGTTTTCGTTTTGCCCGCCTTGCTGCTCTCAAAGCTATTCTCGTCTTTTCTCGAACATTAATTTCACGCATCTGATCCTCCCTGCCGCGTATAGAGGCAACTGATCAATCACTAAAAACTGAATAACTCCTCAGTTAAAATCCTCACATTGCATTTATATTAGCCATTTAGTCTTAAATTGATAAGTAGTTAATAGTTTAGTTGTCGTTAGTTAATTGCGATTTAAGGTAAGCTCCGTTATAATCGTGTGATAAATTCACACAAAACATAGTTGCATATCCAGCTTAAGATGATCGAGTTCAACTTGATCGCTATGATGCGTTTTTTGATGGAATGTAGCAGGGAGTAAACAAATGGTAGCCGTTGCAAGAAAAAATGATTTAGAACTTAGCTTGGTTGAAATGGATCATGGTCATCAAAACATGAACACTTTAGATCAGCTTTTGAAGGTCGCTAAAGCTTCCTATAGCTGCAGACATGTGCCGCAAAGCGCGATGAAAACCTTAATTGTTGAAGGCGTAAGGCCGCAAAGCGGCGATGTGGTTTTAGCTAAAATTGATAACATTCGCCAACATAAGCGCATAGAAGATACCTGTGGACGAAGGGCGCATTTGCATAAAGGCGACACCGTTATTCTCTGTTATGGTAATCGTTACGCGCCGGATCAGTTTGAAGCATATATTCCGGATGACCTAGAACCCTGTCATATGGTGGCGGCTGGTGGTATTGCCGCTTTCACGTCCAGTCGGCATAGTGGAATTAAGGCGGCCACTCAAATTAAACCCATCGGCTTAATCGGCGATGCAAACGGTCGCCCTCTGAATATCATCGATTGGGCTATGCCGGAAAAAATGCTGCCCAGTCGTTCCTTGCCTATGATTACAGCTGTCGTCGGAACCTCAATGAATGCCGGTAAAACAACTACCGCAGCTCATTTAATAAAAGGGTTGTCAAGATCAGGAATGTCGGTGGGAGCGGCAAAGTTGACCGGCACCGGCGCGGGTTTGGATGTGTGGCTGATGCAAGACAGCGGCGCGCATAAAGTGTTGGACTTTACCGATGTCGGATATGCTTCAACTTTTTTGCTGAGTATTGAAGAGTTAGAGTCAATTTTTATAAAATTGTTATCTATTCTTTGTGCGGAAAAAGTTGATGCTATCGTGTTTGAAGTCGCGGACGGGCTTTTACAGCGAGAAACGTCAGCTTTGTTAACCTCGCCGTTATTTAAAAAATATGTTGATCAAGTGATTTTTGCCGCATCCGATGCTTTGGGCGCTTATGCAGGGGTCAATTGGCTGAAACAACAGGGATTGCCGGTAAAAGCGGTTAGCGGCGCTTTAACTGCATCGCCTTTAGCGATAAGAGAAACTGAAGATGTTGTCGATTTGCCGGTGCTTGATCCCGAAAGGTTGACTGCCGTAGACCTTGATCTCTTGTAATGGCTTTGATGTTACCGAAGATTATTTCCGGATATCGTAAACGCCTGTTTGTTCGATTGGTATTAATCGGCTTCTTGCAAGCCTTTTGTTCTTTTTACGGAGTTTGGTTGATTAAAGCGCTTTTTGACCAGATGCAACCGGCGAGTATCGATGTTGTTACTCAACCCACTGAATATTATCTTTATGGTCTATTGGCTTGCGCCTTGCTCGGCGCCTTTTTAAGGTATGCCGAAAGGGTTGAATCCGAGCGATTGGGGCAACATTACGTTTATCAAACCCGCTTATTGCTTTATAAACGATTAAGCCGATTAAATTCGCGTTCTATTCAGGGACAGGGCAAAGGCGGTTTGATGTTGCGTTTTATCGGCGATTTATCTGCGCTAAGGCTGTGGGTGAGTCAGGGAGTGGCGAAGTTTACTGTCGGCGGCGTTATGATAGGGGGCGTGTTAATCGCTTTTTTACAAATCAGTCCCTTATTGAGCGGTGTTTTGTTTTTCACTATTTTATTGGGTGGGAGCGCATCTTTGTTGTTGGGCCCGTTTCTTGAAAGGGCGGCTTTAGAAGTCAGAAAACGGCGGAATTATTTGGCCAACAACATTCATGAGAAAATTTCATCGATTTCGGTCGTTCAATTGTTTCATCAAAATAAGCGGGAACAAAGAAGGATTATTCGTCAAAGCCAACGTTTACGAGATGCGATGTTGCTTAAGTCAAAAGTAATCGGTTTATTAAGAGCGATCTCGGAAGCCACCTCGGCGATAGCAATCTTGTTGGTCGTCATGATCGGCTATGACCAAGTCAGTAAGGGCCATATGACAGTCGGTTCGGTGGCGGCGGCGATTACCTTGCTGGGTTATATGGTGCACTCCCTCAAGGATTTAGGGCGGGTGCATGAATATTGGAAAAATTCCCGGGTATCGATGAGAAAGATAGAGCGTTTTTTTAAGATACGCGGTTTGGTGAAACAGAAAAAACAAGCTATCAGTTTGCCGCCTGGAAAAGGCGAAATATGGTTTAAAGAAGTTAGTTTCGATAGCGTGTTGAAGGATATTTCCTTACATTTTCCCGCTGCTTCTGTTGTCGCATTGGTCGGTCCTAACGGGGCCGGGAAATCGACTTTATTATCCTTGGCGGCGAGATTATTTGATCCGGATCAAGGCTCGGTGGAATTGGATGGGATCAATATCGCCGATGTTAAATTGTCCTCTTTAAGAAAGTCAGTGGGCCTGGTGAGTCCTGATTTACCCTTGTTGAGCGGGACGATAGAAAAAAATATACGTTATCGTTGGCAAAGCGTTTCTGAAGCAGAGGTTTCCCGGATTTTGAAACTGTGTGGAATTCATGAAATGTTGGCGAATTTTGAACAGGGTTTGGAAACCCGGGTCGTTAATGAGGGGAAAAATCTGTCTATCGGGCAACGGCAGCGAATCATGTTGGCCAGAGCATTGTTAGGTTCGCCTCGTTTATTATTGTTGGATGAGACGGATGCTAATTTGGATGCTGAGTCTTTACAAGTGCTTGATAATGTAATTAAGAATTTTCGTGGAACAGTCGTTATGGCGACGCATAGAACGGAACGATTACACTCGGTTGACCAGGTTATTCATTTGCTTGATGGAAAGATCGTCGAGCAAGGTCAGCCGCAATTTGAATTAAATAACAACGGACTGACTGAGCAAATTGTTTAATGGTCTGGTTTCATAGAATGAGGAAGCAAATATGTCGACTGCGCTGAATTATATGTTGAAGGATGACGCATCTGAAGTGTTGGAGCGGAAAATTATACATTCATTGTATTTAACACAGGAGCCTGAGCAGGGATATTTTTTTTATTTACCGGAAAATTTAACCCCGCAAACTGAAATTTTTGTTTGCGTACATGGCATTTCCCGCAATGCGGAAGAGCATGTCAGATTATTCAAAACAATGGCCGATTTATATCAAGTGGCGATTGTTTCACCGTATTTTTCTCGAAAACATTTTCCGGATTATCAGCGACTGGGATGTTCTGGTCGAGGGAAAAGGGCGGACTTAACACTGCTGAAAATCTTTAATGAAGTTAAAGAACGGACTCAAATTACCCATAATCGATTTTATTTGTTTGGTTTTTCCGGCGGCGCTCAATTTGCTCATCGGTTTAGCATGGCATATCCTAAAAAAGTCGCTAAATTGGCTATCGCCGCTTCCGGTTGGTATACCTGGCCGACGATGCGCAATCGATTTCCTTATGGGCTGGGAAACACTGAACAGTTGGCGGATTTAAGATTTGATCTGGATCGTTTTTTATCTATTCCAGTCAGTATTTTTGTCGGCGAAGATGATATTCAACAAGATAATACGCTTAATCGTTCTAAAAAAGTGACTTTACAGCAAGGCGATAATCGATTAGAGCGCGCCCGGAGTTGGTTAAAAGCATTACAACGGGAAGCCGATAGACGGAGACGGGATACCGAATATCAATTTCAGGTGCTGAAAGGCGTCGGTCATTCGTTTTCCGAATGCGTTGATCTCGAAAAAATGGATCAACTCGTCTTTGAAAGTTTGTTTGGTCAACGATTAGCATAGCCCATGAAGTCCCGCATCTATTTTTCGTTATTATCCGTCTTAATTATGACGGAACGGGTGAGCGCCGAATCGGAATATTCTCTGGAACATTTATATCAGTTAATACAAAAGCAGGAACAACAGATTCGCCGACAACAAGGCCAAATACAACAATTACAGAATAAAGTTTCCGAACAACAAAAATTGTTGACTAAAGATGAAGACGAGAGGCAGGGTGCTGAAAAAAACAAACAAGTGATTGTCAGTTTGAAAAATGGTTTAAATATCAAATCCGCTGAAAATGATTTAGCTTTGAAAATGGGCGGACGATTACATTTGGATGCGGCTTTTTATGATGATGATATTAGCGATATGGGTAATGGCGTGGAATTACGCCGGGCGCGATTATTTGCATCAGGAAAATTATGGAAGCATTGGCGATATAGAAGCGAGTTTGATTTTGCCGCAAGTAGCGGCGTCAGCGTTCGAGATGCTTGGTTCAGTTATCAGGGGTTTGATGACTGGTCTATCAAAGCGGGACAATTTCAGGAACCTTTTAGCCTGGAGGGGATGACCTCTTCCAATAACATTACTTTTATGGAGAGATCGCTGGTTTATGTTTTTGTCCCTGATTATCATTTAGGTTTGGCTGTCACTTCTCACGGTAAAAATTGGAGCGGCAATATCGGTATTTTCGGTGAAGCGATACATAGCCAAGATGATAAAGTCGATGACGGTTGGGGAGTGGCTGGCAGGTTAACTTGGGCGCCGATGCTTGAGCGGCGGCGAGTTTTACATTTGGGCGTATCGGGAGAATATCGCGAACCGGATACGGAAAAGCAGGTTCGTTATCGGTCGCGTCCGGAATCGGGCGTTACTAACCGTCGTTTGGTCGATACGCGCACTATCCGGCAAGTTGATGATAGCGTATTGTTGGCGGCGGAAACAGCCGTCGTCATCGGGCCTTTTTCTATTCAAGGCGAATATATACACGCCAGAGTCAGCCGGGTATCCGAACCGACAGTTGATTTCTATGGTTGGTATGCGTACGCCAGTTGGTTTATCAGCGGTGATTATCGCCGATACAATGCAAAAAAAGGCAGCTTCAAAAGCGTGAAGCCCCATCATTCAAACGGCGCATGGGAATTAGCGTTGCGTTACAGTCAACTTAATTTAAGTGATTTAGACATAACGGGCGGTAAGCAGGATAATATCACTGTCGGTTTGAATTGGTATCTCAATAAGAATATCCGCTTTATGGCGAATTATGTATTCGTTGATGCGCACCCGAATCGTAATGAGAAATATGAAGACGCGCAGATATTTCAGGTGAGAGGGCAGTTGAATTTTTAACGCTGTTTTGCGAGGCGGAAGCGCAATTTGTTCATTTAAAAATGCGGGAGCCAGTCGGATTATTAGGTGATTCTACTGCTGCTGCCAGGAAACCCTATGACACCGTTAGTCTCCTAGCCCGTAGGTAAGGCTGAAGCCTTACCTACATACATTTTCGAAAGAAGAGTTTATGCGCCGACAAAAGCATTGGCGCTATCAACAACCTGATTGGAAGCTAATTTCAAACCTTTTCTAAAATTATCGTTGGCTTTTTCGATTTCGCCTTTATCGACTAACAAATCGCCGAGCAATTGGTAGGCTGCTACTGTCGGTTCGTTAGCGATGCTTTTCACCAAATATTGTTCGGCTTTCTCTTTCTGTTCGCATGCAAAGCTGATTTTGCCTAATATGCGTAGTAAAACGGCATCAGTGGAATGAACCGCCAGCCATTTCTCGGCAGTTTGCAGGTGCTTGAGATTTTCTTCCGGCTCTATATTGGCGTATAACACCAATAAAGTTGCGTCCCAATGTTTTAGCAGCGTATTGACCAGCGGTTCGACAATTTCACGCCCGGCGCCCGCCTCTATCATGGCTGCGAAATAAATGGTGGTTAATCCTTGCGCAGATTTAATATGTTCCGGCACCTTATCCCAGCATTCTTGAATTACTTTGGCGTTGTTGGACTCGGCGGCTTTTTTCAGAAGACCGGAATAGGTTTCGGTTTCCAAAAGCTTAATCTCGGCTTCTATTAAAATTTTGTTTTTATGCAAAGACGGAATTAAAGCGCGGATGCCTTCCCAGTCGCCGACTAAGTGATAAGCTTGATGCAGCATTTTCAAAACGGTTGCATGGCCGGGGGCGATAGATTGTAAATTAGTCAGCGTTTTAAGTGCTTGATCAAATTCCTGGCCGTTCATATGCAGTTCTGCTTGAGTCAAGCCTACGGCAATATCGGTATCGGATGATTGTGCGGATGCTTTGTCTAAATATTCATTACGCTTATCCAGATCGCCGCGCGACTGAGCCGCCCTTGCCGCTGTCAAATAATGCAATAATGGGGCGCCGCTGTTGGCCGCATGTTTGATTAAAACTTTTTCGGCTTTTTCAAAATTGCCTTCTGCGGAATCCACCAGCCCGGCGATTAGCGCTTCTTGAGAGCGGTCAAATTTGATGCGTTTGCCTTTCCGCTTCATGCGGCCGGGAAATCTCATCAGCCAGCCCAGAAAACGAAACAGCATATAAAAAATAAAGAAAATGATAACCTGGGCGACGGCAAATATCACCAAAGAACTTTCTACCGACCAATGGCCGAAGCCTAATAAGGCGTATCCGGGGTCATCATATTGACTCAGCCAGTTATGAACAAAAACGGCAACCAAAACCGCAATAATAAGAGGAATGGCAAAATAGATTAAATTCTTCATAGCGGTTCAATTATTCTGCGGAAGTAGGTTTAACAGTCGGCGCTTCAAATTTCAGCATGGATTTGTCTTTTTCGATTTTCAGCCGAGTTATATCTCTTAACATTTTTAAAGACTGACTAATATCCGGGAATTCGCCGCGTAATGGTATGGCTTTTAATTTTTCCAATTCGCTTTGGAAGAATTTACCTTCGTCATTGATGCTGAAATTTTCCGTTAACCAGCTGTCAGCGTCTTCAATAGCAGCTTTATATAAGGCGTCATTTTGTTGCACCAGACCCAATTTGATCACTTCTAATTTTGCGGTCATTTGGGTTTTGATGAATTCAGCTTGTTCGCGGCTTAGAATTTGTTTGACCGGCCGATCTAAATGGCGAATAGTGACGTACCCGGATAGCGCGTCTAAGATGCCGTGAGTTTCATGGTCATCAGCCGTCGGGTGTTCATGAACGGTATCTGATTGGGTGGGTTTTTTGCCGTCGTAAGGGAGAAAAATCGATAACTCTTTGACTTCATCTTTGAGTATTTGCAGTTGTGAAAACATGCCGACTACGTCCGGGTTTTTGGCGGTTTTTAAAGAGGCTACCTCCCGGCTGATTTGTTCGCGTACTTTAAATACGGCGGCATCGCCGCTTTCCCGTAACCGCTGATCGGCCGCTTCCAAAGCCTCGCGTGTGGTGGCGATATCGCCGACCAAGTGCAGTCTTTGGTTGGCGACGCTCAATAAATACTCGGCATCGGCAATCAACCAATCTCCGCGAGTTTTACCCAGTTGGCGCTGTACTTGTAGGATAGCGCGCTCTAATTCGCTGCGAGTCGTATCCAATCTTTCGTTATGTAAATCGGAAAAATCGGCCAGCGTTTTAGTGAAATGGGTGTCTTTGCCGGTGATGTCAGCGCCGAATGTGGCGACTTGAGACTGCATAGCGGTTATCTGATCCTGAAAACCGTTAAATTGTTTTTTGACTTCGACTTGATCGGCGTTAACCTGCTTTTGCTGTGAATCCTGTTGTTCGCGTAGCTGTTGCGATAAATAAAACCCGGCGGCGGTCAGCATAATAATCAGGAAAAGATTGAATAAGCTTATCCATAGGCCGGCATTGGATTTTTTTTCAACGACTGGCGCTGCTTGTTGAACTTGTTGTTTTTCTTCTTCATTTACTTCGGCCACTGTTATCCCCGTTAATTAAGGTCGTCAATGTTTCTAATAAGGCAACATCCGCCGGACTTTGAGTGACGGCAATGTTGCTGAATCCTAATTGTTCCGCTATTTGTTTGATTCTACTGCTGATGACCACCAGCGGCAGCTTCAATAGCTGTTCTATCGAATGCCGATCCAGCATCTCGATCAAATTTTCTAATGCTTCGCCGCTGGTCATGGTCACGGCGGCTAATTTGTTCTGTTCAAGCAGCGCGACCAGCCGGTGGTTGTCAGTTTGCGGCTTACAACGCTGATATAGCTCTAAGTATTGTGTCTGCGCGCCTCTGGCTGTCAACGTATGCGCCAATTTTTCCAGGCCTCCTTGGCCGCGAAAAATTAAACATTTTTGGCCGCTCAGATCTTGTAATTGTTTGCTTTGCAATAATGCTTCGCTATTAAATCCCTTATCCGGAATCAAATCGACCTTAATCTGATGTTGCTGTAACATTTTGGCGGTCGATTTGCCGATAGCGGCAATTTTTGTGCCTTCGCCGACATCTATTTTGCCATTGTTCGCCGAGACTGCAAAATTTACCGCATTGGCGCTGACAAAAAACAGCCAATTATAAACTTCCAGCGATGCTAATGTGCGACGAATTTTGTCATTAGTCGGCAAGGCCTTGATTTCCAAGGTCGGAAAATTTTCAGCAATTCCGCCTTGTTGTTCTATCAAATGACATAAATTTTGCCCTTGCCCGGCAGGACGGGTAACCAGCACAACAGCGCCGTTTAAACTCATGACTACTCGTCAATCGTTAAAATGTCGATCAACTATTATTGGTCGGCATACAGCGATTTTAATATTTCATCCGCGCCTTGATTCAATAAATCCTGGGCAACGGTTTCGCCGATTATGTGGGCGTCTTCAAGTTTGCCGGAAAATTCGGCGCGATAAACCAGACTGCCGTCGGGTTTACCCACCAGGCCGCGCATATATAATTGTTGTTCCTTAATTTCCGCGAAACCGGCAATCGGAACCTGACAGCCGCCGTTTAATTGGGCGTTCATCGCTCTTTCCGCGCTTACCCGAATATGGGTGGTTTCGTCATGTAAAGCGTGTAAATAGCGGTTGATTTCAACATCATCGCGACGACATTCAATACCGATTGCGCCTTGGCCGATAGCGGGCAAGCTGTTTTCGAAAGCCAAAGGCTCGGCGATTCTATCCGCCAATCCTAAGCGTTTTAAACCGGCGGAAGCCAGAATAATGGCATCGTATTCCCCTGCGTCCAATTTGGCTAAACGGGTATTGACATTACCGCGCAAAGGGAAAATTTCAGCATTGGGTAAGCGCTCCTTAATTTGGCATTGGCGGCGCAAACTGCAAGTGCCGATGCGCGCATTTTCCGGTAAATCATCAAATGATGGATACTGATTGGAAACGAATGCATCGCTGGGGTCTTCCCGGTTTAAAATGACCGCCAAATGCAGTCCTTCCGGAAATTCCACCGGCACATCTTTCATGGAATGCACGGCAATATCGGCGCTTCCTTCCAACATACCTTGTTCCAGTTCTTTAACAAATAAGCCTTTACCGCCCACTTTGGCTAACGGCGCATCCAATAATTTATCACCACGGGTCACCATTTTAACCAACTCAGCCTCAATTTCAGGAAATGCCTGTTCAAGACGTTCGGCGACATGTTCGGCTTGCCATAAGGCGAGAGGGCTTTTACGGGTGGCGATGCGAATTATTTTTTTTGTCAAAATCTATCCGTGTGTTGATAATGAATTTCGACTATTTTATAACATCTGGGGGATAAATGTCTTTTAAGAAAAATCATTATAAATTAAGTGATCATTTATAATGATCTCAATGCAGAGTTTAAGATATTCATAATGAAAACTGAACAAGCCATAGAATATTACACTTATGATGATTATCGGCTTTGGGAAGGACGTTGGGAGTTAATCAAAGGCATCCCGATGGCGATGACGCCTTCGCCAACGATTATCCATCAGGCTATTGCCGCTAAAGTCTTAAATGAATTGATGAATTCAATCGGCGATTGCCCAAGATGTTTGGTGCTGGGCGAACAAGATTGGAAAATCAGCAATGATACTGTTTTAAAGCCGGATGTCGCGCTTATTTGTGATGAACCGAATGAGCAATATATCAGCAAAGCCCCGGAAATCGTTGTTGAGGTGCTCAGTCCCTCTACCGCAAAGCGCGATGAAGTGTTTAAATTCGAAATATATGCCGCTGAGAAAGTGCTTTACTATCTGCTGATTTATCCTGAAGAATGCAAAGCAAAATTATATCGTTTGCTCAACGGGGAGTTTATTAAACAAGGCGATTTTTTTCATGAAATTTATTCGTTTTCGGACACTACATGTCAGGCAAAAATAAATTTTGACCAGGTATTTAAGGGTTTTAGAGATTGGTCTTTATAAAGTCTATTGAGAAGAGGTGTGATGGGTAGGCTTGCCAATTCCAAAAACGCAGAGCAATTTGCTTGGTGATTTGTAATTCGAAACCGAACTGCTAAAGGAGTTGTGAGAAGTGCCAATCTTTAAAATTGAAGAAAAAAAGCTCTTACCAATAGAGCAGAAGAACTTCTTTCTCGAAAAGGAGTTGCAAGGCCTAATTGAAGGTAATTTGGAGGCGGTATTTAATTGTCGTTTTGTCGCTACGGAATACTCTACTGGAGCGCAGCATGCAGGAAGAATTGATAGTTTAGCGTTATCAGAAGAAGACAACCCTGTAATCATCGAGTATAAAAAAGTAGAATCATCTGAGCTTATTAATCAAAGTTTATTCTATTTGCACTGGATTCAAGATCATAAGGGCGATTTTGAAATAGCAGTTCAAAAAGCTCTTGGTAATAGCGTTAAAGTGGACTGGTCTGATGTTAGAGTTATTTGTATCGCGCCTAATTATAAAAAATATGATCTCCATGCTGTGCAAGTTATGGGGGCAAATATTGAATTATGGAAATATCGCTTATTTTCCAACAATAGTTTGTATTTAGAAGAAATATTTCACAATTCAAAATCAACATCAAATCTTGGTCAAGAATCGAGTAAAAATCCTGTTATGGTGGAAGCAGGAAAAAAAGCTGCGCAAGTACGGGCAACAGCGTCATACACTTTCTCTGAACATCTAGAAGGAAAATCAAAACAAATTCAGGAGCTAATTCACACTATCCGTGAATTTGTTACTGGTCTTGACTCAGCTATTGAAGAAGTTCCTAAAAAATTATACGTGGCTTATAAATCATCCCAAAATATTGTTTGTATGGAAGCCAAAAGCAGAAATGTTAAATTATTTGTAAAACTCAAGCCTGCTGAAATATCAGAGCCACCAAAAAATTTTAGGGATGTCAGTAATATTGGGCATTACGGAACAGGGGATGTGGAATTTACTATTTCATCAGAATTGGAATTTGATGAAGAAAAAAAATATATTGTAATGGCATATAACAAGGTTGGAAGTTAATTAACTATCGAAATTATTAAACATTCTTTCAACAAGCGAGTGAAATGTGCCGCAGAAAATTCGTGACTTGCTTAAGCTTTTGAAAACCGCAGGTTTCAAAGAGATACCAGGCGCGGCTAAAGGTTCTCATCGTAAGTTGGTTCATCCGAAATACTCCGGCGCCTAATGCCCAATTTATTTCATTCCCGTTCCTTAGTGGAGGTCTTGGTGATGACTCAAAACACTATCCAGAAAAGCAAGTTTCAGAAGCAATCGAAAAGGTAAAGAAATGAAAGACTTGGACAGATATCATAAATGGGTTGAGTGGAATGAGGAAGATCACATTTATATTGGGAAATGCCCAGACCTCATTACAGGAATACATGGAGACGATCCGTTTGCAGTGTATAGAGAGCTTTGTGAAGTGGTTGAGGATGTTATTAACCACTTTAATAAAGAGGGGCGGGCATTACCGCAACCTAAAGTCCGTCCGATGAGTGAGGTAGCATCATCTCCAATTTTAAGATAACAAGCCAAGCTCATCTCATGGCATAATAGACGGCTTTTCTTTTTTGCAGGACCTTTCACCCAGTTATGAAGCTGGAAAAAATCAAGCTTTCAGGTTTTAAATCTTTTGTCGACCCGACAACGATTCCTATTAATGGTAATTTAACCGCGATTGTCGGTCCTAACGGTTGCGGCAAATCCAATATTATCGACGCTGTGCGTTGGGTGATGGGCGAAAGCTCGGCCAAGCATTTACGCGGCGGCAGTATGGCGGATGTGGTGTTTAACGGTTCTTCAACGCGCAAGCCGGTCAGCACCGCCTTTGTCGAGTTGGTGTTTGATAACAGCGAAGGCCGGGCGGCGGGCGAATTCGCCAAATACAACACTATTTCCATTAAACGTCAGGTCAGCCGCGAGGGGCAATCGCTTTATCAATTAAACGGCTCCCGTTGCCGCCGCAAGGATATTACCGATTTGTTTTTAGGCACCGGCCTGGGTTCGCGCAGTTATGCGATTATCGAACAAGGCACTATTTCGCGGGTGGTGGAAGCCAAGCCGGAAGAGTTGCGGGTGCATATCGAAGAAGCGGCGGGTATTTCCAAATACAAGGAGCGTCGTCAGGAAACCGAGACCCGTATGCGACATACCCGCGAAAATCTGGATCGACTGGAAGATTTGCGGGAAGAGGTGGGCAAGCAGCTGGAAAACTTGAAAAAACAAGCGGATAAGGCGGAAAAATACACGGAATTAAAAGCGCAGGAGCGGCGCTATAAAGAAGAACATTTGGCAATGCGTTGGCAAAATTATCATCAGATTGCCGAGCAGTTGGATGAAAAGCTACAGGAAATTGCCGAACAACATAATCGCTTGTTTGTATCGCTCAGAGAAACTGAGCAACAAATCGATGAAAAGCGACAGGCGCAAAAGCAGCAGCAGAGTTTGTTAGATGAAGCGCAGGCGGATTATTATCATAGCGTTGCTGAAGTCAGTCGTTTACAGCAGGCGATAAAGCATAATGAACAAAGCCATGCCGATACTTTGGCGGAAATCGAACGCTTGCGTGAACAAACTGAACATTCTTTAGCGGAATGCGAACAAGACAGCTTGCAATTGGAAGAAATTAAAACCGCTTTATTAGAGGCGGAAGAGTCTTTAATCATTGTTCGCGAGCAGGAGCAAGAAGCCGGTGAAAACCAGCAGCAATCCTTGCAGAAAATGCAGGGATGGCGACAGCAATGGGAAGATTTTTTGGCTGAAAACGCGCGTTACAATGAAATCAATCAAGTGCAGCGGGTTAAGCTGAACCAATTGCAAAATCAAAATCAGCAATTGCAGATTCGTTTGGATAAGTTACAATCCGAACAAGTTGTTCTGGCGGAAACCGCTTTGCAATCCGAGATCGCAGAATTAGAGGTTCAAGTTGAAGAGATGGAAGAACGGCGCTTAACGCTGAGTAGCGAATTGGAGCAGCAAAATGTGCTGATGGGCGAGCAACGTCAGCAAATTAAAATGGCTCTGGATCAGCTCCATCAATATCGTAGTGATATGCACAGTGTTCAAGGCAAGATTACCTCCTTAGAAATGTTGCAGCAACATGCGATGGGTAAAGACAAAAAAGAATTGGAAGCGTGGTTAACCCGGATGGATTTGGATAAGCAGCCTCGTTTGGCTGAATTTATGGATGTCGAAAACGGTTGGGAAACGGCGGTGGAAACAGTGTTGGCGCATTATTTGGAGGCGGTTTGCGTTGATGATTGGGATAATGCGGTTGCCGGACTACAGTTTTTGCAAGAACAGGATGTCATTTTATTCAACACTGCGGCGGAACCGGTTTCGGGAGATGAGCGCAGTTTATTATCCAAAATTCGTTGTCAGTGGGACTTGTCGCCGTTGTTATCGGGGATTTTATACGCAGATGATCTGCAACAAGCGCAAACTATGCAAAAAGATTTGGCCGTTCACCAGTCCATTATTTTGCCTGACGGAACCTGGCTGGGGCAAAACTGGTTGAAAGTAAGCCGTAGCGTTGACAGCAAATCCGGTGTTTTACAACGTGAGAAGGAATTGCGCAGTTTAAAGCAAAGACAACAAGAATTGGATGAATTGATTGAACAGGCTGAAATCGGCCTGGAAGAGTCTGAGTCTGCTTTAAAATCGGGTGAATCATTGCGCGAATCTTTACAACAACAGGATAAGGCGTTAGCGGCGGAGTTGTCTCAACAGAATGCTCAACTCAGCGCCCATCAGGCCCGACATGAACATCAACAGCAGCGTTTGCAGCAGGTTGAAAATGAAATGAGCGATATTCAATTTCAATTGACCGAAAACGCAGAGTTCATTGCTGAGGCGGAGCAGCTTCAACAAGATGCCGAGCAACGACTGGAAACCTTGGATGCGCGCAAAAAGTCGCTTGAGGAGAATAATCAACAATTACTCGATGAGCAACAAAAAGCCGATATGCGGGTGCAGGAAACCCGCCAACAAGTGCATAATCTGCAATCTAAAATAGAGTCCCTGCGTTCTTCTGAAACCTTAACGATGAAACAAATCGAACGATTGCAAACTCAAAACCAACAATCAAGCAATCGTATCCAAGAGTTGGAAAGTCGTTTGCAAATGACGCTGTCGCCAATGGGTGAGGAAAAGCAGCAATTACAAGCGTTTACCGAGCGCAAAGTTTCCTTGGAGCAAAAATTACAGCAAGCCCGCGAACAGCAGCAAAGCATTGATGAACAAATCGCCCATTTGTCGGAACAACAAATCAGCTTTCAGCGCGGAAAAGATCAACAAAAAGAAAGACTCGATGAAGTGCGTTTTCAACAGCAGGATAGCCGGGTCAGGCAACAGACCTTAACAGAACAAATGCAGGAAATGGATGCCGATCCGGAACAAATTTTAAAGAATTTGCCGGAACAGGCTGAGGAGCAGACCTGGAAAACCAAGTTGGAAAGCTTGGTTAAGCAAATCGAGCGCTTAGGCTCGATTAATTTGACGGCAATTGAAGAATATCAATCGCAATCGGAACGAATTAATTTTTTGAATGAGCAACATACCGATTTAATCAATGCTCTGGATACTCTGGAACAGGCGATTAATAAAATTGATAAGGAAAGCAGGTTGCGTTTTAAGGAAACTTTCGACAAAATTAACAGCGGCTTACAAGAGAAGTTTCCGCGATTATTTGGCGGAGGACAGGCTTATTTGGAATTAACCGAACAGGATTTGCTGGAGACCGGCGTCAATATCATCGCCAGGCCGCCTGGTAAACGGAACAGTTCCATACATTTATTGTCCGGCGGTGAAAAAGCGTTAACGGCGGTCGCCTTAGTGTTTTCGATTTTTGATTTGAACCCGGCGCCTTTCTGTTTGCTGGACGAAGTGGATGCGCCTTTGGATGACGCGAACGTGGTGCGGTTTTCGCAAATGGTTGAAGATATGTCGGCCAGTGTACAATTTTTGTATATTTCGCATAATAAAGTGACGATGGAAATTGCAAAAAATCTGGCCGGTGTTACTATGAAGGAACCCGGTGTTTCCCGGATGGTCGCAGTAGATATTGAAGAAGCAGTAGTGATGGCGGAAAGTTAATGGATAAAGAGATATTAAGAATAACGATTTTTGCAACCGGTGCTGTAATAGTAGTGGCTATGGTGCTGTGGAGTTTTTTCAGGAATAAAAAAGACAAGCAGGATCCCCGTTTTTTTAACGAGGATGAGCCGATTGGACGCATTGATGAATCTTTGGTGCTGGATACTTCCAATGATGATTTTGACATCGTGCCTATCGGCTCGGCGGTTGAAGATGAGGGCGATTCAATGACAACAATGGATCAGTCTCCTGCTGTAGAAGATGATGAGCACTCCGGCATGCCTGCTCTTATTCAATTCAGCATCGCAGCGCGCGATCCGGGCGGATTCAATGGTTTAGACTTGCACCAGGCATTGCTGCAAGTGGGTTTGGAATACGGCAGTATGCAGGTTTATGAACGGGTTGATGATCAGCGCTTGGTGGATTTTGCCGTCGCCAATATGCTGGAGCCGGGCGTATTTCCGGATTTAAC
>SPJM01000245.1 GCA_006844585.1 Methylococcaceae bacterium | reverse complement strand
TTGCAAACTGACTATAGAAATTGAGGATACCGGTATCGGCATTGCCCCGGAACAACAGAAAAAATTATTTAATGAGTTTGTCCAAATCGATAGCCGTTATAATCGGCGTTATCAAGGCACCGGGCTAGGGTTGGCTATTGTTAAAAGATTGGTCAAGCTCATGAAAGGCGAAATCAGTCTTAGAAGCGAACCGGGTAAAGGCAGTTGTTTTACTTTTTCCATTCAATTGCAATATGCCGAAACATCCAATCATACCCATCAATCTTTATTAGAAGAAAATGAAGATATAAGCCCCCATTTATTAGACCGCAAATTACTATTAGTGGATGATGTGGAAATCAATTTGTTTGTGGTGCGTAATCATTTAGAAATGCTCGGATTTACCGATATTGATGAAACGCTTTCAGGCCAAGCCGCCTTAGACGCCGTTAAACAATATACTTACGATCTTATTTTCATGGATTGTCAAATGCCGGAAATGGATGGTTTTGAAGCCACGAAATTGATACGTCAATTCCTGCAAAATCAGAAAAAGAGGCAAATTCCGATTATTGCTTTAACCGCCAATGCTTTTGAAAATGACCGCATCGAGTGTTTGCAAGCCGGTATGGATGATTTTCTGAGTAAACCGGTTACCCAACAACAAATTGCTCATATTCTCAAGAAATGGCTGTAGTCATTTATCTTTATGGCAAAACTGAGTTAATAGCCTGCAAAACCACGAATTTTTTGTTTGAGGCCACTGTTCGGCAATTGCCGAAATAGCGCTTTAATAAAATATGATAATTTAAATGTCGATTCCCGATAATGCGCAGTTCCCCCCCTTTTTTTAATACTTTAAGCGCTTGCTGAAACATTCTTCTGGCAATATGATCGCCCACCGCATGTTGCTGATGAAAAGGCGGATTGCAAACAATGATATCGGCGCTGTTTTCAGCTTGTCCGCTCAAACTATCTTGGTGTATGAAACGCGCTTGATCGCGACCGGGAAAAGCGTGTTTGAAATTTTCCGAGGCCGAACAAACCGCCATATACGATTCATCTATAAATATTATCTCCGCTTGCGGATGTTGTTCCGCCATCAACAACCCTAATACGCCGTTGCCGCAACCTAAATCAATAATACTCCGCGCTTGTCTATTGACCGGTAAATGTCGCAGAAAAAAACGCGCTCCGATATCCAGTTTATCGCGGGAAAAAACATTGGCGTGATTAATTAATTGATAATCGGTGTTTTCTAATCGATAACTCACTGGATAGGGGTTATTAGGAATATCGACTTCAGAATTCACTTGTACGCGAATAATGCGTGATTTTTTCCAGGCTAATTGGGTATTTGTTTGGCCGACAATGCGCTCCAACATTTCCCAAACCGATTTGGGCATGGTTTTAACCATACCGGCAACCATGATCCGAGTATTATCGCTTAGCCAAGGTCTTAATTGAATCAGTTGAAATTCTAACAAAGCCAATGTTTTTGGGACTTTAATGATTAAGCAATCAACGACTTTTTGAGGAACATACAAACTATGGCGGATCGTCACGCTGTCGGGGGCAAGCTTGTTTCTAGTCAAATTCTCTATTGTCGCCGCCTGGGCTAAATGAGAATCGGAAATCAACACCGGTTTGAATGGATGCAAGAATACACTTAATGCGCCGAAACTATCATTTAAAATCAACATATGACAATCAGCGTTGATCGGCTCAGCCGCAATCTGTTTTATTAGATATTCATCGGCCGCATCCCAGGCTCGTAAATTATCTTTGGGGTGATGCGGTTTGCGTAATAATTCGAATTCGCCTTGAGGGGCAAGCAGATGTGTTTCCAATGTTATTTAATCATCAATTAGCGCTATAAAAAAACCGCTGATTTTGGACAAACAGTTCAGTCGGTACGCCTAAAGCCTGTTTCAATACAACATCCCTATCCCAAGGATTTTCGATTTCGGCGATTCGGCGCATTTCGCCGATACTTAGATTTAACGGAAAATAATACGGTGAAACCAGTATCATATTGATCAACGGAAAATCGCTGCCGTATAACAAACGCCCTTTTAACTCGGCCGCTGTCAACGCTTTAGCCAAGTAACCTAATTTGTTAATCTGAGTCAGACTGGAAATATCGGCGAAGAGATTAGGAAAACGCTTGAACATCGGTAAAATACGTTCAAAATTGTTTTGTTGCTGATTCTCGCCGGTGGTCGCCACATGAGCGGCGATAACCGTCACGCCCAAACTTAATGGCAGTTGTAATCTTTTTGGATCGGCGTATTCATCAATGGCGGTGTGGAATGAACGCTCTTGCCCGGTATGAGACAACAAGGGCAAAGCTAAATCCCGCATTTTATGGTAAAACGAAATTAATCGATTATCGGACGGATCAATATGTTGTATGCTAGGTATCCATTTAATCAATCGAGCGCCCTGCTGATAAGCTGTTTCCAAGCGTTGCAAAGCGTCTTTCCGATAAGGATTGATGCTGGCGCCGAATAACAGATTTTCATACTGTGCTGTCTGTGCGGCGACAAATTCATTGGGGATATAGACCTGGGTTTTCTGCTTATCCAAACGGCCCTGCTCGTCTATGACGCCGTCTAAAGCAAGTATGATCGCCTGACCGACATATCGGGAGGCATTCAGTTTTTCCGCCAAACGTTTAAATACCAACTGATCGCCTTGTTCGATAATTTCCTGCCGACTAACGCCAAACGCCTTCAAATAATAGTCAAATTTATAGCTGTCGCGCATTTGCTCGGAAACGAAGCAGCCGCTGTTCCCGGCGCCGATGCCGGCCACATGCACATGCATATCCAGAATTTTATCGGTGGGTAATGGGGTAACAGTCTGAACCGGCCCGACGAACAAAATTTCGCGTCCGGCAATAAGGATCGCCACCATCATGATTATCGATAAAAAGGCCCACCGTAAAAATTTCAGCATAGTTTCTTCGTCAAGTTATAAAAGAACACTGACAACTTGATTCCGCCCGTTTTTTTTCGCTTGATATAAGCGCTGATCAGCGGTGTTCAGAAAAGTCAGCGGAGAGTTGCCATTATCAGCAACCATGCTGTTCACCCCTAAACTGATGCTGACCACCGAAATATCTTCGCTTTGTTGGTGTGGAATATTTAAGTCGATGATATTTTGGCGTATCAACTCCGCCATATAATGGGCGCCGTCGGCATTGGTATTCGGCAACACGCAAACAAACTCTTCGCCGCCATAACGGGCAGTGAAATCTACCGGTCTTTCCAAGGATTCTTCAATGGTCACGGCAACCTTTTTTAAACACTCGTCACCGGCTATATGCCCATAACTGTCATTAAAATCCTTAAAACAATCAATATCAATCATAATTAATGATAACGGTGTTTTATCTCTAAACGATCTAGCCCACTCAGCAGCAAGAAACTCATCAAAATACTGGCGATTGAATACTCCGGTTAAACCGTCAAATTTAGACAAACGCGCCAGCAAATCACGTTGACGCTTTAGTTCCAATTGATTTTTTACCCGCAATTCGACAATGTTTTTATTAAAAGGCTTGGTGATATAATCGACCGCGCCCATCAATAAACCTATGCGTTCAGCATCCAAATTGGTATTGGCGGTGATGAAAATAACCGGAATCTCCTTAAACTCTTCGTTCGCCTTAAACTTCTGACAAACCTCAAAACCGTCTATGCCCGGCAGTTGTATATCCAACAAAATCAAGTCAATAGGCAATCCGGAATTAGCTTGCTTAAGCGCCTGTTCGCCATCCAAAGCCACCATAATCTCATAATTTTGCTGCAACATATTACCCAACATATTAATATTGGTTCGATCATCATCAACCAGCAAAATTCTGGGCTTATCGGTCACTTGATTGATTTTGCTTAAAAAACGATTCAAATTCATATAAAGACTCTAAAGCTTGCTCAAATTGGAAGTTATCCACTTGTTGTTGTAACCTCATCAAGGTGTCATGATGAACAGCGTCTGATTGGCGAATGAGTTCAGCAAGATCCTGAGCGGATTGAAAACTGGAATTTTTCAAGCTGCTTCTTAATGCATCAATTAAAGTTAAAATTTTATCGCAATCCATCGCAAAATTCGTATCGGGAACAAGCTTTTCCAATTCCGGCAATGTTTGCAAACCCGACATCACGCTATGAAAAGACTTTTGAAATTGTTGCAAGTTATCCCCATATTCATCACCTTTACTCAAACATTGTTCCAAACGCGAACAATTTTGATAAAGCGCTTGTGCGCCTATATTCCCTGCCGCGCCTTTTAAACCATGTAACTGTTTACTGGCGGCGTCATGCTTTTGTTGGTAAATCAATTTGTTTATGTCATCGGCATAATGTTGATAATCCAGATGAAACTCCAGCAACAATTTATGATACAGCGTTGTTTTGTTGTCCAGTTGAATCAATGTAGATTGCACGTCAATCTCCGGCAAGTCAAGCAACCAATCAGCGGGCTGATTTTTTTGCACGACTGATGCAGATATCAGCGCATTTTCGCCGACACCCAACCAAGCGCTCATGACTTGAAAAAGAATTTCAACCTTAATCGGCTTGGCGATATGATCATTCATCCCGGCCGCCAAACATTTCTCACGATCTCCGGACATATTATGCGCCGTCATCGCAATAATCGGAATGTCTCGCCCGGCGGGCAATTGCCGTATTTTCCGGGTCGCCTGATAGCCATCCATCACCGGCATTTGTAAATCCATTAAAATCAAATCGAATTGCGATTCCGCCGCCAACCCGAGCGCTTCTTGACCATTGGCCGCAGCGCTCACCGATACGCCGGTTTGCTGTAACAACTCGGTAGCCACTTGTTTATTAATGGAATGATCTTCTACCAGCAAAACGCGCTTACCCGACCAACGCGACTTGAATGATAGTCCTGCTTTTCGGCTTTGTTTTTTCAACGGCGGGAACCCGCCATGATTGCCGAACGCCTTCATAATACTGTCGACTAAAATAGAATCATTAAACGGTTTAGTGATAACGCCCTTGATATCAACATCATCAATTTGACTCATTAATTGATTCCGGTCAAAAGCGGTTACCATAATAATTGTCGGCACTTGTTGAATAGATTGATTCGCGTGAATCGATTTAACCGTTTCCAAGCCATCCAGTTCCGGCATTTTCCAGTCCATCAGCAACAGATCGAAACCGGAACCGGTTTGTTGAGCCTGCGCCAAAGCGTCGATTGCTTGCGCCCCTGAGTTCACGGTAACGGCTTTAATAGCATGACGCGACAATGTTTCAGCCAGCACTTCGCAAGCTGTTTGATTATCATCCACAATCAAAGCCTTTAAACCTTTTAATGAGTGATCTACCGCAGTGGTGGATTGAACCGCTTTTTTATCGCTTAATCCTAGCCAAACAGTAAAACTGAAACAACTGCCATCGCCCGGCTTGCTGTTAACGCTGATATGACCATTCATCAAATCAACCAAACGCTTGCTGATCGCCAATCCTAATCCGGTGCCGCCGTATTGCCGAGTAGTTGAACTATCAACCTGTGAAAAAGAATCAAACAAGCGCTGAATTTGATTCTCCTCAATGCCGATGCCACTGTCTTTAACCGAAAAACGAATTTGCACCTGATCAAAGATTTGTTGTAGAAACTCAACGCAGACAATCACTTCGCCTTGTTCGGTAAATTTTATCGCATTGCTGGTTAGATTAATCAACACCTGCCCTAAGCGTAAAGGATCGCCGACCAGTAATTGATAATGGGCGCGCGGGTGATGAATAATGAATTCCAATCCTTTCTCATCAGATTTCGGCGAACAAATTGTCGCCAAATTATCGAGAACATCTTGTAAATCAAAGTCGGTGTGTTCCATGGTCAATTTACCGGCTTCGATTTTAGAAAAATCCAAAACATCATTAATGATTGCCAATAAATTATTAGAAGCAAGCTCAATTTTGCTCAAATAATCGTATTGCCGGGCATCCAAATCCGTTTTCAACGCCAAATAACACATCCCGATAATCGCATTCATCGGCGTGCGTATTTCATGACTCATGTTGGCTAAAAAGTCGCTTTTGGTTTGATTGGCGTGTTCAGCCAGCTGCTTAGCCTTTTCCAGTTTCAATTGAGAAACCCGAATTTCGCTAATATCCCGAGCAATACCTTCATAGGCGATAATGTCGCCTTTGCTATCCATCAGCGGAATCTCGGAAAGCTCCAACCAATGTTTCTTACCGGACTCATCAAGCAACTCTAATTCCCGCCGATGTTCTGCGGATTGTCCGGATAACCCATCCGTTAATTGGTTTTTTAAATCTTCGCTATAACAATGTTGAAATTCATCCAAGCCAAAGCCTGATCTTTGTTTTAAGGTTTCCTCTTCAAAGCTGATCCGACCCGATAAATCCCGTTGATAAACAAAGTACTGACTGAGTTGACTCAACAAACGTTGATACTGTTGTTCTTTCGCCCATAACGCCGATTCCGCTTGTTTACGATTCTGCGTTTGTTGCTCCAGTTTTTTACTGAGGCGAATAACGAAGCGCCAGGTTAACGCCAAAAACAATAAACTGATTGCGGATTCAATCAATAATTTAACTTTAACATCGGCATCCAGCGAACGAAAAAAAGCGTTACTGATATGAAATGAGGCAACCCCTAATAGCTCATATGAGTCGCGATCATAAATCGGGATAGCAGCCTCAAAACAAGATTGGCAGACATCGCCTCCTTGATAAAGCAAACTCAAATGGTCATCAAACAAATCACCGTCTAACTCAACAGAAATCCATTTCACCAGCGTTTCGCCCTTTTCATCGCTGGATAATAAAATTTCATCCAATGCCGCCAAAATATCCTGTTCACTCACCGGACGATAAGAAAACGACCCCGCCAATGTGTCGGTTTCCGCCTGTGCGATCAAGGTCGCCGCTACTTTTGCTTCCTGATATAAACGAGGCTGCAACATAAAATACCAATAACCGAACAACAACGATTCCAAAGCGATAGCCAACATCAAAAAAGCAAAATTAATTTGCCTGTATATTGTTGATTTTTTTGAGGCTGCTTTAGTCTTCATAGCGCTTTGACACTTTGATGAACAGTTTTTTGATATTCAAGCCGGATGCTTGTAACGCCGACATGTTGAGGAAAGGCCTCACCTTCACCCCAATATCCAAACCTGCAGCGACCCCCGCCTGAACATCGCCGGGATAAGGTGAAAAAACCACGATACGCTTGCTACGAGCATAATCGATCACCTTGACTAATTGGCGCTCGGTCATTTGATCCACAATGAATACCCCGGCTATGCGTTGTTGCAAAGCCATCTCTAAATCACTGGCGGAAACAGCGGTCGCCGAAACCGGAATCTGATGAATCTTGCCTTGCTTGGGTTGTTTACCGATTTTTAAAAAATCGTCCGCTAATTGTTTGGCCATTGCCTGTTCGCGCGCATAAATAAACAAAATGGACAATTGCCGGTCAGCGCCGATTTTTGCGTCAATATCTAAATCTGAAGCCAACAGACTACGAAATAACTTTAATCCTATACTGTTTATGCGCTGTTGTTTTTGATCAAATGCCCACAATTGATTAACAGCCAGCAAACTCAACAGCAGAAATGTGAGCCAATAACGCTTCCCTGCTTTCATAACAAATTCAGCTTGGCCCAACCTTTGAAAATGGCGACAAAAAATCTATGCATTATTAAATAAACTCAAATTCACGTTCCTTAATGTTTATAAGACAATTGCAACCATACATCGGCTTGATTGCCATAATCCAATAATGTTGCGCCGCTTACCGGTAAATTAAGCAAATGATGACGTTGATCGCTGAATAGATTATTGACGCCGAGTTTTAAAGAAAACCCTGAATCAAATAAATCAGTCGCATTGAGAGTTAAGTCCAAGCGATGCACTGCGTCCACATCCGTCGTAGAATTATTGCGTTCGCCGACGTAATTCCAGCGGGCGGTGATCATGATTTTTTCCATCGGCTTATAAAATAAAGCGATATTACTTAACCAGCTTGCCGCCGTCGGGTCGCCTGAGCGGCTGTTATTGCGATTCCGGGTATCCCACGAATCCACATAAGAGACATTCGCCTGCCATTTGAAATAGGGCGTCAATTGCTGCATCCACTCTAATTCCACGCCGAAACTTTCGGCTTCTTTATCATTATTGAAACGTTCGCGAAACGGATAAATCATATTGTCGATATGGGAATAGAAAAACACCACCTTGCCCGTGTAATTCGCCTGATGATGGATATAGCTTAACTCGGTGGTTTCAATGGTTTCCTGATTCAAATTATGCTGAGGATTGGGATAGAATTCAAAAAAAGTAGGCGCGCGAAAACCCTCGGCATACTGAGCTTTCAGTATATGCTCATCATTAATACGCCAAACGGCGGAAACCCTCGGTGTGAAAAAGTCTTCTTTTATATCATCGCGATGATCAAACCGTAGGCTGGCGGTAATCGTCAAGTCTTCAGTCACCTCAAATTGATCCTGTAAACTGATACTGTAATACGTTCGCGTCACATCATTCAATCGCAGCGGCGGCGGCGGACGATTAAATTGCGACGGCCTCGCCCTTTGCATACGCGCCTGATCAATATGTTCATCGACATAAGAAAACTTCAACCAAAACTGGTGTGACCGCCACCCTGACCAATGTAAATCGACGCCGCCTTCGAAACGATTGCCTGAAAAGTCATTCCGTTCCAACTGATAATCATTTTGTGAATAAGCGAACGACCAATCGCTTTTAAGTTCATTTGAAAAAGCCCAGCTCTGCTGCAAAGTAATAGCATCGCTGCCCTCGCGAATTTTGTTTCTATCTCTGAGATCATAGTCGCGATGATAAGACTGCGCGGATATCGCCAGATCTTTGTATTGCAAGGAAAACACCCCGAATTGCCTATCTTCTGAGGCAAATCTGTCATTCGGCGTTGTTGCGGATTGATGATCAAAAGCGTAAACATTTGCAGCAACTTTTACTTTGTTGCGTTCATCAAGATAAACGCCGTTAGCGCCGCCGGCGATAGCGCCGTTGCTTTCAAATCGAGAAAACACCCGGTTTTCATCGCTTTTGGTAATAATATTAACCAGCCCCATGAAAGCGTTATCGCCATAAACAACAGCGCCCGGCCCACGCACGACCTCTATTCTTTCCACCTGCTCAATTGGAATTTGTAAAATAGTGCTGTTGATGCCGGAACTCTCCTGGCTCATTGACTTGGAATTCAACAATACCTTGATATTCCCTGAGCTAAACGGAAAACTTAAGCCTCTGGCCGTCAGGGAAATGCCGGAGCCATCGCGAGTCGTCATCAGCCCCGGCACCCAAGATAGCGCATCCCATACGCTACGCATTCCCAATGACTCCATTTCCGCGCCATCCAGAACTGAAACGATGCCCGGTACAGAGTTGGCGTTCATCCGCGTTTGCGTAGCAATCGCGGTGCTTTCATCGACTATCGCCATTAACTCATCTAATAATTCCTGATCAGATTCGGAATAATCGACATTTTCCGTCTCAGCCTGAGTCAAAGAACACAAGCTAAGCCAAATAAATAAAATAAACAATTTAGCTTGTTGAGTTAATTTACAAGCTGATTTTTTGAATCGCATCATTCAATAAAGATAGTCAAGACCTATCGAATTGTCGAATTCAGATAGCAATATTACTCATTATTTGAATCAGAACTTTCAGTCGGCAACTCCGCCGGTTTGGCTTTGAACAGTTCAACCAGAACATCCAGTTGCGCTGAAAACTGTGGCAATGCCGGTATTTTCCAGGCCCTACCAATCACTTTCGCCAAAATATTGTTTAACCACGGGCGATCCGAACTGGCGTGATGAAGAATAAAACGATAACTATCGCCATCATTAAAAACGGCAAAATCCTCCAATAAAACTTCTATAGTGCCTTCTTCGCCATAGAGTTGGGTTTGAACATAAAGAGAACGCTGATCAATATCGAAGCGAAACTCCAATAATTCCGCAATACCTTTCAGCACGATATTCGATACCCAAATAATCATAAAATTGGGCGTTAAATTGATAATAGATTTGAGTAGAAAAGATTGAATGCTCATGGCAATAGTGATTTAAGAGTCGGCTAAAAAACGCTCATTATATACTTCGCACGGCCACAGTTGCGGTTTTCTATAGGCTGTCATGTCAGTTTTGTCTGCGAAAAAAAGTAATAACTGTGAACAAATACAAACTTACCGTTAAGAGAATGCGAACTGAATAAAAGTGTTAGACGTAAAAGCCTAATAAACTTAAATTAACTTTAACTCTAGGAGAAATAATCCTTATGTATCATCTTAAACCGATGGCGTTCATAACCGCCTTATTGATTCTATCATTCAATGCGCGGGCTTCATTTATCGTTGAAATCTACGATACTAACCGTTCTTTTCACCATACCGATCAATTGAGGAGCTATGTTGACACAAACAGCCCAACCAGTACGCATCAATATAATGTAATTAACTTTTCAGACTGGGGCGTCAAAGGCTTTTTCGGAAATGAAAATTTATGGCCTGTGGCGCATACTGAAACCTTTGCGGCACATATCACCGGGCAATTTGAAATCGCTCAATCAGGCTTATATGACTTTGCCAGTTGGTCGGATGACGGTTTTCAACTGCTTATTGATGGAGTGGAAACGATCATTAATCCCGGGCCTCATGCGCCGACGCTCAATACCGGCTCCATGAATTTAAGCGCAGGCCTTCATAATGTTGAAATGTTTTGGTATGAAAATTTCGGCGCTGCGGTGTTGGAAACATCTATTAAACAGTCCGGCGCATCGGATTGGCAATTATTAACCGCCGCCTCTCCGCCTACTGCTTCAAATCAAGCTGTGCCGGAAGCGCCGCTGATTGTAATGATGGCTTTAAGCGTTTTTGGCATGGCTTATTTGAGAAGAAATAATAACTCAGTATCCTTATCAAATTCCGTTCATTAATCTATATGTCGGAATAAAAAGAAAGACAGCTGTAAACCTCTAATCCGTCTTATCGACAAATCCATTTGCTCTTCAAATGAAAATGTCGGTAAGACGGAAAATTGAAGTTTCTAAGGAAACAGGCAACCACCCAACAACGATTTTATTCGTGGTCGCCTATTTTTTCACACCGCATTGAACGGAGCAGGCGCAAAAACGACTGCGTCCGTAGCAAAGCAACGTTCTGTATATCCTTAAATTGCAACTACTTTGTTTGCACAAGGCCCTTTTTGACCTTGCCCGACTTCATATTCAACTTGCTGACCATCATTCAATGTTGCGTATTGACCAGCACTTTGTATTTCTGAAAAATGGACAAAAAGATCCTTTCCTCCATCATCAGGTGTGATAAAGCCAAAACCTTTGTCCGCGTTAAACCATTTAACTGTACCTTTACTCATTTACTATACTCTACAGATTGGTGAAATAAAAAAAATATTAAGATCGGTTTCACCGGCGCGAACTTAAAATATATATTAGCAATACTTATTTTACTATAAACAACATAATAAACCACCTAGAAACGCACCACGCCAACGACTAAAAAATTGAGAGCTATCAATTTGTTAGCGAAGAGCCTACAATAGCTTCCTCTACGTAGCAAAACTGCATCTATTGAGCCTTCTACGTTCCCTAATACGAAAAGGTGCAAAAAATGTTGCGTTTCCGCTATCAAACTTTTGAGTTTGGCAATACAGATGTTCATGTTAGGACACTGCGCGACCGACAACAATTTTCCGATCCTGAACATATTGCTTCAAAATTTGGCATTTCATCAGCAAACTGGTCATTATTCGGCGTAATATGGGCTTCTGGAGAAGTTTTAGCCAACCTCATGTTTGAACATGAAATAGAAGGAAAAAGAATTCTCGAAGTAGGCTGCGGCATCGCTTTAGCAAGTTTGGTGCTGAATACTAGATTAGCAGATATTACCACAACTGACTATCATCCCAAAGCAGAAGAATTTCTTCGTGAAAATATTAATCTAAATAATGGCAGAAAGATACCCTTTGTTAGGACAGGTTGGGAAGATGACAAAACAAATTTGGGCGCATTTGATTTAATAATCGGTAGTGATCTCCTTTATGAAAGGGGGCATGCTAATTTATTAGCAGGATTTATCCATCAACATGCGAAACAAACTTCTGAAATTATCATAATCGATCCCGGCAGAAATAATCATAACAGCTTTAGCAGAAATATGAACGCTTTTGGTTACGATCTAACTCAAACAACATACAACAAAATTGAACAGCTGACTCAACCGATAAGAGGCAGGGACAATTTTCGCATCCTCAGGTACTTACGATGTTAAAGTGAGTTTGGCGCCTTGTTCACCCGGCGCGCCTTTCAAACCGGCGTCAGCATGGCGCACTGACGCTGGGTGAGAAAACAGAGCAAAGGGCTTCGGTAAAAAAGCAAAAACAAAATCAATCAGACTCCGCATAATCAAAGCGCTTACGAGCTTCTGCAGAAACCCCCAAGACCTTAGACAACCAAGGCGGCGGCGCATCAAACACGGTTTGAAATTCTTTCAGTTTATCTGCGGCTCCAATCACATCAGGAACTTTAATCGGATAAATATCGGCGCGTATGACTTTAGCCGCCGCCGGACCGCCGATAGATTGCACGAACATGACTTGGCAATCATCAACCAGATTGACTCTAAACAAATTACGATCATCGGAATCATCCGCCTCAATCGTGGAACGAATATCGATCAGCTTCATATCATTGCGGGATAATTGATAAACTAAAAACCGCAAACAAGAACCGAAATGACCGTTTAAATCGGCGCCGCTATTAGATGCGACCGCCACTCGTATGGAGTCCGCCATTTCACCGTCTTGATAAGTTTGAATTTCCGGGATATTTTCATCTTCAGCCTCTTCCCCCCATAGATAGCGTACCGCCAATTTAATATTTTCTAAACCAATGCCGATATCTTCACCATCTTCTTCGCCGTCATGGCTCCCGATGCCGGTTTTTAAATTGGTTACCGTTACCGCCTTTAACTTATCATCGGTTAACGGCGGCCCTACCCGCTGGTGTAAAATTTCGACCAGTTCCCCGACCGATACGCCGGGTAAAATTCTTGAAGCCAGCGCTATGCGCAAAGCAAGATCGCGATCAAGTTCCATAGTTACCACCTTGAAAGTGAGTTATAGGTTATGCTGAAAGACTTTCTTTCCAGCTACTGTATCCGCCGCTCAAACTGAATACATCGTTAAATCCGAAGTCGCAAAACATTTCCGCTACATGTTCGCTGGCATGTCCGTAATAGCAATAAATAATCATTTTCTTGCCTTTATCGCCATTTTTTAACAAGCTCTCTTTCAGACCTTCATGTAAATGCATGGCGTTTTCAATATGCCCGGCGCGATAATCTTTCATCTCCCGGCAATCCAGCAACATAAAATCATCATCGCTTAACTGTGAACTTAATTCTGCAGCGGAAATATCTTTAAACTTTTTCATAGCCTTATACCGGGCCTGTGCTCAGTTCTTTATCAACTATGATGGTTTTTTCCAAAGCGGCCGCCAAGGTCAAAGCGTCGGTTTTTACATCAAAATCCTTGGCGGCGTCGAAAACAGTCATCACTTTATCTTCCGCAGATTGACCTTTTAAATCACTTTTTTCCAGATATAAAGTATCCAGTAATTCATTCCAAATCATACCTTCCGTATACGGTAATAATTGAAAAGTTAAGCCTTCGTAAGCCAGTTTCATTTTCGCGTCAATATTTTCCACATAAAACATCAACACGGTTTCCGGCGTTAATGCTTCCTTATACTTGGCGACAAATTTTTCAATTTGATCCAATTCGTAAAACAATCCGCTGACAAAAATCATTGATTGTTCGGAAGACAAAACAACGGCTTGATGAATTACAAATTCTGGCGGTTTACGATCCCGGTCAGAACCCTCTCTTAATTCGCCTTCCTTCAGTACTAAATCTCCCCTGAAAGCAAACTTACCGGTTTCCGTAGTCTCGCCTATTACTGATGTAATCAACAATAAGCCCTGGTCATTAAAAGTTTCAAGCAACATGAAAAATCTCCGAAAGTGTCAACAATGGCGGTGATTGCAATAGAGCAATTCACAACCCTTTCAGTACATTAAGCAAATCGCTTGCCATTTCTATAGCTTTGTTTTTTATTGCCACATCAATCAGTTAATGCTGTTTAACCTGCTGAATGTGGGGTAATAAACAAACCTTATCGGAATTTATGTCGTAAAAGCGACAATTGATTCCAACCGCATTTACTGATTAATTGGCTTCATTCATTAAACAAAGACTTAGTCCTCATTTCAGAAAAAAACAGATGGTTCAAATATTGCTTAAATAAAGAAAATCCAGAAAATTAGAATTTATCTAGGATGGGCAAAGCGCAGCGCGCCCATCCTACTTCGTGTATTTCAAGATAAATATGGCGGAGCCGTTACCAACAGACTTTTCATATTTTCACAAAACGCATTTTATGACTATTATAATTATTGAAAACATTTTAACGCTGAGTTATCCGGAGCTTGATGAAGATCACCAGCATTTCGCCGATATGCTGAATCAATTGGAAAACTGTGATGCGCCAAGCTTTGTATCATTGTTCGCACAATTACTGGAACATGTGGAAACCCATTTTGAAAAGGAAAACCAGTTGATGGATAAATTTAACTTTCCCGCTATCGCTGAACATAAAGGCGAGCACCAGCGGGTGATCGGTGAGATCAAGCAGTTTAAGAAAAGAGTCGATAAAGGCCAGCTCTCAATGGCAAAAGCATTAATCAAGGAACGCTTGCCGCAATGGTTTTCCTTACATTTGGCGACGATGGACAGCGCTCTGGTTGCCCATATTAAACGTGTTCAAGCAACCTCGCCAGCAAACTGATTGGATGCAGTACTGCTCGCCCGGCATCAGCCGCGCTATGATTTAAATGCATTGCGCAACCGATATTAGCGGAAACAATATAATCGGCTTTTAAAGCCATGATTTCCTTGAGTTTGCGATCTCTTAGCTGATCTGCGGTTTGCGGATGGCTAAGCATATAAGTCCCCCCTGCTCCGCAACATAAATGATTCTCCGCTGCTGAAATCACTTCCGCGCCGCTGATCCGATTCAAGAGTTGGTACACTGCTTGTTGATTTTTCAGAACATTACGTTGACTACAAGGTTCATGAACAGCGATTTTGATTGTTTTTTCCGGCAGTTGCAGTTGATCCGGCCAATGCTGTTCAACAAAATCAGAAACATCGAACATACGCGCTTGCAGACTGCGGCTTTCCATATCATTTAAACTTAACATTTCCGGATAAGCGTACAAATGAGAGCCGCAACCGCTTGCCGTGTAGACAACCGCATCCACCTCTAAACTATTGAGACAATCTAAATTTGCCCGCATCAATGACGCCGCCTGCGCCTGTTCGCCGTTGTGATAATGAATGGCGCCGCAACACTGTATAGATTCCGGCATGATCACCTGATAACCGATAGCATTTAACACTCGAATGGCGGAAATGACTGTTTCGCGATCAAATGCGCTGCTAATGCATGAAGTAAACAAAGCGACTGATCCACGCGGATTTGCAAGCGGAAAACGAGCTGGTAATCTGGAAAGATCGGGGATAACAGCCAACTCATCAGCTCGTTTTAAACCGAACGGCGCTAACATATTGAAGTTTCGCAACATCCATTGCAGACCGCTGGTTTGATACAGCTTCAGCAATGGCAAAAAACGGTTCAACGCTTTTTTGTGAGAGATTAGGTAAAAAGCCGCATTCGCCAATAAAGTACGACCATGTTGTTCATTCAATTGTTGAACACCCTGTTCAAAAAAATGCCGATAATTCATTTGACTGGGGCACACAGTCTCACAGGCATAACATTGTAAGCAGCTTTGCAAATGCTGTCGGGCTTCAGCATCAATCATAGCGTTTTGCTGAACCAATGTTCTTAAGGAATTCACTCGTCCGCGCGGACTTTCCTGCTCATCGCCGCTCAATTGATAGGTAGGGCAACTGTTGAGACATAAACCGCAGCGCATGCAGTCCATCGCTTCAGGCAGATAAGGGCCTTGCGGAACAATGTCCTCGGTTACAGCAAAATCCATAAAATCATCCATATTCGTCCCAACTTTTTTAATGCTAAGGGTTAACTCTCCATCACAGCAGTATAAGCTCTTCTTAATAGCTCCATTTCTGCCGGGGGACGACCGATCAAAGCGGTCAAAGTCTGCATTTTGCAGCCGCGCTCGGCCATCAAATCATGAGGGGGGTCAAGCATTTTGAAGCGAGCCATATAAACCGAAGCAATACCATCCGGGGTTTCAATTTGTTCATAAAAAGCGGGTTCAATGTGTAATATATCGTCATCCAATTGCAACTGGCGATTGATTTCCTGGATAAGCGATCCCGGCAACAAATTATTTTCCTGTTGTTGTCGTTGATCTTCATCGACGACATCGCTTAATGCCGGTAACGGCGGAAAACAGACGGCGCCGTCGTCGAGTTGTTGACAAAATAAGGTCAAGGCGCTGATGTCCCCTTTGTAAAAGAGGATAAGATAAATTTGTGGGCTCATGAATCTAAATGGGCAAAGGAATGACCGTTATGGTTGTCCCAAAGTTTTTTATAAGTGCTGTCCAACCGTGAAAGTTGAACATTGGTGGCGTTCAGTTTTTCATATTGCGGGAATCGTTGTGATTTTCCATTGGTATACCAATTATTCATCGCCATGGTTAAAGCCTCTTTATCAGCGCAGGTATCGCTGATTTGTTGTTTTAACCAGTCCAAGCTTGATTGAGGCGTTAATTCAACCAATTTATAGCGCACGGCGGTTTCAAAAATACGCACTCCGCCGCCTTCTATGGCTGTTCGGAACAGCGCTTCGCCGTCATAGACCTCGACCCCCGCCAAATAATCAATACCGAATTCATATAACTCAGGCAACCAGGGAACAGTTGGCCCCATCAACACGGTTTTCGCATTACGGCTTAATTCAGCCAATCGCGGAAAAGTTTTGTTAATAATGGCGCTGGCCGACAAAAACACCCAATCCGCTTCAGGCAACAAGAATTCACAGGCCGTATCCGGTAAATCACCAAGCTGCGGCATACGCTCCAAGACCTGCCAGCCATATTGTTCTACATAAGGCTCAATACCCGGATAATGACCAATCACAACAACCTTCTGTTCTTTCAAGCGAGGTAAAAAATGCTCGAAAACGGTCAAATTTGCGTTTGCGGTTTTGACATCTAATAACTGACCCTCCGGTATATAACGATTATTATTGATGCTGCAATTCAAAACCGACATCGCTACGGTGGCTTGAAAAGGCTCCCACTCCAGGATTCCGCGCGCCACATCTTTCAGCGATTTTCCGCTCAACTCGCCGGACCATTTCAAAGTGCGCACGGCAACCGCCGGACTCATCGCCAGACCGGAATAATATTTACCCAGTTTTTTTGTCTGACATACCGTCCACACCTGGCCAATGCCTATTCGTTCGATTTTGCGAGTCGCACTGCAATAATCCAACATACATTCATATAATCTTTTTGGATCATCCATATTTCACACCTCATAATGAAGGCAGCAATTTCGCTTCAGTTTTGATTTTGCCGTCTTTACCCCAAGCCGTCATGGCTTCAACAAACCATTGGCTCTTTTTCGGGTGCTGTTTAACGACATCATATTCCGCATAAAAAGAACCATTGCCCAGAAACTGAATATTGCCGATTTGATGTTTGTGGGAATCCAGCCATACGCCGACCAGGTTGAATTCAGCCGTATAAGGATCTTTTATTAAATTAAAATCCGCAGCGGAATAAACCGGTAATCGCTCAATATCAGTATCGCCAAATCCAAGGTTTTGGATCGCTTCTATCATCTTGCTACAGATTTCCTCCCCCCTCAGTTGATAGCTTAGATAGCACTTCTCAACGTCTAAACCATTCATTCGCCCTCCTCCTGCAAAGCAAGGGCTAAATCCATAATAACTGAACCGCCGGAACGATCTTCAGGATCCAGACGCTGTAAGCAGCTTAAAACCACCTCGGCTGATGGTCTTTGTTGTAGCCGCAAACGAATAAAGGCCAACGCTTTCATGGAATATAAATAAAACAAGGCCATCTCATTTTGATACATATCCCATCGTTTCGGCTGTTCCGTCAATAGAGCAAAATCATCAGGAAAACCTCCCTGTCGAGCCGCCTCCTGCAAACCAGCCAATACGTAACGCTCGGCATCTTGCAAACGAGCCTGATAAAAATAAAATTTATACAATGCGAAATACGTTTGCAGACATTGGCGATCAATTTGTAAGGCCTGCAAAAACAAATCTTCAGCTTTAGCCTTATCATAGCGACCGGCGACAACGGCAGTTTGCAATAAGAAATTGACCTCCTGCGGCATGTCGGGGCTGAATAGTATTGCGTCTTCTGAAAATTTGACGGATGCCGACATTTACCACACCTCAGCGGGAACTTTGAGTCGTTCAACCGGTTGGTCGCCCAGCAAGTGCTCCTCAATAATGACTTTAACATCATCTTTTTTCACTTGACCGTACATCACGCCTTCCGGATAGACCAGAACACTGGGCCCCATCATGCAAGGCCCGATACAGCCGGTATTAGTTAAACCGATGGTTTCAAATAAATTTCGCGCCTGTATCTCGTTCATAAATTCATTCATGACTTCGGCGCAACCACTGCTGGCGCATGAACCGCGCGGATGACCCTGAGGACGGTTTTGGGTGCAGACAAATACATGTTTTTGCGGTTTAGGCATTTAAATCTCCTTTATGCAGCTTGTTTATGTTCATGCGTGAAACAGCTTTTGGGACATACTTTGGAGCAGGCCTCACAACCGATACAGTCATTACTGTTTTTCAGACTCATCACCATGCTGTTATCATCGTCATCTTCAAAGTCGCCGTAATCATCATCAAAATCCTCAGGATCCAGGACTTCATCTTTCTCAACCAAATCGAACACATCGCGCGGACATACTTTGAAACATCTTCCGCAACCGATACAGGTCTCTTGATTTAAATCGGTCACATAAGAAGGCGTCCAAACAGCGCCATCAAAAGTCACCCCGGTCACAAAATCACTCATAGCAATCTCCTACGCGGTTTCAGTTTGCGCCGCTTTCAAGGCTTGGTTGGCATCATCCCAGGCTTTACAAGCATCAAAGGTTTCCTGGGCAATACCCATAATTTCCTGATAAGCGGCTGGTAATCGATCTTCCACCAGATCATGCAATTCCATTGCTTTTTCGCTGGCGATACGTTTGTTTTTTTTAACGTTTTTTTCCAGTTTTTTAACTTCTTCCGGAGTCATACTCATTCCTCGTTAATCGTTTGCGGCTTCTGAATATTGCTCAATCAGCGTTTTGGCTTTACTGATTAACTTATCGCTTTGATCACACATTTTATCCAGATTGGCGAATCCGAAGCGATGAATATCCCGCAAGGTTTTATCAACAACGATTAATTTGCCGACCATGATTAAAGCGCGACCGAATCCTTCATGAGTAATATTGATGAAAGACACCGCCATCAACCCGCAGTCTTTTTCAATACTTGAAGCAATAGCGTTGTAATAGGCCTTCACTCTGGCCAAAGTAATTTCATCCGGGTCGCCGATAACAGGGATTTCCTGTTTGCGCTCTTTGGTTAACACCAAAGGATCAATGATTTTAGCCTTAGACCAACCATCATAAGTATCATATGAATCCAAGGATCTTAATTGCTTCAACATTTCCGCAACAAACGGGGTTTCTAAATTCGGGTCGTTTTCTTCGACTACTTGCTCTGCTACATCCACCTTTACTTCTCCAAAAATAATTATTTAAAAATCGGGGTAACTATTCAGTGTAATTTAAATAACAAAAATAACTTAATATCAGTTACTTACGTAAGAAGCATCTGTGACAGGGATGTCACATTCAAGCCTACATGGATGTATTCACGGCGTCTTCTAGAGTAAGTGACTGATATTTAAAGTATTCGATACAGTTTTCCAAGCGCACCCATCAAACTTCTAATAAGCGTCTACACGATACCGTTAGCAAAAGACATCCATCACGGCATTGGCCTTGTAAGTCTAAAGATTTACCTGCCTTTGCCCTGGCGCCGATTACTCTTGCCAATCTTCATCCGCCATATTATCCAAGCGGTCATCCGGTGAAACGGATTGTTGTTTTAAGGCCCGCGCCAACCAACTGGACGGCCCTGATTTAAGTTCATTCTGCAATTCGCTGATCAAATCCGCTATGGCGCTGTTTTCCTGCACTTTTACAGGTTGTATGCCTAAGCCGACCAATTGTTTAACGGCTGAAGAACCCACCGCTTGGCAATAAACCGCAACGCAGTCTTTAATCAGATCCATTTTCACGGCTAATTTATTTTCATTGCCATCTTGCGCTAAAACCCCGAATTCAGCCACTTCAAGAAACTCGGCGGCATCCGGGTTAACCGCATAAAGCGCAAACGATTTAGCCGATCCAAAATGCTGGTTCACATGTTTCATATCAGTGGTCGCAAACGCAACCTTCAATGATGTATCCATAATCGCTTTGCTATCCTCACTTTGTAAAACACGCATACGCCGACTTAATGACATATCCGTTCACGCTCGTTATCGGGTTTCTGCGCATATATCGAGTGATAAACCGGAATTTCTTCATGCGCAAAATTAATCACTAAATTGGCCAAATCAAATAAGGCTTGTCTGGAGCCTTGATAACCCACCCAGGTTTTCTGATAGCCGCCGATCATGTCATATTGCGGAAATCCCGCCCGTAAAATCGGCACAGACAATCGTTCAGCGGTATCAACCGCATGCGAATTGCCGATCAGTAATTGCGCTTTGTGTTGGCGGGCAAGGTTTTCCAAATCTTCCAAATCGCCGATTTTGACTTGATCAATCGGTAGATCCGCTAAAATCGGCGCAGCAGCGGGAACCACAGCGGCGGCAACCTCGCCGCCCATTTCTTGAATCAGATGCGCCAAACCGTTAACCTGATCAGGATCGGCCGCCAAGGCAACCCGTAATTGACCCAACATGAAGTGGGTATCCAGCATCGCATCTTGTAATTGCATGCGCTGCCTTTCCACCTTGGCGGCCACATCCTGACCGCTGATCTCGATCAATGCGCTGATAAAATCATCATTGGCTTGCAAACCATAAAGATGATCAAAATAATATTCGGGAACCCCGGTTTTTTTGTTAAGAATTTGCGCCGCTTTTTTCATTGAAGGGCCGATAACCAGCGTGGCTTTACTTTCGCCCACCGTTTGCATTTCACTGACTAATGCGCCGCCGATAGTCACCGGCGAAAAAGGCTCATCTGTTAACGAGCCGTCCAGAGAGTTAGCCACATTCGGAATGAAAACCGGTCTTAAGCCGAACAACTCAATTAAATCCGTTAACGCCTCAATGTCTCCCGGCGTCAGCATTGGACTGCAAAGCACGTTGACTTGACGCTGCCGATTGCCGGGACGAGTTTGCGCTTGCTCAACATCTGGAACCAATACATTAATGATCTCGGCTATCGTTGAGGCGTAGCCGGTTTCCACACAACCGCTAAAATCCGGGGTATTCACCGCCACCACGGCAACATCATTATATTGAGGATATTTTTCTCGAAATTCACGGACATTGCGTTGAACGTCAGCGCCCTGGGTTTCCGCCAACCCGGTGGTCAACACTGTAATCAACGCCGGTTTGCTTTTTTCGGCAATATTCTTTAAGCCTTCAACAACATTTTCATCTGCGCCCATCACTGAACTACCCTGATCCATCGCAGTTGTTTGCAACGGTATTGGTTCCCTGAAATGGCGTACAAAAAAGACTTTGGCGAAAGCCGTGCAACCTTGCGAACCATGCAACATCGGCATGGCGCGGTTAAATCCTAAGGTGGCCAAAGCGCCGCCCATCGGCTGGCTGGCTTTTAAGGGATTAACCGATAATGCTTTTTTGCGTTTAAGTATTTCAGCCATGCGATGCCTCCTGAGTTTTGCGCCAAGGCGCTGGTTTTCTAACCGCTGGCCAAACCGGGCTTTCAATAGTCAAGGCCAATTGTCTGACCAATTCCAGCATGCCCTGATAACCGGCGTAACCGAACTCGCGTTCCTGATTAATATCCAGGAAAGGTATTTTGGCTTTCAGCGCAGTGTACATATTGCGCCCCCCGGCAATTAAAATATCCGCCTGATAATCCGCCACCACCTTCAATAAGGCTTTGGGACTGCCGTCTTCAATCATTAAGGCTTCTTCGCCCATTAATTCACGAATCCGCGCCTTGTCTTCCTCAGTAGATTTTTTGGTGCCGGTGGCGACCACCACCATGCCCAGATCCTGCAATGCGGAAATAACCGACCAACTTTTCACGCCACCGGTGTATAACAACACCCGTTTACCCTTTAACCGCGCTTTCCAAGGTTCCAAAGCTGCTTTGATGCGGCTTTCCTCGCGCTCAATCAGGACTTCGGTGCGGCGAGTTAAATCTTCATCGCCTATCAATCGGGCAAAATCGCGTAGCGACTGGCTGGTATCGGTAATGCCGTAAAAGCTGCCTTCAAACCAGGGCGTCCCGTACTCTTTTTGCAGTTTTCGAGCGACATTAACCATCGCTTTGGAGCAGACCATCATATTGACTTCCGCCTTATGCATGGTTTGCACTTCCCGGAATCGGGCATCGCCGGATAGCGTGCATAGGATACGCAGTCCCAATTCATCTAATAAAGGCAACACATGCCAAAATTCACCGGCGATATTGTATTCACCGACCAAATTGACATCGTGAACTTGTTTTTCTGCGGCTAAATCAGCCGGTAAAGCATCCGGTTCTCGCGTACCGATGACATGTTTCACCATTGCATCCCCGGCAATCCGGTTACCCAAATTTTTAGTGCCGTAAAATCCGGCGCAATCAATCGGCACCACCGGAACGCCCCATTTTTTTTCGGCCGTCTGACAAACAGCGTTAATATCGTCGCCGATCAAGGCGGGCACACAGGTGTTATAAATAAAAACGGCTGGCGGTTGATAAGTTTCGACGGCTTGCTTGATGGAATGTAAAAGACGTTTTTCGCCGCGCCCCATGATCACATCCTGCTCGGTTAAATCGGTAGTCATGCCGGTGCGGTACAGTTGCGCACCGGAAGAACGCGTACCCCGGTTATCCCATGAGCTACCTGCGCAGGCAATCGGCCCGTGTACGATATGAGCCACATCGGCTATTGGCAATAGGGCGATTTGGGCGCCGTCAAAGGCGCATCCGCCCGCAGCGGAACCCGGCTTAGGCTTGGCGCAGCCGGATTTCTCCTTTTTATTATGCTCACAAGCCGGTTCATCCAGTAATTCAGCAATATCTTTATTCGATTTCATTGATGGCGCCTGTTTGAAATAATCTGCCCGTCCACGGCATCCGTTTGAAATGGTGGACGCGGTATTACATTTATCTACAGGAAAGCAAACAATATGCCATTTTTAAGACATTAACTATCAAAGACTTACTGATTAGTGTTTGTCGCAAAGGCGACAAAAGCAGGGGAAAAAGGTTACATACAACAATTGGGGTCGTCATGTCTGGGATTGTTCACCCAATCGCTAACTGCTTCTGTTTGCATGTTTTGATAAGCATCATGCGATAATAATGATAACAAGGATGACTGCCTGGCGTTTTTATCCAGCCATTGCGCGTAATTATCAGCATCAATAATCACCGGCATACGCTGATGAATCGGCGACATTAATGCATTGGCGGCGGTAGTGATGATTGTACAACTGTAAATCGTTTCACTCTTCCCTTCCCAGTATTCCCATAACCCGGCAAAGGCTACCGGCGCATCGGATTGAGGTCGAATGCAATATGCCTGTTTACCCTCTTCGCTGGTTTGCCATTCATAAAAACCGCTGGCTGGAATCAAGCAGCGTCGTTGTTGGAAAGCTGATTTAAAAGCCGGTTTATCCGCCAGACTTTCTGCGCGCGCATTGAACATGCTGTATGACTTTTTTTGATCCTTTAACCAATGCGGCATTAATCCCCAATGCAGATAAACAGCTTTGTAATCGCCTTTGTCCAGTTTTACCACAGTCAGAATTTTTTGACCGGGCGGAATGTTATAACTGGTTTGATAACGCGGCAAACGCAGCAAAGCAAAAGTTTCCATCAATTGATCCGCAGACGCGGTTAACAGGTATCGTCCACACATAGCATCTCTTCTCGAAAAAAATAGATAATGTATTGTAAGATTTAATGTAGGATGGGCAAAGCGCAACACGCCCTTCCTACAGCTGCTCACACAGTCAATAATAACGCTATTATTAAAGATGAAAAGTTCAATGATGACTTTATTAATCGGCTATTTACTCCTGTTGGCCTTGGTGTTTTTGGCGCAACGTAAACTGATGTATTTCCCGGCGCGCTACAACCCATCCGAGCATAGCGCTATGCTTAAAATGAGCAATATGCAGGCCTGGCCGAATGAAAACAATATCCGAGGATTGATCAGTCGAACGCCTATAACCGATCTTAAAGGCGTAATCTTGGTTTTTCACGGCAATGCCGGGTCGGCTATCCATCGACAATATTTTATCGAAGCATTTGAAAAGCTGGATTATCGCGTCATCATCGCCGAATACCCCGGCTACGGCGTTCGTCCGGGTTCGCCATCGGAAAAGCGATTAATTAAAGACGGCATTGAAACCGCCCGGCTTGTTCAGCAAACCTTCCAATCCCCGTTATTTCTGCTTGGCGAATCATTAGGCGGCGGGATTGTTTCAGGTATTGTTGATTCCGGCGAAGTCACCGTAAAAGGCTTATTATTAATAACCCCATTCGACAAAATGAGTGAAGTCGCCCAACATCATTATTGGTATTTGTTCGGCAAATGGATAACGCTGGATAAATATGACAATATTGACCGCTTGAGCCGATATGCAGGTAATACAGCGGTCATCCTGGCTGAACAAGATGAAGTTATTCCAAAAGACAACACCCTTGCCTTATTTAACGCCATTTCCGGAAACAAAAAGTTATGGCGTTTTCAGGCCGGTCACAATAGTTTGCCGATGCAGCCTTATCAGTCCTGGTGGAAAGAAACGATGATGTTTTTAGATGACTAAATCAAAAACCACTATCATTGTAATGTTATAAAATATATGCTAAACATAAACTAATCACTGCAACCGGACGTTACAGTCACTGTCACAGGATGTATGCCATTCAAAAACAGGAGGCGATAATGCAATCGCTATTCAAGTTGTTTGTTATCGGTTTGTTGATTTCAGTAATGCCTATAAATTCTCAGGCGGAAGACTGCGCCACGACAACCGACAATACGTTGGCGCTGAATAATTTTGACTTAACCCTGAATTATTTCAGCATTGCTTCTAATTTTTATAATGTGCAGTTCCAATACTTAGGCGTTATCGATAACCAACACACTTGGTCTTTAACCAGCGCCAATACAGTCAGCCCAAGCGAAGGTTGTTCAGCATTAGGGACTCTGGCGGGTAATACAGTGTATCTGGATAGATTAGAAGTCCCGAACACGAATCTTAGATATTCGGTACGAATGGCCTTGAAAATCGTCAATAATGAATACCGCTTGGCGCTGATTGATTTTACTTCGCTCGCCGCCGACGGTGAAAACCAAGCGCCTACCGCCTCATCGCTGAGCAGACAAGCCAATAATTCAGTGCTTTACCAAGTCGTTGATTTAATCGCCAACGATCAAAACGGCGATGCCTTGACTTATGAACTGGTTTCTTCAACAACCGGAAGCGGATATGACAGCGCCTACATCAACCCCCAAGTTCCCCGCTTATACATCACGCTTAAGGACGATTTCAGCGGCGAAGTCATCATTCAATATCGCGCTACCGACGGCATGGTTTTCAGCAACACCGCCACAATCACCTTATCGGTGGGTGCTGGAACGGAAAGCCGTAGTTTGGGTTTGCAGGATATACCGCCGGAAACATACGCCGGTTTTAATTTCAGCGCGCCGAACGCCAATTTATTCGGCGCCCCCGGCGCAGACGCCAGTTTGCCCGGCAGCATTGATTTAAGCGATAACTTCCCAATTCCCGGCGATCAGGGTACGCAGAGCAGTTGTGTTGGCTGGGCTTCCGCTTATGCCTTAAAAAGCTATCATGAAAAAGTGGAAATGAATTGGTCGCTCAACACCCCGGAACATTTGTTCAGCCCCGGCTTTATATACAACCAAATTAACGGCGGTCAGGATCGCGGTTCGCTGCCATCCGATGCATTTGATCTAATCGTCAATTCCGGCGTTTCCAGCTGGGCGAGTATGCCCTATGATGTCAACAACCCGTTTGCCCAACCCAGCGCCGCAGCAAAAACCGAAGCCGCTAAGTTCAAGGCCGCTTCCTGGGCTGCCGTGCGCGGCGTTCAAGACATGAAAGCCACTTTGGCGAATCGAAACCCGGTATTGATCGGCATACAAACTTATAATCAGCTCATGCAACTGCGCGGCCCGGATTCAGTATTCAATGATTATTCCGGCAATGCCTTAGGCGGTCATGCGGTCACTGTTGTCGGTTATGATGACAACAAATACGGCGGCGCATTCAAAGTCATCAATTCATGGGGAACCAGTTGGGGCGATGGCGGTTATTTCTGGCTGCCGTATAACACGAGCGTTCTCATGGTATCAATGTCTTTAACCGACGCCAATAACAGCAATGTCACCACTGATCCTGTTAATGAGCAAACCGAACCGCCGCCCAGCGGCAACCTGCCTAACTTGACGGTCAGCGACTGGAACATCAATTACGACAACCGGCCCGGCGGCAGCGGATCATTAACCTACAAAGTCAGTAACACCGGTTCCGCAACAGCTCCGGCGGGCGCCTATGTCAACCTCATGCTGTCCACTGATGCCCAATTTAACAGTAACGATACTTTTATTATTTATGAACAGATTCCTTTTGATCTGCCTTCAGGGCAATTTGCCTTCCGCGATAACTCAGCGCCTATTAACTTCAACTTTCCCACCAATCTAGCCGCCGGCCAGTATTTTATGGCGCTATGGGTTGATGATTTGAATACGATTACAGAAAGCAATGAAGATGATAATATCAGCATAGGCCAAAACACCATTCGTTTTCAGAATGATTTGGCGGATCTTAGCATAGAGTCCTGGTATGCCGAAGTTTTAGATTTATTCGGCAACAGCGGTTTGATTTACACCGTGCGTAATATCGGCGCCAGTACTGCGACCAGCGGTTGGGATTTAAATTTGGTGCTGAGTAATGATCCGATTATCGGTAACGGTGATGAGAGATGGTTGGTTTACGAAACGGTACTGATTGATTTAATACCAGGGGAAGCGGTATTCAGAGATGAATTCACCTTTTTAAACTTCAATATATTCTCTGATATCAATGGAAATGCCATACCGGCTGGAAATTATTACATGGCGTTCTGGGTGGATGATACTCAGGTCATCGCCGAATCCAACGAAAATAATAATTTCTCTCTTAACAACGGACTCATCCCTATCAATACCCGTTCCGGCAATAAAACCGTCGATAACAATATCAAAGCCTACAATGGCCGAGTGCTGCCCGATACGGCTAAGATTCAGAAAATTGAAATCCGACAAGCTAAAAACGGCAAAACTGTCATGAGAAAAATCGGTAAAAGCGATAAGCAACTGCCTTTGCCTAAGCGGCTTTCCGCTTTCGATAAAGTCATCTTTCCTTTAACCCAAGGGCATAATATGGAAAGCGCCGACCTAACAGAACAATGAAAATAATGAAAACCATAACAATCACCGCCATATGCTTAGCAGGCCTTATGATTCTAAGCGCGTGCAACCGCGAAAAACAAGCATCGCCCAACATAGAAACAATGAATCTGGCGAATCCCGCCAGTCAAAAATGTATTGATGACGGTTTTCAATTAACCGAAAAACCGTCCTCTAACAATGTAAGTTCTACTTTTCATTGTATCAATACCGCCAATAACAAGACTTGCGAGCAGTGGGCTTATTTTCATAATGAATGCCGATTATAAGCACCCAAGCACAATTAATTTAACATTGGATTGACTGAGCTGATTCTGATTCGCTTGTAGAACTCATAAACAATTTGAAATCAATGGCCTAACATATGCAAGTTACAACTTTTTCAAAAACTCATGATCTTAGTTGATGGAATAAAAAATCATTACTTCCAAAAATACGGTTCTATTTGCTTGGGTGCTTTGGATTGGTGATTTTGAGGATGCTGTTCAATATTATAATTCGGGTGAATGTTGTGGAATCGATAGGCTCGTAGCCAAAAATGCAAAAGATTACAAGAATACTAATTATCCATCTCTAAATTAAAACGGGTAGAAACGTCGTTAACAATAACCTGATATTCACCGGCTTTTAAACCGGCAACCGGCAAAGAAACGGTTGTCGAAAAAGGAACAAAGGCTAAGGTGCAAATTTCGCCGACCGTTTTCATGCCGATAAAAACAGAAAACACTGAATCGTTAAAATCGACCATAGTTTGGTCTAAACGTCCGCAACCGTTTGGGAAAGAGCCGCTCGCAACTACATTCACTTGAACGGGAAAAGATTCCAGGATTTGGACTTCAACATGGTCTACCGGCGCTTTTTTCTGTTTGGAAACGATGGAGGTTTTAGCTTCCGCCGCAGTCAATTCAAATGCATTATTTTGAAACGCCAGTTCCGCGTTAAAAGTTTGTTGTAAATCAGGAATAGCAACGCATGGCAGGGATAAAACGCCGTTTTCAAAAGAAGCCATACATTCTTTAGTTGCCGACAATTCTTTAAAAACGCTGATAGACGGTGAACGAACCGAACCAAAAGCGCCGTCATAAACTGCGGTTAAGGTAGATAGGATATCGCCTTCAGCGAAAAACACCGCTGTTTGTCCCGCACTGAGAAAATCACTGCAAGAGTGAGTATTAAAACCTGAAACGTTAACTTCAGACGGCCCCTCGTCTTTAAAATATTGGTGCACTGAAACAACAACCGCGTCCTCGTTAACCTGAATGACCGTTCCGGAAAAAACATATTCAGCGTTTTCTACCTTTTCGGCAATGCTGGAAGCTTGCTCTCCCGGAGCAGGCGAACAGGCATAAACCGTCTGATAGGAAGCCCAGATAAATAAGACTAATACACTGTTTTTAATACTCAATTTCATTATCTAAACTCCGTAACGCATACTTCAATTATCCTTTCGTCGCCCCAAATAAACCAAGCCGAGTCGAGGGCTAGGTTTAACAATACCACTGGCGACTATTTTATCAGCGCTTTGCCGACACTTTAAAAAAATAAATCCCAATTGCGCCGCCTTTTCCATAATCACGATTAAAACCGCTTGCTCCCCGGCCCGCCGAACTAACACCAAACCTTGCTCAGCCTTTATCAATACTTGTTGCAATGAACCCAATTTCATTTCCTGAGCTACCCTACCGGCTTGATCAGAAATCGCGGTAGTCAATGCTCCAACCCGGTCTTCATCAACGGTATTCTCGATCAATGCGGCCATCACTAACCCATCAATGGAAATAATCGCAGAAGCTTGAATATGACTTGATGAATCATTTAATTCGTCAAGAATATCCAATAGGGTTTGGGATAAAATCGTCATCATATTTCTTTAAAACTATTGACGCTATTTTATCTCACTAATTCCTTTTATTTAAAAGCCCGACTGACTTGTTGATGATATTGCTTAAATCCAGCAGCGGCGCGTACTTTGTCACCGAGCATTTGATCGACTGATGCTTTATGCAAAATTAACCCGGCTTCGGGCAGAGAGTTCATTTTATAAGGCAAAGCATGCAAATATTCATCCTGTTCAAATGGCGCTTTTGTTCTCAGTTGTTGTGCAAATGTGAGTAATTGACTGCCGTTAAATACCGAGACTTGACCGGCAATACGCTTTCTTTCACTGATCGGCGCTAAGTATTCGATGATTGGTTTGTCATCTGTGTTCAATTGCTGATTATTGAACAAGGCGGAAACTGAAGACAAATTGCCCATATAATGCGCTAACAACGGTACTTTTTTATAATTGAACTCCATGCGTCTTAGCCAAACTTCACTAGCTTCCTGGTTTACAGGCGATGCGTCAATTTGCCCTAGCAGGCCGACTACCGACCAGCGCGGCACAAAATCGCCGCGCCATAATGTCACTCTGGGAAAAACCTGCAACATAGTCTTGGCGATAATCATAAATTCCTGTTCAGTAATTTGATGATTCGGCAACCATTGCATAAAAAGCCCTTCATCTTTCAGCCGCTTTCGCACTGCTTGAAAATGCTCTACGGTATATAAATTGCCGCTACCCGCCTTCCAGGGTAAAAACAAATCGCCAATGATGACATCGTATTGTTCCTCGGTAGCCATTAAATATTGCCGTCCATCTTCAGCAAAGATATGCGCACGATTGTCATCGAAAAGTTTGCGAGTTTGTTGTTGAAAATATTGTTTAGAGGCCTTAATCACTTCCGGAGATAGTTCCGTCGCCACCAGTTTTTTTATCGGAAATTGCAAAGCGGCCCCGGCGGTGATGCCTGTTCCTAAGCCTAATAAAAAAACCGATTCGGGCTGCCGATGCAAAGCTAAGGGAATGATTGATTGTATTTCGTCCAGGGCGGCTGTGGCGCTGCCGCCCAGTGAATAATGACGATTAATATTAATTTGGCGGTCGCCGGTCTGTTGATCCTCAGTGACGGTTACCGTGGCCCCGGCCCCTTGCCAAGTTTGTAACAAAATCTGCTCTTGCTCAGGCCGAAACCCGTCCAACTGAATTTGGCGGACATGAAACCATAATATTGACGCCGTTAAGGCGGCAAAAAGCGGCAAAAGCAACGCTTTTGGCTTTCTATAATCATTTTTAAGCGCCAAAACCAATCCACAGAACAACAGAATGAGGGCGACAAACTCTATTCCGCCCCAAGGACCGAACAGCTTAAGAAACAAAAAACCGGCAGTTGCTGAACCGATAATGGCTCCTAAAGTATTAATCGCCGTCATATTGCCGACGGCGTAACCGACGCTGTTGGTCTCATATTCAAGCATTTTTAATAAATAGGGGAAGAAAGCGCCTAAAACCAACATGGGTGGAAATATAACTATGATTATTAAGCTACAAACTTCAAATATATAGGCTTGCCAGTCATGCTGATTGCCGAAATATTGCAAATTTCCGGTCATCGCAAAAAACGCCTTATTGGCAATCAGTAACAGAATTGATGCGGAAAACAATAGCCATTGTAATGTTGTGTGCGGTCGGATCTGCAATTTCATAATTCTGTTGGCTAATAAGGATCCCAACGCCAATAATAGTAAAATCGCCACCAAAATCGCCGAAAAGGTGTATACCGAATTTTGCAGCACCTGGCTGAACATACGATTCCAAAAAACCTGCAAAGCCAATGCTGCAAATCCCGACAGAAAAGCCAGCCCATAAACAGAATATAATTTCCCTTTGCTCTGTTCAGGCATTGCCGAGGAGACGGCATGATCTTTATCTATTTCACGAAACAATAATCGAAATCGATACATCAACGCCAAGGTCGCCACACCAATCAATATGTTGATCACCACGGCCATATAATAAGTGGTTTCAATCCCCCATTTTTGCGGTAAATAAAACCCTGCGGCGATGACCCCGATCCCTGCTCCCATCAAGTTAACCGCATAAATAAGTGAAACTTTATTGCCCAATAGCTGAATTCGGTTGACCAGGGTGTGACTGATGACCGGTAAAGTCCCCCCGATAAAAAAAGCAGGGGGAAATAACAGCAACACGCACATCAAAAATTTCAGCACCAAAAAGCTAACACTATTCGGTAAAAAATTATTAAACAAAAAAGGATAAATTGCCGAATAAATATCCGCTATAAAAAAATAAATTAACGCGGTTAGCGCTGTGGCCAATTCCAGAACGGCATAAAGGGCTAAGGGTTTTCTATATTGACTGACCCGCTTTCCCCAATAATGGCCGCCTATCGCCAAGCCGGAAAAGAAAGCGGTTAAGGTTGTCGCCGCCGCATGGGCGCTATTGCCGAATATTAAACCGGTTTCCCGCATCCACAATACTTCATAAATCAAAGCTGCGGCGCCGGAAAGAAAAATTAAACAAAAAATGACAATTTGAAATAAAAAGTTTTGATGTTTGAGTCGATCTTCCTTGTTCATGTTTCCTGAGGCTAAAAGTTAATCAAATAGAAAAAGACTTATTGAGAAATCAAGCGATCAATTTTCTCCTGTAAAATATCAAATTCAATAGGTTTGTATAAAACATCGCTTGCGCCAAACATCATCGCAGTTTTCAAATAATCAACGCCGACCGCATTAGCTCCCGAAATAACGAGAATAGGCGTTTTCCGACTGGAAATATTTTTTATCAACTCCAATCCGTCCATATCCGGCATAAAAATATCAGTGATAATCAAATCGAAAAGGTGATTTTCACATATCTTCATCGCCTCGTAACCGTTATTGACGGTGACCGCTTCAAAACCGAAAGCATCTAAAGCTTTTACTAATAAGGAGCGATAAAACTCATCATCATCTACGATTAATATTTTCTTTGTCATTTGTTTACAACCATTTGAAAACCACTACAAGAAAGTGGACTCAGTTTTATTATAATTGCAAAGTCCTCATTACTGTTCGCTATTCTTTGTATTTTCTAAATTTAGCACATGACGTTAGCTATTCGCATATCAATTTTCGGAATTGTTACAAAATTTTACATCTTAGTTATCAATTATTACCAAACGACAACCCAATTTAACATTCACTTCGCCTATGCTTGGAGTAGCTTGTTTTTGTTTTTTATACAACGCGTTAACTTTTCATGGAGTCGATATGGCAATTTTCAAATTCAATCATTTTCTCGTTTTATCCAGCGCCATCCTCACCCTATTCTTATTTCCGCCCTTCGTTTTGGCAGAATATGAAGATGATGACGAATATATAAAACCCAGCGCTCGGCAAGCGTTTTTCAATCCGAAACAAACGACTCACAAACAAAGCCGCTTGCCGCGCCGCTGCCTGCGCGATAGAGAAGATGCCTGGGAAGATTATGATTTATCGCCGCATCCAAAACCTGAACCGGAACCCGTTTTTGAACAACCTTGCGGCATCCATTTATTAAGCACTCGCAGCGATAGAAACGGGTCCCTGAGTTTCGGCGGCATGCGTGATTATGATTTTGTAAAGGGCTATGTGTTACGTATCGGCTGGACGGATATTGAAAAATCATCCGGCGTCTATGATTTTTCGGCAATTGAAAATATTTTGCTGGAGCTTGAAGCCTTAAAGCAAACATTAACCCTACAATTAATCGGCAGCGAACCGGATCATATCGCTGAAAATGCAATAGCGAACTGGACCTGGTTCGGTCCGAATCCGCGCCATTCCGGCGATTGCGCTGATGAAGACGGCTGTTCCCGCCCTTTGCCCTGGGACGCCTACAGTCTGGAGCGTCAACAGGCTATGTTGCAAGCGTTAGCCGATCATCAAATGAGTTACCAGGGCGCAGACATCCGTTTGGCTGATCACCCTTTGCTGGATCAAGTGTTATTTTCGCTGGTCGGTTGGGGAAGAATAAGAGAAATAGGGTTTCAGGTAGAAAACTGGCCGGATTACAGCCGGCAAAAACTGATAACCGCGACATTGGATAATATGCGCATGCATCATCTCATCTTTCCGAATATCGTTCATCAGGTCATGATTTGGCCGGTGCAAGATGACGATGCCGTTAATCCTTTATGGACTGAATTATTGGATAAAATTGCCGCTGAATTCGGCGCGCCGGACAACCCTTCCATTATCGTTTTACAGGAAAATTTACAACATAGCGATATTAACGACGTTGAAAAATTCGGCCCGAATCCCGATGGTCAAGCCAGTCCGATTAGCTACGCAGTAGATAAAGTTTATACCGGTTTTCAAATGTTGACTTCCTGGGATCAACCATTCACCAGCGGCAATCAGGTTACCGGCGGCAACCCGATCAGCGCTATGGAATGGGCCAATGAAACTTGGGAAACTCGCTATTTTGAGCTGTATACTCAAGACGCCGACGCCGCCTTCAACGGCGAACAGCCCTGGTTAACGGATTTTCAACGTCTTTCCGATACTTTATGCGATTAGTTTTGCGCTAATACCGGCTCGCGTTTCGGCATAAATTTAATTGCAATAATTGCCGCCACGGCAATTGCAATCAACACTCCGGCCAGTATAGGGCGGTGGTAAACCCAGGCTAAAGCGATGGTTATCAAAGCACAGGGAAGTGTGATCAAGAAAGCGAATATGCCGGTTCCCATCGCCAGCAAATTGCCCAACAATGGCAATACGCTCCCCACTACGGATAATGGTTTAAAAATCAATGATAAACCAAACCACATCACTAGCGTTCCGCCAATACGTATGCCCCAGGTTAACAAAGTATTTTCCTTATGTGCGGCGGCAAACATGGCTTCCGCATCCATCAATCCCATTTTTAATAAATCGATGGTTCCACCGGCTTCAGTTTGATAAGGCCCAAAACTTTGATTCAATTGTTGCGCCACTAGACTGATTTCGCTGTCGCCCACCTGAGTGAAACCGATTTTTAAATCGCCGATCACAGGTTCCCCTGGAAAATCGCCCAGATAGAAATTATTATCCACTAGACTCACCTTTTTACCACCCAATTGCGCAGGCATTTCAACACTATGCAAACTGACCGTATTTTCACCTCCAATGCGATTGATTTGCGAAGCATTCAACTTAAAATCGCCCAAAGTCACATGCTTGGCTTCCAGCACTTTACTGTGATACAACATCGGCGGGTTATCATAGCCGGGCTTTTTAAATTGGGAAGAATTTATCGGCGACTGGCTCCATTGTTTAACATAAGAATAAGTCTTGGTCGTAGTTTTCGTGCCGCCGACCTCTTCGCGGGTTTCTGTTTTCACATTTTCCCGCCATTGATACATCGACACGTTCCTTTTCAGCTTAATGGCATTAGCGGAAACGCCGAATTCTTCATCGTTCAATACTTCTTCGGTCACCGCCAGCCCTTGCAGATGCACTAATTTATCCTGATTAGCCGATTCTACAATATCTGCGGAAATACTGACCACCAAACCTTGCCCTTCTTTCAAGGTTTTATAGCGCTCCACGGAACGGCCTTCATTCCACCAGAGCAATGGGAAAGCGGCGATAAAAAGAAAAAATCCAAACAATATTCCTTTGATAGATTCGCCGATGCGGCTAAACCAACCTTGGCTAGTGACTTCAGTATAGGAATCGTTATCCATAGCAGATCTCCAATGAATTGAGCATAAATAATAATCTTAGTCTACATCATGTCAATTGACTATGAATTATCATAAAATCGACCTCTGACTCAAAACCGACTATGACTTTCATTCTACAGCTCTATTCTAAAAAAATATTTTCCCAATAAAAACAAGCATTAATCAGCATCATCTCAAATTAATATTCCAAACCGGAACTCACCCGTCTTTTCTCTATTCTAAACAGCTAAACATTTGCAATGCATTGCTTAGAAAGGCGGTATGCAATCAAATGTTTAAGCGAAATATCTTTGCGGTTTTGGAGGTGTTATGAACGAGGTATTAAATTCTGAAGAAATGCGTCCATTGACGGCTGATAAAATTCAGAAATTAAATAAACATCTGCATTTTTTGCAAAATGAAGCAGATCATTTTCTGGGTTATCCTTGTACGCGTGAGTTTGATTATCAAACTTTGTTTCAATTTTTACAATTACCCATGAATAATGTCGGCGATCCTTTTCGCGCCAGTCGTTATCATTTGAACTCCCATCAATTTGAACGCGAAGTCGTAGATTTTTTTGCCCGATTATGCGGCGCTGATGCGGCTGAGGTTTGGGGGTATGTCACCAACGGCGGTACTGAAGGTAATATGTACGGCATTTACTTAGCCAGGGAATTGTTTCCGCAAGGCATGCTTTACTATTCGGAAGCCACTCACTACAGCGTACCGAAAATATTGCGCATGGTCAACGCCCGAAGTATTCAAATCCGCAGTCAATACAACGGTGAAATTGATTATCGGGATTTATTTGAAACCTTGAAAATCCACCGTGACCTCCCGGCAATCATATTCGCCAATATCGGCACCACCATGACCGGCGCCGTCGATAATATTGAAAATATTAAACAAATTCTTAAGCAATTATCGATCAAGCATTACTATATTCATTGTGACGCAGCTTTAGGCGGTATGCTGCTACCCTTTATAGAAGGCGCGGAAAGCTTTGGTTTTGATGCCGACATCGACAGTATTGCGATCAGCGGTCACAAAATGATCGGTTCGCCGTTACCCTGCGGCATCGCTTTGGCGCGAAAAAAACATGTCGATAGCATTAGCCGGGCGATTGAATACATCGGCACTTTTGACACTACAATTTCGGGTTCGCGAAACGCCATCACTCCTTTATTTCTCTGGTACGCCATCAATACAAAAGGCTTCGACGGCTTCAAAAAAATCTGTCAGCGCTGTATAGAAATAGCCGATTACGCCATAGCAGAACTACGCGCAATCGGAATTGAAGCTTGGCGAAACCCCAATTCCATTACCGTCGTTTTTGCTCGCCGCAAAGTTCCCGAAATCATCTTGAAACGTTGGCAAATCGCCACGGAAAAGGATTTCGCGCACTTAATTACCATGTCGCATGTCAGTCGCAACCATATCGACCGGTTCATTCAAGATATACGGCAACTTGATCAAGAGGTAGCCTAATGAAACAAATGACTCTGATTGCCGATAATTATCTGGGCATCGTATCCGACATTAGCGAAACGCTTGCCCAGCATAAAATAAACATAGAAAATCTGGATGCGCATTTAGTGGGCGGCATGGTCATCATCGTCCTGGAAGTAGATCAATATGACCACGCTCTGGAATTATTACACCCATTTGAAAACCTGAAAATCGTTACCGAAGACGCGATATTAGTAAAACTAAAAAACCAACCCGGCGCTTTAGCGCGGATTACCCGTCGTTTTACCAACGCCGGAATAGGTTTGCGCAGCATCCGCTTTATACAACGCAATGAAGAAGTCGGTTTAGTCGCCATTTCTGCAGAACGTAGCGAAGAAACGCTGCAACTCATCGCCGATGTGTTGGTGGCATGAACCTGATTTCGAAAACAGTGTAAGGATGGATTAATGTCTATCGAAGAAAAATGGCGCAACATCAATCCAGCCTACTTGCAACCGCAAGCGCAAGCGATCAAACCGTTATTGGAGTATTTGGCGGATTATCAGGCGGAGCCTATTATTCAAAAAACCCGAGAACTGATTTTGGAGATACGCCAAAAACCGGATAACGCCAACGTCATCGAGGCATTTTTACAAACTTATCAACTCAACTCTGCTGAAGGCAAGGTATTGATGAGCCTTGCCGAAGCCATTTTACGGATTCCCGATCAAGCGACTCAAACCCAACTTTTATCTGAAAAATTACAAGCCGTCGATTGGCTCGCCGATTTACCGGATGACAGTTTATGGTGGATACACAGCGCCGCCAATCTGCTATCCACTTATTCCAAGCCGACCGACCATCCGCCGGTGGCGAATATTCTTGCCAACCTGGATAAACGCCTGGGCCTACCGCTGATGCGGCAGGCGGTTTTACACGGCATTCAATTACTGGCGGAACATTTCATTTTAGCCGAATCATTACCTAACGCGCTTAAACAAATCGGTCATGATCAAACTTGGCGTTATTCTTTCGATATGTTGGGCGAAGCGGCGTTAACTTCAGCGGATGAACAACGCTATCAACAAGCCTATCTGCAGGCAATTCAAGCATTGGCCGACACTCATCAAAATCAAACCATGCTGGAAAAACCGGGGATTTCGATTAAGCTTTCCGCGCTGTGCGCAACTTACCATCCCATTCATCAAAATCAGGCCTTACAAAAACTGCGATCTTCGGTATTACAATTAGCGCAGGCGGCCAAACAAGCCAATATCAATTTGACGCTGGATGCTGAAGAAAGTCACCGGCTGGCGATGTCATTACAATTATTTGCAGGGCTACGCCGCGATGAGCGTTTAGCGGGATGGAACGGCTTGGGTTTAGCTGTGCAAGCCTATCAAAAACGCGCATGGCCGGTTTTGCATTGGCTAACGGAATTGGCCGCTCAAACCAGCAGCCGAATTCCGATACGGCTGGTCAAAGGCGCTTATTGGGACAGCGAAATAAAATGGGCGCAACAACAAGGATTAAGCAATTATCCGGTTTTCACCGACAAAACGGCGACTGATCTCAGTTATCTGGCCTGCGCAAAATGGTTGCTGCAGCACCCTGAACAGTTTTATCCGCAAATAGCCACCCATAACGCCCACACTCTAAGCGCCATTCAGCATATGGGGGCGCAGCAGCAATACGAATTTCAACGTCTGCAAGGCATGGGCGCGGAATTATATCAGCATGACAGCATGGCGCAACCTTGTCGAATCTATGCGCCGATCGGCCAATTTCACGATTTACTGCCTTATTTAGTCAGACGATTGTTAGAAAACGGCGCTAATAACTCATTTGTACATAATCTGGCTAATCCAAATATAGCTACCGAAGCACTCAGTGAAGATCCAGTCCGTTTAATCAGGAGCAAACAATGGAAAGCACAGCCCTTAGCTTTACCCGGCGAAATTTTTTCACCCAGAAAAAATTCAGCAGGCCTCAATCTGGCTGACCTGGATTTATTGCAACAATTACAATACAAGCTAAAAAGTAATGAAAAACAATATGCCTGTTTTCCTTTAATCGGCAAAGAAACCACATTCGGCGACAAACAGCCGGTATTCACATTAGCCAATCAACTACCGTTAGGCACAGTTCAGGAAACAACACAGGAACAGATCAAATCCGCTATTGATATTGCCGCCTTAGCTTTCCCGGCATGGCGCTTATCGACATTAACAAGTCGCTGTGAATATCTCTATAAAATGGCGAATTTATTGGATGAAAATCGTTTGGAAATCATTTCCATATGCATTCGTGAAGCAGGCAAAACCTTAACCGACGCCGATTCGGAAATCCGCGAAGCCATTGATTTCTGCCGCTATTACGCACAATCAGCATTGCAATTATTAAGCAGTGACTCAAGCTTACCGTCGCCGACCGGTGAAGAAAACCAATTTCATTATCACGGGCGCGGGGTCATGATCTGCATCAGTCCCTGGAATTTTCCGGTCGCCATTTTTATCGGCCAAATCGCAGCCGCACTGGTCGCCGGCAATTGCGTGATCGCCAAACCTTCCGAACATACGCCTATTACTGCGTTCTTTTGCAGTCGATTATTTTATCAAAGCGGCATCCCGGAAAACGTTCTGCAATTAACGCCGGGGCAAGGAAACAGCGTAGGATGCTCATTATTAAATGATGGGCGAATCGCAGGCGTGCTTTTCACCGGCTCATGCGCTACAGCGCAATCGATACATCAACAAATTGCCCGATTTCCCAAAATCATTCCCATTATTGCGGAAACCGGAGGGTTAAACGTATTGATCGCCGATAATTCCGCCCATCCTCAGCAACTCGTTGAAGATGTTATTCAATCTGCCTTCAACAGCGCCGGTCAACGCTGTTCCGCCTTACGCATTTTATGTTTGCCGAATGATTTAGCGGAGCGCCTGTTACCGCTGCTTATTGGCGCAACTGAACAATTGACTATCGGTAATCCGGTTGAAATCAATGTAGACATCGGTCCCCTGATCAGCCCCAAAGCCGTTAAACAATTAAAAAAACACGTAGCAAAATTCAGGAAAGACAATCAAATATTGTATCAATACCCACTGGCGGAAAATTTATCCGCACAACGCTATTTTCCACCAACCATCATAGAATTAACGCAGCTACAACAATTACAAGCAGAACAATTCGGCCCGATTTTACATGTATTCCGTTATCAACCCGATGAACTCCCTGAGCTACTACAACACATTAACGCTATGCAGTTCGGATTGACCATGGGCATACACAGCCGCATTCAAAAAAATATTGATTATATCTGCCGCCACAGCCAAATCGGCAACATCTATGTTAACCGCAATATGGTAGGCGCGGTAGTGGAAAGCCAGCCGTTCGGCGGAACCGGCTTATCAGGCACCGGCCCGAAAGCCGGCGGCGTGAATTATTTACGGAGACTGTGTAACGAACAAGCCATCAGCATCAATACGGCGGCTGTCGGGGGAAATTTGAATTTGCTTTGTAAAAACAACTCGACCTAATTATTTTCCAATAATTTTAATTTCAACAAATGCACCCGCCGGTTATCGGCTCTGATCACTTCAAAACGGAATTGATCGAATTCCAGTTTTTCGCCCTTCTTAGGCAAATGCTCTAACTGTTGAACAATAAAACCACCTACTGTATCGCATTCTTCTTCATCTAAATCCGCTGAAAAATATTCGTTGAACTCTTCAATCGGCGTCAGTGCCTTTAAAGTATATTCCTTGCCGTTGCGCTGATGAATGTATTCTTCCTCATCGGCATCATGCTCATCTTCAATTTCACCGACAATTTGTTCCAACACATCTTCAATTGTAACCAAACCGGCCGCCATGCCATATTCATCAACAACAATAGCCATATGATGACGTTCGGTGCGAAATTCCCGCAACAGCACATTTAAACGTTTACTTTCCGGCACCACATTCGGTTGCCGCATGATTTCTTCAACTTTCAGTTTTTTATTCTGCAATGCGTGAGCGAGTAAATCTTTCGCCATCAAAACGCCGACAACTTTACTGCGATCATCTTCAATCACCGGAAAGCGCGAATGCCCGAATTCCAAGACCAAAGGAAAAATAGTCTCCAATTCAGCATCTTTAGGAACCACGACCATCTGTACTCGGGGAACCATAATATCCCTGACCCGCATTTCACTCACTTGCAGTACGCCTTCAATCATTGATAAGGCATCCGGCTCTAATAAGTGTCTCTCTTCCGCTTCTCGCAGTATTTCCAGCAGTTCTTCCTGATCTTGCGGTTCACCAGTTAAAATTTGCCCGATTCTGTCTATAAAACTTTTCTGATGCGTCTGGCTACTACTCGGGGGTTTATCGTCACTCATATTGCTATCCCTCCTGATAAGGGTCTTTTATATCCAACTCTTTAAGTATTTTTACTTCCAACGATTCCATTTGTTCGGCTTGATCTTCTTCTATGTGATCATAACCTAATAAATGTAAAACGCCATGGACGACAATATGCGCCCAGTGATCATGCAAATGTTTTTTTTGTTGTAATGCTTGTTTTTCCAATAACGGCGCACAAATGACTAAGTCTCCCAACAAATCCAACTCAACCCCTTCCGGCGCTTGAAATGGAAAACTCAATATATTGGTCGAACCGCTTTTATTGCGGAATTGTTGATTTAATTCAGCGCTTTCAGCATCATCGACAATGCGAATGACGATTTCAGAATCCTTTTGATAATTTGCTAATGCTTTATCAACCCATAATTGCAGTTGTTCAGAACTGGGCAGATTATTCATCGGCGCAACTATTTGTAAGTCCAGATGATTCATGCCGATTTCAAAACCGAGTCTGGAAAATGTTGATTACTTGAAAAGCAAAGGCTGAATTAACGTTCCTGTTTCTGTTCATAACGTTCATAAGCGCCGATAATTCGTTGCACTAAAGGATGCCTGACCACGTCTTTGACGCCGAAGAAAGTGAAGCTGATGCCCTCAACATTGTCTAAAACTTTCAACACATGAATCAACCCCGACATTTTTTCATTGGGTAAATCAATTTGAGTAATATCGCCAGTGACCACAGCGGTTGAGCCAAACCCTACCCGGGTTAAAAACATTTTAATTTGTTCAGTAGTGGTGTTCTGCGCTTCATCCAGAATAATAAATGAATCATTTAATGTGCGACCGCGCATAAAGGCCAGCGGCGCAACTTCAATGATATTGCGCTCGATCAGCTTGTCGACTTTTTCAAAGCCTAGCATTTCATATAAGGCATCATATAAGGGTCTTAGATAAGGATCGACTTTTTGCGCCATATCGCCCGGCAGAAAGCCCAGCTTTTCACCGGCTTCAACCGCCGGTCTGACTAAAACAATGCGCCTAACCTCCTCTTTCAATAAAGATTCGACTGCGCAAGCAACGGCCAGATAAGTTTTCCCGGTGCCCGCCGGACCTACCCCGAAATTGATGTCATGGCTTAAGATTTTTCGCAAATAATTTTGTTGATTTTCACCTCGGCCTTTAATCACGCCGCGTTTGGTTTTTATCACAACCTGATCTGCAGACTCTTTTTTTGAAGTTTCGGAGTTTTGCACGAGCTGGTCAACATTTGCATCTTGCAGCGCCAAATGTACCTGTTCCGGAGTTAATTCTTCCTGTTCGGTCATCGTAAATAATTTTTCCATAATAGCGCAGGCTGCCTGAACGGCAACAGCCTGTCCTTGAATCTTAAAATGGTGGCCGCGATTGGCAATTTCAACATGCAGGCGTTTTTCTATTTGACGAAGATGACTATCGAATTGCCCGCAAAAATTGGATAATCGATGATTATCAGCGGGCAATAAGGTGATTTCTTGTGAACTGATTGGGATATTCAAAGCTTATGCGGTTTGCAGAATTTTATCCATTGAAGATTCAACCATGCGCCCTCTTAACGAATTCGGCAAGGCTTCGGTGATCAAAACATCGACAAATTGACCCGCCAAACGCGGGTGGGCGGCAAAATTCACCACACGATTGTTTTCTGTGCGGCCCGACATAAATAAAGGATTCTTTTTCGATTTGCCTTCGACCAAAACACTTTGAACTGTATTGACCATAGATTGCGAAATCGCTTGCGTCATCTCATCCAATCGTTTTTGCAAGCGCGCCAGGCGTAATTTCTTTTCATCAACACTGACATCATCCGGATAGTCCGCGGCCGGGGTTCCCGGTCTGGGGCTAAAGATGAAGCTATAGGAAAAATCGAAGCCGATTTCTTCAATCAAAGCCATAGTATCCTCAAATTCAGCTTCGGTTTCGCCCGGAAAGCCGATAATGAAGTCGGAAGACAAACTAATCCCGGGTCTCACCGCTTTAATTTTTCGCATGATTTCAAGGTACTCCTCACGCGTATGCCCTCTTTTCATTTCCGATAAAATGCGGTTATTGCCGCTTTGCACCGGTAAATGCAAATGATTCACCAATTGCGGAATTTCTGCGAACGCTTCGATGATATCATCAGTGAACTCCAGTGGATGGGAAGTTGTGAAGCGAATCCGCTCTATGCCTTCGACAGCGGCGACATAATGTAACAACAAACTAAAATCGGCAATCTCGCCGTCTTCCATTTCGCCCCGGAAAGCATTAACATTCTGCCCTAATAGATTGATTTCCCGCACACCTTGTTCAGCCAAAAAGCTGATTTCAGCGATAACATCATTGAGCGGGCGACTAATTTCTTCGCCGCGAGTATAAGGCACCACGCAATAGGTGCAATATTTACTACAGCCTTCCATGACTGAAACAAAGGCTTTTGGCCCTTCGGCTCTCGGTTCCGGCAAGGCATCGAATTTTTCAATTTCCGGAAATGAAATATCGACTACCTTACGCTGCTCGTTGCGAGCTTGATTCAATAACTCCGGCAATCGGTGCAGGGTTTGCGGCCCGAATACAATATCAACATAAGGCGCGCGTTTTTGTATGGCCTCGCCTTCCTGGCTGGCGACGCAACCGCCTACGCCGATCACAATTCCCGGTTTTTTATCCTTGATTTTTTTCCAGCGACCGATAGCCGAAAACACTTTTTCCTGAGCTTTTTCTCGTATGGAACAGGTATTTAATAATAAAACATCCGCTTGTGCAGGATCATCGGTCATTTCCAAATGATGAGATGCCTGTAATACGTCCCGCATTTTATCGGAATCGTATTCATTCATCTGACAACCATTAGTTTGAATATAAAGTTTCTCTGTCATTGTTTCGTAGATACTCCAACTACATTAATCTACTGTAAATAAACCCGCCATTATAGCGTGTAATCAAATTATAGGGTATGTGTTAAACGAACATACAAGTTAAACATTCGGCCTTATGTCGAGCTGACGCCCGACCTACAACATGCGTGCGAAGTATAATCATTTTTTTACAATACTGGCCCAGGCCGTCATCCACACTTGAGATTGATAGCTATCGGCGTTTTTATTCAATACACCATTCAAAACCATAATTAAGGCCTGATTAATAATGCCGAAAAAATACACATAAGCCAAGTTCGGATCAATTGAACGCAACTCGCCTTCCTTAATACCGCTCTGAAAAATACGCTTAATTTTGGTATACGGCGCCGTTTCCATCAACGGTTTTTGTTCAGGCAGAAATTCCTCAACCCGCAACTGCAATAAAAACTTCATCACTTCCGGAGCCTCATCGGTTAATTTAAACAATAAATCGACTATCTCCCGTAATTGCTCTGAACTTCGTCTGTTGCGTCGCCTTATATCATCAATTGAAATACTCAGGCTATCCAAAATATTTTCATACAGCGTTTCAGCTATTGCCTGCTTAGTTTTAAAATGTTGATAAATGCCGCGGGTGGTTTTTATCTCCAATGCGTCTTTAATATCAGTTAATGATGTATTGAAATAGCCTTTATCGGCAAAAAGCTTTAGCGAAGTCAGTAAAACATCATCTTTAGTCAACACTGTCTTTTGTTGTTCTTTATTTTCATTATCCATGTGTTTAATACACGGTTTGATCAACCGTTAATCTTTTCCATAAAACTATTTATACTCTTTTTGAATGGGTGAAATCGCATAAGCAAATTCCAAAAACAATCCAAAAGGGGTTTATAAATAACTCTACTCTCTTAAAGTTTCAAATGCGGCTACCAAATAATTGACCATAGACCATAAAGTTAAAATAGCCGCCCCATATAGCAGAATATAACCCGTAATATTGACAGGTATTCCGATCACATCATCATGATAGAGAAGAAAACCAATCGCCGTCATTTGCAGGGTGGTTTTCCATTTTCCTAAACGTGAAACTTTAACTTTAGCCCGTTGACCGATTTCCGCCATCCATTCACGCAACGAAGCTATGGTAATTTCTCTGCCGATAATAACCGCAGCAGGTATCGCCAGGTAAAGCGAGGCCTCTGACTGCACTAACAAAACTAAAACAATGGTTACCATCAATTTATCCGCTACCGGATCCAAAAAGGCTCCGAAAGCGGTTTCCAACTGCATTTTTCGGGCTAAATAACCATCCAACCAATCGGTAAAACCGGCTAAAATAAATATACCCGTACAGGCAATATTGGAATATTCCCAAGGTAAATAAAAGACAATCGCCAATAAAGGAATCATGGCGATGCGTAGTAAAGTTAAATAGGTGGGTAAATTAAATTGATCAACCATCTTGATGATGAAATATATCGTAAATTCTTTGCGCTAATTGCCGACTGATACCTTCAACGCCGGCCAATGCATCGACCCCGGCGTTTGATACGCCCTGTAGGCCCCCAAACTGTTTCAATAAATTCTGTCTTCTTTTCGGCCCTAATCCGTTGATGCTTTCCAGCACCGATTTTTTCTGCGCCTTAGCCCTTCGCTGCCGGTGTCCTGTGATCGCAAATCGATGCGCCTCATCGCGGATATGTTGAATCAGCAATAAAGCGCTGGCGCCGGGATTGACATCTAAAGCGTGTTGTTGATCCGGCAAAATAATTTTTTCCATCCCGGCTTTACGATCAGGACCTTTAGAAACGCCCACTATCATAACATCATTTAACCCTAATTCCGCCAACGCCTTTTGCGCTTCGTTCACCTGACCGCGACCGCCATCGATAAAGAGAATATCCGGCGCCGGATGTTCGCCTTTTTTCAAACGTTTAAAACGTCGATAAACAGCCTGATGAATAGCCGCATAATCATCGCCTGCGGTAATATTTTCTATATTGAATCGCCGGTAAGCCGATTTGACCGGTCCTTCCCGATCAAAAACAACGCATGAAGCCACTGTTTGATGGCCTTGGGTATGGCTGATGTCAAAACATTCCAGCCGCGCAGGCACATCCGGACAACCCAACTCTTCCTGTAAACTTAAAAAACGCGCATAAACGCCTTGTTTGTCGGCCAATTTACTATTGAGCGCATTTTCGGCATTCGTCATCGCCATTTGCAGCCATTTTAAACGCTCGCCGCGCACATTGGCGGTAATGCTTAAATTATGTTTAGCTTGCGCTGATAATACTTCCGTCAACAAATCTGTTTCTGCCAGCGGATGACTAACAATTAACTCATAAGGCAACTGTTTATCCAAATAATATTGACTGATAAACGCCTGCAGGATACTGCCCGACTCATACTGATCCGTCATTTTGGGAAAGAAAATCTTGTTACCCAGATTTTGACCGTTGCGAATAAAAAACACCTGCACACAAGCAACGCCTGCTTTCGCGGCGCAGGCCACAATATCCACATCGCCCTTCTCGCCGTGAACAAAATGTTTTTCCAACACAGAGCGCAATCTGACAATCTGATCGCGGTAAACGGCCGCCTGCTCAAAATCCAACCGAGTAGATGCATTTTCCATCTTTTCAATCAATAATTCAATCAACTGATTGCCTTTCCCTTGCAGAAAAAAGACGGTATTTTGCAAATCCTCTTGATAAACCTCATTCGCTACCAGGCCGACGCAAGGCGCCGTGCAGCGCTCGATTTGATATTGCAGGCACGGTCGGGTGCGATTATTGTAATAAGAATCATCGCATTGGCGCACCGGAAAAATCTTTTGCAAAAGCTTCAGCGTTTCTTTAACAGCCCCGGCGCTGGGATAAGGACCGAAATATTGACCCTTACGTTTTTTCGCGCCGCGATGAAAAGTAATTTGCGGAAAAGGATGTTCGGTGGAAATAAAAATATAAGGATACGACTTATCGTCGCGCAAACAAATATTATAGCGCGGCTTATAGCGTTTGATTTGCTGGCTTTCCAGCAATAAAGCTTCGCCCTCGGTATGGGTAACAGTCACCTCGATGGCTGCGATTTTCGCCACCATTGCTTGTTGTTTAGGTGACGCGGATTGACTGCGAAAATAACTGGAAACGCGGTTTTTTAAATTTTTCGCCTTGCCGATATAAATGATTTCATGCTTTTCATCCAGCATTTTATAAATGCCCGGCATTTGCGTCAGCGTTTTTAAAAACGCTTTAACATCAAACGGTTCAGCCTGTTTTTCTTCCACCACCTTAACTCGGCCTGCGATTTTCAGCTCAATAGCCGTATTTGTTCAAAGACATCATGGAACATTGACTCGGTCAATCTTTTGGTTTGAATATTGTAACGACTGCAATGATAAGAGCTAACCAAAGTCTTACCGTCAGGCAAAGCAAAACAGCTATTATGGGCGAATTTTGCCGCGCTTAATTTCAAACCATAGGCCTTCAGCACCGCTTGATGGGCGATATTGCCCAAAGCTAAGACAATCGCCTCATCCGTCAACTGTTCTAATTCCAGCGCCAAAAAACCATTACATTGATTAATCTCAACACCCAGCGGTTTATTTTGCGGCGGCAGACATTTGACCGCATTGGTAATTTTACAATCCTTCAACTGTAAACCGTCATCCAATGCCGTAGATTCCGCTTGATTGGCGTAACCAAACTTATAAAGCGTTTGATACAGCAGCAAACCCGCGTAATCGCCGGTAAACGGCCTGCCGGTGGCGTTTGCCCCATGCATACCCGGCGCTAAACCGACAATCAATAATTTAGGCTTATTATCGCCGAACGCCGCCACCGGCGCGGCATGATATTGCGGATGCTTGAGTTTGACTTCATCCAAAAAAACCGCCAAACGCGGACACAAGCGGCACAATGGGTCAAAAGTTATTTTTTCCTGCATATTTTACCCAGCTTATTTAACTGTACATACACTGTACCGTATAGGCAAATCGTAAGTCGGACTTCAGTCCGATAATAAATAATATTCAAAAACTTGGGGCGCAGGCTTTAGCCTGCGCCTCAATTTATCAATTATTTATGTGGTACTGATTTTTGCTGTTTCCCAAGCTCCTGCTTGGGAAACTTGTTCTGGAAGCCCCAGCTTCCCAACAGCACATAAAAAAAGGGCTTTCCAGCCCTTTTTTATTTTTTAAACGAAAATCAGCGCAATTTTAGGCTTCGGATTCAACATCCGCTGCTTTCATACTCAATCTCACCCGTCCTTGACGGTCGATTTCCAGTACTTTCACTTTAACCACATCGCCTTCAGATAACTTATCGCTGACTTTTTCAACGCGTTCTTCAGAGATTTGTGAAATATGGACTAAGCCGTCTTTGCCCGGTAAAATCGTTACGAAAGCGCCGAAGTCCATTAAACGAACCACTTTTCCTTCGTAAATTTTACCGACTTCAACTTCAGCGGTAATTTTTTCGATAATCGTCCGCGCTTCTTCACCGGCGGCTTTATCCACGGAAGCAATATTAACAACGCCGTCGTCCGTTAAATCAACGCTGGCGCCGGTTTGCTCGGTAATACTGCGAATGGTCGCCCCGCCTTTACCAATTACCTCGCGAATCTTGTTCGGGTCGATTTTCATCGTAATGATTCTCGGCGCGAAATCCGACATTTCTTCACGATTGCTCGACAAGGCTTTATTCATTTCGCCTAAAATATGTAAACGACCTTGTTTCGCCTGATCCAAAGCCACTTTCATAATTTCCGGGGTAATGCCGTCGATCTTGATATCCATTTGCAAAGCAGTGATGCCTTCTTCGGCGCCCGCCACTTTGAAATCCATATCGCCTAAATGATCCTCATCACCCATAATGTCAGACAATACCGCAAACTGATCGCCTTCTTTAATCAAGCCCATCGCGATACCGGCAACCGGCGCTTTGGTCGGCACCCCGGCATCCATCAACGACAAACTGGTGCCGCAAACCGAAGCCATTGAGCTGGAACCGTTGGACTCGGTAATTTCAGAAACCACCCGAATGACATAAGGAAATTCATCCATATTCGGCATGATTGCGCCAACCCCGCGTTTAGCCAATCGACCGTGACCGATTTCACGACGTTTCGGCGAACCGACAAAACCGGTTTCCCCAACGCAATATGGCGGGAAGTTATAATGCAACATAAACGGATCTTTATATTCACCGGCCAAGGCATCAATAATTTGCGCATCTCTATCGGTGCCTAATGTCGTCACCACTAAAGCCTGCGTCTCGCCGCGAGTAAACAAAGCCGATCCGTGAGTTCTCGGCAATACGCCGGTGCGTACGGAAATCGGTCTGACTTTATCTAAATCACGACCGTCAATTCGCTTGCTGTCATTCAAAATAGAACCACGCACGATTTTCTTTTCCAAATGCTCAAGAATATCGCGAATCTTCAGCTCTTCATATTGTTCATCTGCGGTATATTTTTCAATAATCGCCGAACGAATTTCGCCCAAGCGATCTTGTCTGACCAATTTTTCGGCAATTTGATAAGCTTCTCGAATGTCGGCTTCCGCATCCGCTATCACTTGGCTTTCCAAAGTTTGGTCTACTTCCGGCGCAGTCCATTCAATTGAAGGCGTAGCTACTTCAGCAGCAAATTCTTTAATCGCATTTATAGCAACCTGCATGTGCTCATGCCCAAACAACACCGCACCCAACATAACTTCTTCAGGCAGCAAATCAGCTTCTGATTCAACCATTAAAACAGCATGCTCAGTACCGGCAACCACCAACGCCAGCTGAGACTCTTTTAAAGCTTCAGCAGCAGGGTTTAATAAATATTCGCCTTCTTGATAGCCGACGCAAGCCGCCCCGACCGGACCGTTAAACGGCAACCCGGATACCGCCAATGCGGCGGAAGTCCCCAAAATGGCAGGAATTTCGGTATCTACTTCCGGGTTCAAGGAAACCACAGTCAAAATGACTTGAACCTCATTGGTATAACCATCAGGAAAAAGAGGTCTAATAGGACGATCGATCAATCGTGAAATCAGCGTTTCGTTTTCAGAAGGTCTGCCTTCACGTTTAAAAAAACCACCAGGAATTTTACCCGCTGCATAAGCTTTTTCCTGATAATTGACGGTCAGCGGAAAAAAATCCCCGCCCGTCGCTTCTTTTTTACCTACCACCGAAACCAATAAAGATGTGCCTTCCACATCAATGATTACGGCGCCGTTTGCTTGGCGAGCGACTTCTCCGGTTTCCAGAGTGACTTTACGCCCACCATATTGAAATTCTTTCCTGACAGGATTCACTATAAGATTCCTTTATAAAAAGGTTGTTTGAAAAAAAATTAAATAATAAAAAAACGGCGCTATAGCGCCGTTTCCATCAAATTATTTACGCAGACCCAGACGCTCGATTAAAGTACGATAGCGCGCCACGTCTTTCTTTTTCAGATAGTCCAACAATTTGCGACGTTGATTCACCATTCTCAATAAACCGCGACGAGAATGATTGTCTTTTTTGTGCTCAGCAAAATGCGGAGTTAAATGGGTAATATGCGCAGTTAATAAAGCAACCTGCACTTCAGGAGAACCTGTATCGGTTTCTGAAATACGGTATTCTTCAATAACGGCTTGTTTTTGTTCTGCTGTAAAAGGCATAGTTTTTAAATCCCTATCAATGAGTAAAAATTAAGTTATTTTTCAATAACATAAAAAGCCCGGTTTCCACTATAGGGTGTAGCAACCGGACACCAAAATTTTGACGTATAATCACGTCAAATGAAACAATTTTTTGGGCGCTAGTTTACCATCCATTAGCATTTCCCCCAAACCTAAAAAAACCTGTTCGCAATACATTCTCACCATACCTTGTATGGACTCGTTCAAATGTAACTGCTGTCCCTGGCGAATGCACAAAGCCTGGTCTTGTGAAACATGCACTGCTGGCATAGTCTGCAAAGGAGCGTCTACATCAATTAAAGCGGACTCCAATTGCGTCGGACTCATCGCTTGCAACTGCTCCCAGCTCAATGCCTGATCTATGGAAAAACGCCCGGCGCCGGTGCGACGCAATGTTTTAACCGTCGCGCAAGTCCCTAAATAAGCGCCGATGTCTTCAGCTAAAGAGCGGATATAAGTCCCTTTAGAGCAATAAACATCAAGCTCCAACTCATTTTCGGACGCGGCAAGAAGCTTTAATTCAAATATCTCAATGGTTCGCGCCTTACGCTCGACATGCACTCCGGCTCTGGCCAATTCATAAAGCTTTTTGCCTTGATGTTTCAATGCCGAGTACATAGGCGGCACTTGTTCAATCTCGCCGTGAAAGGCATCTAAACAAGCGTTGATTTTTTCATCGTTTAACGCAGGAACCAGTTTTTGCTTGATAATCTGACCTTCGCCGTCGCCGGTATCGGTCATCACGCCCAACTTCACTGTGGTCGTATAGCGCTTATGATCATCCAGCATTAAACCCGATACCTTAGTCGCCTCGCCGAAACACAGCGGTAATAAGCCGGTTGCTAAAGGATCCAGGCTACCGGTATGACCGGCTTTATTGGCGTTAAAAAGTCTTTTAACTTCCTGCAATGCGCGATTGGAAGATACGCCTTCGCGTTTATCCAGCAACAATATTCCGTGAATATTGCGCCCGGATTTTCGTTTCGCCATCCCGCCTAATCCTTTTGCTGATCTTCGCTCAATAATTCAGCAACGCGCATGCCGTTATCAAACGAGTTATCGTAATAAAAACGCAACTCGGAAACATGTCTTAAACGCATGCGCTTAGCCAGGTCATGACGCACCACCGGCGCGATTTCATTCAATATCTTTATATTTTCCTTTTTGCCCGCTTCATCAGCGTTCAACACGGTAATATAAATTTTCGCCACCGCTAAATCTTTCGTTAACACAACTTCATTGACGGTAATGAACCCCAACCGGGGATCATTAATATCTCGTTGAAAAATTTCCGCCAATTCTTTTTGCATTTGTGATGCAACGCGCTGATTGCGCCCGAATTCATTCGCCATCTATTCGACTTCCCGTCTAACTTCTACGCGCTCATAAACCTCGATTTGATCGCCGACTTTGACATCGTTGTAGTTTTTCACGCCGATACCGCACTCCATGCCCATTTTGACTTCCAGAGCATCGTCTTTGAAGCGTCTCAAAGATTCTAACTGGCCTTCGTAAATCACCACATTGTCGCGCAACACCCTGATCGGCAAATTACGCTTCACAAAACCATCCACTACCATACATCCGGCAATCGCACCGAATTTCGGTGAACGGAAAACATCCCGCACTTCCGCCAAACCGACGATATTTTCCTGAATGTCCGGCGACAACATACCGCTGATCGCGCGTTTTACCTCATCGATGGCGTCATAAATAACACTGTAATAATGCAGATCGATTTCTTTTTCTTCGATCAACTTACGCGCCGCCGCATCGGCTCGCACATTAAAACCCATCAAAATGGCGCCGGAAGCCAATGCTAAATTAGCATCGCCTTCGTTGATCCCGCCGACCCCGCCATAGACGCATTTAACCTGCACTTCATCGGAGGAAAGCTTAACCAAAGATTCGCGCAAGGCTTCCAAACTACCCTGCACATCGGTTTTGATAACCAAATTAACCGTTGCGGTTTCGCCTTCGGACATTTTCGAGAAAACTTCATCCAATTTAGACGCAGCCTGGGCGGCATGTTTACTACTCTTCTTACGATCTTCGCGGTGTTCGGCCAATTCTCTGGCCGCCTTATCGCTGGGCACCACCAAGAACTCATCGCCGGCGTCCGGCGTGCCGGATAAACCTAAAATCTCCACCGGCGCCGAAGGCCCTGCATGCTTGACGGCCTTGCCGTTTTCATTAAACATTGCTCTGACCCGCCCGTATTCATGGCCGCAAAGCACAATCTCGCCTTTATTCAAGGTGCCTTTTTGCACCAGCACTGTGGCCACAACGCCGCGACCTTTATCGAGACGGGATTCTATACAAATCCCCGAAGCAACGCCTTCATCCGGCGCTTTCAGTTCCAGAATCTCGGATTGCAGAATCAATGCCTCGATTAAATCATCAACGCCTTCACCGGTTTTCGCGGAAACTTTCAAGAACTGAACATCACCACCCCATTCCTCCGGCACAACATTAATCGTCGCCAACTCCTGCATCACCTTATCAGGATTCGCTTCCGGCTTATCGATTTTATTAATCGCGATAATCAACGGCACTTCAGCGGCGCGAGCATGCTCAATCGCCTCTTTAGTTTGCGGCATCACCCCGTCATCGGCAGCCACCACCACAATAACAATATCCGTCAATTCGGCGCCGCGCGCCCGCATCGCAGTAAACGCGGCGTGTCCCGGAGTATCCAAAAAGGTTACCGAGCCGTGATCGGTAATCACCTGATAGGCTCCGATATGCTGGGTAATACCGCCTGCTTCGCCTTCCACCACGCGGGTTTCACGAATATAATCCAATAGCGAGGTTTTACCGTGATCAACATGCCCCATAATCGTTACAATCGGCGCACGCAGCTTCTGTTCCCGATCATCTTCCGGGCCAGTCACTTCTGCAAGCATTTCCTGTTCCAGATCATCCTCACTTTGCATGACCGGGTTATGCCCCAATTCTTCAACCAAAATCACCGCCGTTTCCTGATCGATACTTTGGTTAATGGTCGCCATAATACCCAATTTCATCAAATGCTTAATGACTTCGGCGGCTTTGATGCTCATTTTTTGCGCTAAATCCGAAACAATAATATTTTCAGGAATAGCGATATCTTTTATCACCGGCGCGACCGGCTTTTCAAACTTATGTTTGGCATTTAAGGACAATTCTTTTTCATCCCTTTCTTTGTCCCTACGGCTTTGTTTGCCCTTCTTGCCGCGCCCTTTGCGTCCACCGCCATCATTATCCTGCTTCGCTTTCGCCGGATCGGCATTTCGTCCCGGACGAGCGGCAGCGGGACCGGCGGTCTTTTTCTTTTGTTGACCTTGTTTTTTGGCTTCAGCCTGTTTTCTGACTTTTTCCGCCATCCGTTGGACAGAAGCCTCTTGACGTTGTTTTTTCTCTTCCTCTAGCTTTTTCGCCTTTAATTCTTTTTCCGACAATTTCGGCTCTGCGGATTCTTCTGCAACCGCTTCCTTAGCTTTAGCTTCCACCGGCTGCTTTTTCTCTTCAGCCGCTTGCTCAACAACCACCGGCTCTGCTTGTTCAGCTTTCTTTTCTGCAACAGCTTCAACAACCGGCTCAGCTTCTTCCTCTTTAGCCTCCTGCTGTTGCTGTTTAACCGCCGCTTCTTGCTCAGCTTGTTTTTTAGCCAATTCGGCCGCTTCTTTCTGCTGTTTCTTTTCTTCAGCCAATTTTTTCAGTTTGGCTTCCTGATGTTGGCGTACAGCCTCCTCTTCAGCAATGTGTTGTTGCTGATCATCCAAAGCCTGCTTGGCTTTCGAGGCTTCTTGCTCTTGCTCGGCCGTATTAGTTTCGCTACGCTTAATATATGTTTTCTTTTTGCGAACCTCTACATTAACCGTTTTAGTGGCCGAACCCGGCGTTGTCGCCTGCTTCAGCTCAGTCACTTTACGCCTTTTTAAAGTAATTCGTTTAGGCGTCGCCGCATCATCACCATCTGACTTACCATGACGCTTTCTTAAATGCGCCAACAGTTTAACTTTTTCATCTTCACTGACGACATCTTCAGGGGAGTGATTTTTCAATCCCGCTTCTTCCAATTGTTCCAAGAAGCGATCCAACGGCATCCCAACAACTTTGGCCAATTCCTCAACAGTTTTTTCACTCATACGCTCTCCCCTACTTTTCTGCCTGCTCATTTGCGAACCAAGGTTCGCGAGCTATCATAATCAATTTCGCCGCCTTCTCTTCAGTCATTCCGGTAAACTCCAGAATATCATCAATCGCCTGCTCCGCTAAATTATCCATGGTTATAATGCCGTTGGCCGCCATTTCATGCGCCAACTCATCATCCATACCCTCTATCGCCAACAAATCTTCCGCCGGTTCAGAGGTTTCGATTTTTTCTTCGGAAGCAATCGCACTAATCAACAGAGCATCTTTCGCCCGGCTTCTTAACGCATCCACCAACTCTTCATCGAAACCTTCAATTTCCAACATTTCATCGACCGGCACATAAGCAATTTCTTCAACATTAGTCAAACCGACATCGACCAACAACTGAGCAATCTCCTCATCAACATCCAATTGATCAATGAACTCATCCTTAATTTTGGCCGACGCATCACCCTGTTCTTTTTCAGCCGCCTGCGCATCCTGCACATTCAATTCCCAACCGGTCAATTCGGTCGCCAAACGCACATTCTGCCCGCCGCGTCCAATTGCTTGCGACAAATTATCAGTCGCCACCGCCACATCCATACTGTGTTTATCTTCATCCACCACAATCGACTGAATCTCAGCAGGCGACATCGCGTTTATCACAAACTGGGCGTCATTTTCGTTCCATAGAATAATATCAACCCGCTCACCGGCCAACTCATTTGATACCGCCTGAACCCTGGAGCCGCGCATGCCCACGCAAGCGCCCACCGGATCCAGGCGCGGATCATAACTGCGTACGGCTATTTTAGCGCGGGAGCCCGGATCACGCGCCGCACGTAAGACATCGATAACGCCTTCGCCGACTTCCGGCACCTCTAGTCGAAACAGCGCCAACAATAATTCCGGTGCGGTGCGGCTGACAAACAATTGCGGCCCGCGCGGTTCCGAACGCACTGCTTTTAAATAGCCGCGGATGCGGTCGCCGATACGCACGGATTCGCGAGGAATCATTTCTTCGCGGGCAATATACGCTTCTACATGTCCGCCCAAATCTAAATAAACGCTGCCTTTTTCCAAGCGTTTCACCGTACCCGTCAGCAACTCGCCGACACGATCTTCATAAGCGGCAACAATTTTCTTTCTTTCCGCTTCTCTAATTTTCTGGATAATGACCTGTTTAGCGGTTTGCGCGGCAATCCGACAAAACGCCACCGACTCAATCTGTTCTTCCACAAAATCGCCGACTTTAATATCCGGGCTATCAATCTGGGCCGCTTCCAATAATATCTGCGAGTCCGGAAACTCAACATCGCCGTCTATTTCATCATTCGGCTCAACCACTTCCCAGCGGCGATAAGTATCATAATCTCCGGTAACTCTATCAATTTCAACTCTGACTTTAATTTGATTGGTGTGGCGTTTAATCGCAGCAGCTTCTAAGGCGGACTCAATGGCCTGAAACACAATCTCTTTATCAATTTCTTTTTCATTTGCAAAAACATCAACAACCAACAAAATTTCTTTATTTGCCACTGCGAACTCCTTTATTGAGTGAAAAATCAGGCACTAAGCGCGCTTTGCTCATTGCTTTAAATGGTATTTCATGAATCTCATCCTGCTCCTGCAGAAAAATCACATCATCTTCCACCTTTACAATGGCGCCGGTTAATTTTCTACGCTTATTAATCGGGGTAAATAAATTGACATCAACCAAACTACCGACAAATCTTTCGAATTGCGATAATTTAAAAAACGGCCTATCCGCTCCCGGCGACGACACTTCGAGGTTATATTCACCCTGAATCGGGTCTTCAACATCCAACATGCCGCTTAACTGATGGCTGACACGGGTACAATCATCCAATAAAATACCGTTCTCTGAATCTATATAAACTCTCAACATACCGTTTTTCGGATGCGAGTTAAACTCTATTCCGACGCATTCATACCCTAGACCTTCAACAATCGGCTCAATTAAATCCACCAAATGCCCAGGAGCCTGTTTCATCTAATCACCTTATTACAAACAAAAAAAAAGAGCCCACAGGCTCTTCCATAACAGTCCAGATTAGTCATAAGCAATGAAATCCTCAAACCCAGAAAGTAAAAAACCCCATAAATCGGGGCTCCATTCGCTTGCTTATTTCTGACTAACCGTATATCAATATCCGGCTTATAATAAACATCTATTCTTGTTTAGTCAATGTTTTTCAACAAAATTTTGATCATTCCTGGCATGATAATAAGATTAAACATTTGTAGGCCACATAAACTGCGGCACGCCTTTCGCAACCAACATGACATCATCAGGAAACATTTGCCGACCCAATGTAGCGCATTGCATATCCGCCGGTAAACGATAACAACGCAAATCATCCTCATGCTGATCCATCAGCAACGCCAGCCGCTGCATAAATAGGCCGATCTTCGCCTGACTCATCACCACCGAAAACACCGAATACTGAATCGGAAACCCCTCCTTCTTCAACGCCCGATGAATACGCTGTAATCGCTTAGGATCAGAAATATCATAGCAAACCAAAAACTGCGCCGGTTGATGCATCGCCATTAATGGATCTCCGTAAAACAATCATGCAACTTACTCAGCAGAGCATTCAACAGATTTTCCAGCCTGGCTTTACGCCCTTCCAATAATCCAGCTAAACTTTCCCCGCAGGGTAGAGATAAATTTTGTCGTTGCATTGCAAAAAGCATAGGCAAAAAATCAACAACCAATAACCCGGCAAGATCATCAACCAAACATATCGATAACTGTTGCTCAACTTCGGCATTAAGTCCGAATTGTTGAAGTTGATGCAAAACCCAACCGTTCAGCGCGCCTTCCAGCCAATGTCGAATAGCTTGCCATTCAACGCCAAGATGTTCTACCGACCAGAAATTTAATGCATCAGAATCCATATTTCGCCAATCGGTAAACCCCAAACGCCTGGCCGCGCTTCTGACCGCCAAACGACGCATGCCGTTCAACCAATTCCGGTATTTTATCTCACTTCTCGGCTGACCTAGACGTTGAAATACCGATTCCAATACCGCGTACTGAGAACTGCACACCGCCGACCAACGCCCCTTCACTTTTCCATCTCCATCCAAAAAAACGACCGAAACCCCAGCCTCCCCACAAGCTAAAAAAGCCTCGGTACTCCATTCCACAAACCCGGTGACAATAACATTGGAAATCCTGACCAGTGGAAATAGTTGATTTGTTTTTTCTGGACTACACACAACCAGCGCCGGTTCATCGTAAACCACCTGCATCCCAAGACAAGCTGTTAAATATAAAGATCTCATTTAAAATCCGCCTCCGCCGATTGTAAATAAAATTGCGCCAAGCGATAACCCTGCAAGCGCAACAATCGCCGCAGGGGATGACAAAACAACTCGTACTGCGCATAAAAAATTTTACGGCCGGCTTTATTCAATAAACAGCGCTGATTTTCGCTAAAAAAATGTGCGCTATCCAACTGCTTATCCCGAAACAAACGCCAGACCCACTCATCCAATCGCGGTCGCAACGGCTCGATCAAATCACAGGCCAAAGATTCGCGTCCGAACGCCGGTTCATGATAAAACCCCAAAAAAGGTTCCAAACCCACTTGTCGACAAACTGTCGCCGCTTCAAAGTGCAGCAAAGTGTACCCCAAGGACAAGCAGGCATTCACCGGATCAGGCGGCGGTCTGCGCTGACGTTTGTTAAAACCCAGCTTTGCCGCGAATAAAGCTTGATAGGCGGAAAAATAATGCGCTGCAGCGCTCCCTTCCAACCCTCTCAAACGATCTATCGCCATCGAACTATCCAACTGCCCAATAATATTTTGCAAAACCTTAACGCCTTTAAAAAGCTGCCGACGCTTATCAGGGCGTAATGTTAAAGCACGCTTTAAGTACTGAGATTGTTTTGCGCATTTTGCCGCAACCAATTCAGTCGCTAACATGAGCCGTTGAGTCTCATTCCAATAAGATTGATACTGACTTAATCGACGCCGCACATCGTTATGAGAATGGGAAAAGGCCATTGCCGATTCATATGAATGCCGAGCGGATAAAAAAATCACATCAATTTTTCGTTTCCCCATTTCACATAACAAACGACTTTCAACATTAATATTGCCCCGCACTACCATGCGCTCCAAAAGCGTTAACGGCACTGTTCCGCGTTTTTCGCCCTCCTCATATAAAGCCATCGCGCCGCCATCCAGCTTTACCGTTAAATTTTTTCGATCCAAATACAAGGTGCTCATATTACCCCACATAATAGAAACTGCCGTCTTGCGGCGGAACCGCCTTGCCAAAAGTCATCACCGTACAGCGCTGATCCAGCCTTAATAAAAAGAAACTGTCTTCACTGCAATCCAGCACTGTTTCAATTTCATTCAGTAAATCCTTTTTTTCGGCAGGCGTTAAAAAACATTCAAAAACGGACTTTTGACCGCCGGATGCATATTGGCGCACCACTTTTAATGCCCGACGCAAACGTTTAGCATGACGAATATCATAAGCGGCGATATAAAGAATTCGTTTTTTCATAGCCCTGCATCCTAACGGAAAAAACATATTTATGAGGAGTTGGCAAGCTTGTCAGCAATAAAAAAAGCCAGTGGAAAAACAGACTGCTCATCGTTCCCACGCTCTGCGTGGGAATGCCTGGATGACGCTCTGCGTCTTGTTTCGAGACGCGGAGCCTCAGTGGGAAAATAGACGGCTCATCGTTCCCACGCTCTGCGTGGGAATGCCTGGGATGACGCTCTGCGTCTTGATTCGAGACGCGGTGTAGTGGTTTAATAATCTTGGACACATTGATAGGAGTAAAATACCTCAATCAATGAACGAGAAAATATAAATGACGAAAAGAAGAAGTTTCAGTGCAGAATTCAAACTTGAAGCGGCCAGTTTAATAGTTGACCAAGGCTATACGTACAAAGAGGCATGTGAAGCAATGGGCATTGGTTCCACTGCTTTACGCCGATGGGTCGATCAATTAAAAGCAGAGCGCGGAGGCATTACCCCTACGACAAGTCCAGCGTTAACGGCAGACCAACAAGAAATTCAGCAACTAAAAGTTCG
>SPJM01000244.1 GCA_006844585.1 Methylococcaceae bacterium | reverse complement strand
AATTTTGTATCGCCATAGCCGCATCGTCTGTAAAACCGTTAATTTTTTTACTATTTTCCGAACAATATTTCGACAATAATGACCTGGCGATGATAATCGCATCTCCTTCCCTTTCCCTTAAAGGCGGAATAAGCAATACCATTTCACTGATTCGATAAAACAGGTCTTCTCTAAACTTACCCTGATCAATAAACTCTTTAATATTCTGATGGGTAGCGCAAATGATGCGTACATCGACATCAATGGATTCGCGACCGCCTAACCGCTCTATTTTGCGCTCTTGAATAAACCTCAATAATTTCGCTTGTAATGAAAAAGGCAAATCGCCTATTTCGTCAAGAAAAAAAGTGCCTTGATTCGCATACTCAATTTTACCCTTAGTTTGTTTACTTGCGCCGGTAAAAGCGCCTTTTTCATACCCAAACAATTCGCTTTCCAACAAATTTTCCGGAATCGCCGCACAGTTAACCGCAATAAAAGGCATATCAGCGCGGTCGCTCAAACCATGAATGGCTTTTGCCATAACCTCCTTGCCTGTGCCGCTTTCGCCTAATAATAAAACCGTTACTTGAGTAGGGGCAATTTTTTCAACCATTTTGGTCAGTTCCTGCATAGTCTCACTAACGCCAATGACGCCCGACAAAGATTGCTTGAACTGTTGCGATAAGCGATTCTTTTCTTTTTGCAATGCATCCAGTTGAAAAGCCCGGTCTATAATCAAAGATAGCACTTCAATATCAACCGGCTTTTGGTAAAAGTCATAAGCGCCTAAAGCAATGGCCTCAATCGCGTTATCCCTATCATCATTACCGGTAACAATAATAATTTTAGTGGTCGGCGCCAGTTCTAGAATGTCTTGTAAGGTTTTTATCCCTTCGCTTGCATTTGCCGGATCAGGCGGCAATCCCAAATCTAGTGTAATAACTGACGGCATGTAGCGCCGCAAAGCAGTTAAAGCCTCGTCTCTATCACCGGCAATCACCACCTGATATTTTTCTACAAGCCCCCATTTTAATTGTTTCTGAAGCCCTGCATCATCTTCGATAATTAATATTGTTTTTTTATCGCTCACAATTAATTTTTTTAGCCAGTTAAATAGAATTGCATTTTTCTAACAAAGAAATGACACACCTGAATTAGCGCCAAAGACCACATTACAGCCCATAGGAATATGAGTTATATAACTCATGCACTCCCTAACTATAAAACTAAGCATTAATTTATCATGTTGATAATAGAGTCTATCACTAACTACTCAATAAATTAAAGGTAATTTCAGTAAAAAAATTGTACCCTCGCCTATTTTGCTTTCCACATTAATTGACCCCGAATGCTGCTGTACGTATTCTTTTGCTTCGTAAACGCCGATTCCCATGCCGGCATTTCCTTTAGTCGTATCAAACGGTTTAAATAAACGTTGCTGTATAAACAGCTCATCCATTCCACAGCCGTTATCGCTAATTGTTATTTCAGCCATACCTTGATGGTTTTGCAAGGATATCTTAACCCAACCTGAATCATCTGTGGCGTCTTGCGCGTTCTGTAATAAATGCGTAAAAACACTGCTCATTTTTTCCACATTGCCCTCAATTTGACAATAATCCGTATTGATAGATATTTCCGGAACCGGTTTTTTGTTCTTGAGTAGTTTAACAACCTCATGAATTAACTTAATCAAATCAATTTTCTGAGCTGGTTCTTGAAAACGCTGATGATCCTTTTTCAATTGATTTAAAATTCGCTGCATTTTACTGACAACATTCTCTAACGTTTCAATTGAATCATCAATAAACTCCGGATTAGCTTTATGCTTTTCCGAATTTTTTACAATCAGCGCTATTTGAGCTACCAGGTTTTTCAAATCATGAACTAAAAATGCCGAAAGTCGATTATACGCCTCAAATTGTCGAGACCTGCTCAAGTCATCGCTCGCTTTGGTTAAAGCCAACGCCGTCCCCAATTGCATTGCAGCGGTTTTCAACAAATCATGATCCTGCCAATCAATCTGCCTGGTTACGCGAGGCTTACTTAAAATAACTAAAGCTTCCAATTGATTTTGAATAAAAATCGGCACCACCAACCAGATACCTCTTTCAGGTTCCAGCCACTCCTGCAAATTACACTCCTCATACATTTCAGGTTGATTATGGTATTCCACAAAATCGATAACCCACTGAGTTTTAATGATAAACCGAACCAAATAGTCACTTTTCTTGATTAAATTCAGGCCATCAAACCCCAAACTCAATTCTTCGGCTAGATAATAATCGCCTTGCTCATTTTTCAACCAGATTCCGCCTCCCGAACTATCAACCAAATCAGACATGGTCGAAACAATAAAGCCGGAAATTTCATTAAGCGAATGCAATTGAGAAAGGTTTTTACTTAATTTGATCCATTCATCCCGATAATCATAACGGTGTTGAAAAAAATGTTTAGTTAAATATATTTTAGAAACCGCCCGGGCCTTACCGGATGAAAAGAATACCAAGAGTAATAAAATGGCAATCACAATAAAGCCTGTCTGCGCAATGCTTCCCCAGCTTCCACCATAATCGCGAATATAAAAGCCCATAAAAGACATGAGCAATAAATATACGCCGGCGCCAATTAAAGCCGTAGTGTGGAAAATGACTTGTTTAGAAACTTTAAATTTATAGGGCTCTATGTTTAAGCGATTAACAGACAAAACCAATAAGGGAACCAACACGCCATTAACCAAACCGCGAGCATTCCATAAGTCCAAGTCCAATTGATGAAATAGCAAAGACTTACTGTAAATAATAAAATCCACAACAAACATCGCATCCAATGCAATACAAATAAACTTGATATGCCAACGCTGCTCCGAATAGGCGTTTCGGTATAATTGTTCGACCAGAAAAAAGCCGATAATGGCAAAACCAAGATGCGCATAAATCCTGAAATCAAAACCGACTAGCTGATATAGCCAATATCGCGAACTTTCATGTACTTCAAACCAGAAAACCAAAGCTATTAGAATCAGCATAGCCTGAGGCTGCCAGTATTCCCTCAAAAATCGATAGGGACTGTTAAACAACTGCTGAGAAATGAGTACGCTAATAAAATAATACCAGGCGCCGTTTCTCAAAGTCTCAAAAGGTAAGGCGTCAAAAACGTATAAATTTACACTTTTAACAGCATAAGCCGAATAAGCCGCCCACACTATGGAAATCAAAACGGCAATAGAAAAAGGTAAAGTCAGCGTATTATTTTTTCGATTAATAACTAATACAATGAGCAGAGCGAAATAGCCCAAAGCCGCAGTTAAATAACTAAATATGCTGTAATATTCCATAGTCCATTTGGCTTCTCAGTCTAACGCTAAAATCAACCCGTCAGAATAAAACACCTTTTGAAAAACCATGCCATCAAAAAGAAATTATTGAGTTAACGAGGAATTTTGACCAGTTTAACACACTCAAACATTAACGGATCCAAATCATTTTCAAGGTGATTATTTCCGAAATAGCAACCCAATTCGATATCATCAGAAATTCTTTTTATCATACCGTTAATTGTTATTGGGATGCCGGATTCAGGCATAGTTAAGGTTATTTTTATTTGCAGTGAACCGATTTCCAAAGACAGTGGCGTTAATAAATGTATCCTAATGCCGGTATAACTCATATCCATCACGACGCCTTGAGTAATCTGAATAACGCCGCTTTGTGCAGCTATAATTTTAATATCGGCCAACAACCCTTCCGGGACAAATCTTTGATGTGAACGTTTTTCTATTGCCATTGTTGATAATGCGTTTTACCGTTTTTTTTTACATTTAAATGCTATTCCGTATGCAGGATTAATCATAAACACAAAAATAATAAACCACCATTTCATAAACAACTCCTATCATTCCAAGAACGAAAATTAACACTCTCAGGATCCTGGATAAGTATCCGCCTGCATCTCCATTAACCGCGAAACTGTACGTTGAAACTCAAACGAGCCTTCACCGTGTAAATAGAGTGTAGTCGGCGGCGCTTCCGCACTACAAATAAATAATACTTTATGCTCATATAGCGCATCAATCAAGGTTTCAAAACGTTTAGCATGATGACTGCGTTCAGGAGTCAATACAGGAACGCCCGACATCACGACGATCTTAAAACTTTCAGCGATTTTTAAATAATCCGCAGCCGCCAAATTTTTCTGGCAAAGCTGGGCAAAAGAAGTTAATAAAACATCTTTATGAACAGCATTAAATTTAACGGTACGCCCATAAACTTGTATTGAGCCCGGCGTTAATTTATCCGCCCGACTATGCGCCAGAAAACTGTGTAAAATAAAATCTTCGCTGCTATTATTCAATGGAAAATAATAACGCTGCTCCGCTTTTTCATTGTTTAGCGTTCGATAATCAATATCCCCTTTAAGCTCAACAATTTCCGAATGCGTTTGCAAAAAATCGACAAACCCCAATAACTGATCCCGCAATACGCCGCCTTTATATAAATCCGGCGGCTGCCGGTTTGAAGTCATAATGATAATGATTTCTTTCGCGGATAAACAACGAAATAGTCTCTCTATAATCATTGCATCGGCAATATCGGTAATATGCAACTCATCGAAACATAACACTTCGACGGAACGACTGATTTCATTGACCAAGCGCTCCACTTTATTATGTCGCTGAGAGGGTTCCAGTTGATGAAAAAACTCATGCACTTCTTTCATGAAGGCATGAAAATGCACGCGCCGTTTTTTCTCTATCGGGCAGGCCTGAAAAAAAATATCCATCAACATGGATTTACCGTGACCAACACCGCCGTATATATATAAATGTTTGACGGCGTGCCTTGCTTGAACAAGGTTTAAATCAGATTGCCGCAACCTGATTACCGCCAGTAAATCTTGCAGATATTCCAAAACAGCCAATTGATATGAATCGGCGACAAATCCTTTTAATTTCAAATCGGAGCGATATTGTGCTTTTAAATCAACAACTGGCTCCAAGGCCAAGGTTTCCTGGGGAACAACTTTTTTTGAACGCGCAAAAAATTTTTTTAGCATGCCAATTTGATCAATAAAGCTGTCGACATTGCAAAGTGATATACATCGCGCGGCAACGGGCGCCGGTTTTATAGCGAGATATTATTTTACCGATAAAAAACCGCAACCTTAACCGCACGAAGTTTAGTTCTTACTATTCAACAATCTTAAACTTTCTCGGCCTTTTCTTGATAGGTTTCTATTTGATCAAAATTCAAATAGCGATAGGTATCTTCAGCAGAGTCGCTCAAAGAATCAGCATACTGCATATACTCATCAAAGGAGGGAATCTTACCCAATAAAGAACAAACAGCGGCTAATTCGGCTGAAGCCAAGTAAACATTGGCGCCGTTACCCAAGCGATTTGGAAAGTTACGCGTAGACGTGGAAACCACTGTAGAATTTTCCGCCACTCTGGCCTGATTGCCCATACATAATGAACAGCCCGGCATTTCGGTGCGGGCGCCTACTTTGCCGAAAGTACTGTAATAGCCTTCCTCGGTCAATTGCGTTTGATCCATTTTGGTCGGCGGCGCAACCCACAAACGAGTCGGCAACTCCCCGCTTTGCTGTTGCAATAATTTGCCCGCCGCTCGGAAATGACCGATATTGGTCATACATGAGCCAATAAAGACCTCATCAATCTGGGTGCCCGCCAATTCAGACAGAGTTTTCACGTCATCAGGATCATTCGGGCAGGCTAAAATCGGCTCTTTGATTTCACTCATATTAATATCAATAATCTCAAAATACTCAGCATCTGCGTCCGGCTCCATTAACGCCGGTTCAGCCAACCACGACTCCATGCTTTCTATGCGGCGTTTTAAAGTGCGCGCATCGCCGTAGCCTTCGGCAATCATCCACTTCAATAAAGTAATATTAGAGCTTAAATATTCGCGAATCGGCTCCTCGCCCAAGCGAATCGTACAGCCGCCTGCAGAACGCTCGGCGGAGGCGTCGGATAATTCAAAAGCCTGCTCGACTTTCAGATCCGGCAAGCCTTCAATTTCCAGAATGCGACCGGAAAAGACGTTTTTCTTACCTTTCTTTTCAACAGTCAACAAACCTCGCTGTATCGCCGCGTAAGGAATCGAATTCACTAAGTCGCGCAAAGTGATGCCGGGTTGCATTTCACCGCTAAAACGCACTAAAACAGACTCCGGCATATCCAGCGGCATCACGCCGGTCGCCGCCGCAAAAGCCACCAAACCGGAACCGGCCGGGAAGGAAATACCGATCGGAAAACGGGTATGTGAATCACCGCCGGTGCCGACTGTATCCGGCAGCAACATTCTGTTCAACCAGGAATGTATCACGCCGTCGCCGGGTCTTAGAGAAACCCCGCCGCGATTCATAATAAAACCGGGCAAAGTATGCTGCGTTTCCACATCAACCGGTTTAGGATACGCCGCCGTATGGCAAAATGATTGCATCACCAGATCAGCCGAAAAACCTAAACAAGCCAAATCTTTTAATTCATCGCGCGTCATCGGCCCGGTGGTGTCTTGCGAACCCACCGTAGTCATTTTCGGCTCACAATAAGTACCCGCTCTTATGCCCTCTACGCCGCAAGCCTGCCCCACCATTTTCTGGGCCAAGGTATAACCTTTGCCGCTATCCTCTTTCGCTACAGGCTTGTTGAATACATCGCTAGGCTGCAAACCTAAAGCTTGCCGCGCTTTTTCAGTGAGTCCTCGTCCGATAATGAGCGGAATGCGTCCACCCGCTCGCACTTCATCCAGAATAACGTTGGTTTTTAAAGAAAATTCGCAAAGAACTTCATCGCTATCATGACGCTTAACCAAACCTTCGTGCGGATAAATATCAATCACATCGCCCATATTCATTTGAGCGACATCGCATTCAAACGGCAAAGCCCCGGAATCTTCCATCGTATTGAAGAATATAGGCGCAATTTTCCCGCCGATACAAACGCCGCCTGCTCGCTTATTAGGGATGTAAGGAATATCATCGCCCATATGCCACAAAACAGAATTAGTCGCTGATTTACGGGAAGAACCGGTGCCTACCACATCACCGACATAAGCAACGGGAAAACCTTTTTGCTTAAGCTCCTCAACCTGATCGACAGCATTGCTGATTCCCTCTCGCGGAATTTTCAACATTGCTTTGGCATGCAGAGGAATATCCGGGCGCGACCAGGCATCCGGCGCCGGCGACAAATCATCGGTATTGGTTTCGCCGGTGACTTTAAAAACCGTGACTGTCAATTTTTCCGCAACCTCCGGTTTGGCGGTAAACCATTCAGCATCGGCCCAAGACTGCAACACCTGAGCGGCATAAGCATTTCCGGCATCGGCTTTCTCCTGCACATCATGAAAAGCATCAAATACCAATAAAGTATGCGACAAGGCTTCAACCGCTAACGGCGCCAACGCATTGTTATCCAATAGCTCAATCAACGGCGCAATATTATAGCCGCCTAACATGGTACCCAATAACCGGGTTGCTTGTTCAGGACTTAAAACAGGCGAAGCCGCTTCTCCCTTGGCGACAGCCGCCAAAAAACCGGCCTTCACATAAGCCGCATCATCAACGCCGGCCGGAACACGATTGCTGAGCAAATCCAATAAAAAAGCTTCCTCGCCCGTCGGCGGCTGCTTAATCAATTCAACCAAAGCCGCCACCTGGTCGGCGTCTAAGGGCTTAGGCGCGATGCCTTGTTCGCCGCGTTCAGCCACATGTTGTCTATATTGTTCTAACATTATTAATGTCCTGTAGAGATTTATTCAAGAATTCACAAGCGAAGTCCTACCGATCATTGGTAGAGTATGAATGCAATGCTATACTTTTGCTATGGGATTTAACTCATCGACTTTTTACCAGCTTATCACATGATTCCGGCAGAGAAATTTGACCAATTAAAAAACCAGTTTGATCTTCAAGAGGCGGACTTCTTTTTTTTAGATCTCATTCCCGTTATTAACATGATCTGGGCTGATGGTCAAAATCAACAAGGCGAATTAAGATTGCTTTATCAATTCGTAATTGACCATATCGCTCAAATGGATCAGCATATTAACGACTTGAGCATATCGGTAGAAGACGCCAACAGTTTTTTGGATCGGTTCGCCCATCGCCGTCCCAATCCGCATTTATTAAAGGCGCTAACCGAATTATTTCACGATCATAATCATCCAAGCAGCAAATATGAAGCCATCATGGAACAATGCCTGGATATCGCCGCCGCCTGCACCACGCACTACCCTTATGAGTTAAGGGAAAGAGTGATTGAGCAGGAAAAACAACTCATTTTCTCTTTATTCGATCAAATCCAAAAAAGCAGCGTCTTTCAAGAACAAAATGCATTAAGTCGATAAGCGCAATTAATTTCAAATGCTATTGCATGGCGTCAATAATTGCCTGCCCCATTTCCACTGTGCCGGTTTTTGAACTCGGATTCAAATCCGGCGTTACTGTTACGCCAGCGGTAATCACTGTTTCTATCGCCGTTTTCATTCGCTGAGCGGCTTCAGATTCACCCAAATAATTCAGCATCATGACCCCGGCCATCATCACCGCAGTCGGATTAGCGATATTTTTCCCGGTAATATCCGGCGCACTGCCGTGTACAGCCTCAAACAAGGCGGCGTCATGACCGATATTAGCGCCCGGAATCAATCCCAAACCACCCACCAGACCGGCGGTCAAATCCGATAAAATATCGCCAAACATATTAGTGCAGACCACCACGTCAAATTGCTGCGGATCCATCACCATATGCATACATGCCGCATCAATAATCTTTTCATCAAATTCAATATCGGAGAATTGCTTAGCGACATCGCGCGCTGCTTCTAAAAACAAGCCTTGAGTATATTTCAAAATATTAGCTTTATGACAAACCGTCACCTTTTTACGGTTATTCTCTCGGGCATATTGAAAAGCATGTTGGATAACCCGTTCAGAACCCTCCCGAGTCACCACCGCCAAACTCTCAGCAATATCTTTTTTGCGGGTTAAATAATGCTCCAATCCGGAATAGAGTCCTTCGGTATTTTCCCTCACAATCACAATATCGACATCTTCAAAACGGGTTTTCACGCCGGGCCAGCTTTTCGCCGGACGCACATTGGCGAACAAATCATAACGTTTTCTCAGCTCGACATTAATGCTTCTAAAACCACTGCCCACCTGAGTTGTCAACGGACCTTTAAATGCTACCCGCGTATTCTCAATAGACGCCATCGTTGCTTCCGGCAAAGGCGTACCCAGTTTTTCATAAGCCCCCATCCCGGCTTCCGCCTCAAACCAGTTAATTTTAGCGCCTGATGCATCTATGACTTTCACGGCGGCCTCCATAATGGAAGGGCCGATGCCATCACCTTTAATTAACGTGACGTTATGCATTCAATATCTCCGAGAATTAAAAACTTCATATTTTACACCGTTTTAAATAGCTTTTGAATGTTGACGCTTGAATCGACTGTGTTTCATAGCATTGGACAGTTGAGTAAAAAAAGCTTAACGCTCTGCTAAAAAATTGATTGATCCCCGCTTAATCATGATAAATTAAAGCAAACCAGATAGTTAAACAGGCCTTACGATGACTGAACCGGCGCTTAAACTCCCTGATTACCAAGACATATTAAACTTACCGGCCCATAAAATCGGCGAAATTATTAACGGTCGATTACTGGTTCAGCCCCGCCCAGCTCCAAAACACACTCTCACCAGCTCAGCCCTGGGCGCTGAATTATTCCAATCTTTCCACAAAAAAGATGATGGTTGGTGGATTCTTGACGAACCCGAGCTCCATCTCGACAATCATATTTTAGTACCTGACTTAGCCGGGTGGCGCAAACAGCGACTGCCGCAGTTACCGGAAACCGCCTGGTTCGAAATTGCGCCGGATTGGATTTGTGAAATCTTATCGCCCGGCACAGCCAAAATTGATCGTTGTGAAAAAATGCCTGTTTACGCTGAACTCGGCGTCGCCTATTTATGGCTGATTGACCCGCTGCTTAAAACTCTGGAAGTCTATCAGCTACAACAAGCTCGTTGGTTTCTGGATCAAAGCCTAAAAGACAACGACACGGTTTGCGCTGAACCGTTTAGTCAACATAGTTTTAATTTGAACAAGCTATGGGAATAGAAGAAATCAATCTTTAATAGCCTCAACTTGTATTACAATTTTAACTTTATCCGCCAAAAACGGCGTGTATTTATCAACGCCGAAATCAGAACGCTTCAATGCGCCGCTGGCATTCGCGCCGCACACATATTTTAAAGTTTTAAAATGACGCCCACAGTAAAAATGGTCAACCTTAAGATCGACCCGGTGGGTTTGCCCGCGCATCGTCAATAAGCCTTGCACTTCAACCAGTTTCTCTTTTTCAAAAACCAGTTTCGTCGATTGGTACACAATTTTAGGATATTGCTGAACATCAAAAAAATCCTCACCGCGCAGATGAGCTTCCAACTCTTCCAAACCGGTGCTTATTGAAGCAGCATCCACTTCCACCTGCAAAGAACCCTTGCCTTTTTCCGGATCCATTTTTAAATTGCCGCGAGTGGAATTAAAACGTCCTCGCTGAGTTGAAAAACCCAAATGATCAATTTCAAAGCCTGGGAATGTATGTCTCGAATCAATGGTATACGAATCCATTGCTAATACAGTAGCACTCTGTGTTACAACAAACAAAAGCATTAATAAACGTTTCATCAGATGTCTCTCCAAAAAAATCAAAATACAGTAGTCAAACCTCATTAAAATAATAAGCAGTTATCACGCCAACGCCCAAAACACAGGAATCAGATTCAAAGCAATCACACCGACAATTAAACTTAAAGGCAAACCCAGCTTAATATAATCGGTAAATTGATAGCCGCCCGGCCCCAAAACCATCAAATTGGTCTGATATCCGATCGGCGTCACAAAGCTGGCCGAGGCGGCAATCATGATGGTCACCGCATAAGGCGTTACACTGACCCCCAACGCAGCCGCCGCCATATTGGCTATCGGAAACATGACAATCGCAGCGGCGTTATTGGTAATCATTTCAGTTAACAAGACGGTAGCAACATACAACAAAATCATGAACAACCAGGGATCATTCTGCGCCCATAAAATAGCCTGATTAGCGATAATCTGCGCCAACCCGACTTTTTGCACAGCCGCGCCTAATCCAAAGGCGCAGGCAATCACCAACAATACTTTAATATCAACGCTGCGGCGCATATCTTCCAAACTTAAACAACGACTGGCCGCCAATGCAAAAGCCGCTAATATGGCCGCCTGCAATATCCCCATCACATTGAAGGCGATCAACATCACCATTGCGGACAAAATCGCCAGCGCCCACGGCGCTTTTTCATGCCTTAATTGCGCTGAGTTTTCCAGGCGGCTAATCAATAAAAAATCGCGACTGTTACGAAATTTGAACATAAAACCTTTTTCCGCCTCGATTAATAAAGTATCGCCTGCTTGTAAGGTAATATCGCCCAGTTTTCCTTTTAAACGCTGACCGTTTCGGGCAATGGACAAGATAACTGCATTATAGCGGTGCCTGAAACGCCCCTTTCTGACATTAACGCCCACCGATGGACTCTCGGCGGAAATCACCGCCTCGAACAAACGTCTTTCGGTGCGCTCACCTTGCAATTTAAACAATTGGTTTTCGGCAACGACTAAGCCCTTTATACGCCTTAATTCAACAACGGAATCGACAGCGCCGGCAAAAACCAAACGATCTTGTTTTTGAATAATCACACTGGGTGAAACAACCGGAATTAATTCACCCTGGCGTATAATCTCAACCAGAAATAACCCCGGCAAATGTCTTAACCCCGCCTCTTGTATGCTTTTCCCGGCCAATTCGCAATCCGCCGTCACCCACATTTCAACCATATATTCACGCACTTGATCAAAATTTTCCATAGCGCCGGTGCGGTCGGTCAAAATCCAAGGGCTGGCGATTAATAAGTAAAAACAACCGATCAGGGTTAGCGGAATGCCGACCGTCGCCAACTCGAACAAGCCAAACCCTTGATAGCCGCTTTGCTGCATTAAGCCGTCAACAATTAAATTGGTGCTGGTGCCGATTAAAGAACAAGTCCCGCCCAGTATCGATGCATAGCTCAAGGGCAATAACAAAAAAGAAGATTTAAAACCGCTGCGTTTACACCACTCTTGAACAGCGCCGATAAACATCGCGACTACCGGACTGTTATTGATAAATACGCTTAAGGTCGCCACTGGTAAGAATAAGCGTAGTTGAGCCGTCAACAATCGAGACGGTCGGCCCAATAATAACCGGCTTAACCAAATAATCGCACCGGTTTCTCGCAACCCGGCCACCACGATATACAACACGCCTATCGTCGCCACCCCGGGATTGGCGAAACCTTGCAAGGCTTCAACCGGCGTCAGCACCCCGGCAATCAACAACATGCTCAAAGCGCCGGCCAATATAACATCGGCGGGCAATCGATTACTGACCAACATGCCTAAACTGAGCAGTAATAAGCTAACGACTATGAGTAAATCCATATCCAATTTCTATCCAATCCTTATCAGCGTTCCAAATATTTATAAAAATAATTTTCCACAATCAGTAAATTTCGTTTAAATGCTTGTTTGGATGAAATATTGGCGTCATTAATACGCACAAAATGACGACATTTATTATTTTTACTCCATTGATAAAGCGCATTCAATTGCTGACGGAATTGGGTCGGCGACAACACCTTACCGGTCACCGCAAATGCACCGGGCAGGTTTTCCAATTCACCTTGCCGATGAGACGGCCAGGCCGGATCAATCCTAATAAAATCATCATATAATGTGATACGGTATAAATATTCCACCGAACCGGTTTTTGAATCCGCCCAACAAGGCGGATGATCCAAACCGCTGCCTTGGTATTTTTTTTGTAAATAGGCCAATTGACCTTGCAAAGCTTGTTGTCGCTGTTTAATCGCCTCATTTTCAGCCAACCAATTTTCGATAGCTTGCGGCGAATCATCGCCCAAACCTTGTTTGTCCAAAGCCTGCATTAATTCGTGGTGGGTTTGTTGTAGAGCTTGCAGTTGTTGCTGTAATTCGGCTTTCGACGGCGAACCCGCCGTCCCGTCGGCTTCCACTAATTTGGCGAACAACTCATTCATTTGTTGTTCGCTGGCGGGCGATTGAAAACCGCCCGCCTCCATTAAAAAATCCTCTAATAATTGTAAGCGCTTGAAATCGGTATCGCTTTCATCGCTTAATCTGGCGATGTATTGTTGCAGCTTTTGTTGTTGATCTAAAGCGGCCTCCAATTCGCGTTGTTTGCTTTGCAAGCTTACCGCGCTGACCAGCAACAATAAAAAAAACAAGATAAAACCCAATTCATTCAGGGTAATCCCTAACAAAAAAAGCCTTCGATTTTCATGACTGGCCATTTTGCCCTATCGCCTGACCCGATCCGGGTTTCACCTGTTCCGCCATATCCTTTTGCATCGCCGCCAAAACCTCTCTTGATTGGCGCAAAACTTGATCCATTTCAGCTTGCTGTTGCCGCGCCATTTGCAAATCTTTTTGTGCGATGCCGCCCATCTCGCCCATTAAACGCACATGCTCATCAATCATTTGGTTAAAGGTTTCCATCCGTTTAAAACTTGAAATCACATGAACGCCGAAATCAGAAATTTGTTGGACGGCATCTCGCGAATGCCCCAGAGAATCGGCAATGCCTTTCAAATCGTCGCCGATCTGTTGACTGGCTGTGGTGTGCTCGCCGACCTTTTCAAAAACATTAATCATACGCCGTGAAGCGTCCGTTAAACGCCCGCCCATCTGTTCCAGCTCAGTCGGCAATACATCCAACGAAGATAATAAACGGTTCAATTTTTCAGTCGTGAGTACGGCGACTTCATTTTGATGACTCAATTGCTCAGAAACCCGACCGGTTTGCTCTGCCAGCGTCGACATCTTTTCAACAGCGTCTACAAAATCTGCATTCATGGAGATGCTACTATCCAGCTTTTCATTGAATCGTTGTAGCGTTTCAGTTAAACCCGCCATTCCCTGCACGGAAATTTCCATACTCCTGGCTAAACCTTGACTGTTCTGAACAATGCCGGTTTGCTGAGTATTCATTTTATTGAGCAACACTTGATACTCATCCAATCGATTGACTAAGCGCTCAAGCGGCGCCGACAATTTTTCCGCCAACACCTGCTCAGGCATGCTGATTTCTTGAATATTCGCCTCAAATTGCTGAATAGTTTGCTGAATGGATTCATCCACCGACTGCATATTTTTTTGCATTGCCGCTCGCGTCGATTCCGCGAATTCGTCCAAGGTCGTTGCCGTTTGCAACATCCCGACACCGGCGTTTTCAATGGTCTTACGAATAGCAACATGGGTTTCCTGTTGCGACACTTCTAATTGCATGGAAATTAATTTCGCTTTTCTGACCAATTCACTCGCGGCATGTTCAACTTCGTTCATCATATGCCGCTCAGCGCTTTCCAGGTCCACCTGAAAATTGTTGATCAGAATTCTGACTGCCAAACCGAAAATCGTGGTTAACAAAGCCAAACTGAAGTTCGCCACCAATAAGCCGGACTCCAAAGCATCGCCTTGATAAAAATACAAAGACATCACCAACGCGATCAGAGTCAACAAGAACCCCATGTAATAGACGCTGTCGGCAAATTGCTCCAGAAACAGACTTTCCACACTATAGGAATAACCCAAACCGACATATAAAGCCATGCAGCTAATCGGCAAAACGACCGCCAGCCAGGGAATCTGTAGATATTGCGGAATACATACGCCTAGCGCCCCGCAAATCAAGGCGGCCAAAAACATTTTACGAATATTGAGCAAAGAAACGTCAAAATCGTTTTTTTCAGTAGTCATTTATCCGTCTATTTTCTCGATTGAAGTGACTCGGCCGCCTATCGCTTTGATAAAATCCGCCCAAAAATAAGCGTGTCGCTTAGTTTGTAAATTGGCTTTGCCCGGTCGGCGAACGTACAAAATTTCCACCTCGGCATTATCCAGAAAGGTGTTGATACGCTGAAAGTAAGCCGTTTTTTTCAGTTTTTTCACACTTAACTGTCCGCGATAATGCGACCATTCGGGGGTATGATGCAACATATCCGAAATAATGATAATCCGCTTTCCAGCGGTTTCGTTAATCGCCGGAAAAGCGGTTAAGGAAACAGACTGAATAATTTCCATAATCGGTGAATATTTAGCCTGTCTGGGTTTCAAAAACTGACTAATCATCGCATCCAAAGGTTGCTCAAACTGTTCGCGCCAACGTTTTTTGATCAATTTCGGGTTTTCATATAAAGCATTGGCGTCCTCACCGGTACGCGGCGCGCAAACTACAAAATCAGGCTGCAAGCGCTCTTTTTCTTGATCATCCAGGGCATAAACGGACACTTGCGCCCCCTCCTGCAAACCGGCTTTAAAACGACTGAAATAACGCTGTAAAAAGCGCTGTTGCACGGGGTTATAACCGTCGGTTTTATCGAATATCAAGGCCACGTATTCCGGACTGTCCGCTTGAGTCGGACACAAAGTCTGCGGATTAATCTCAACATGATTTTGGCTCAATTGATAGCGAAAAAAGGCCAATCCGACAACTGCCGCCGACACAATAATGATTAATACAATCCCTAAAATATTTTTTTGCTGTACCGCTTTTTTCCTTCTCCGTGTTCTAGCCATTCCCGTCTTTCTCCGCCTCCGGTTTAGACAATATAAATTCAGGATCAATCATCTGCAATTGATTTAAAAATGAAACATATAATTTTTCAATCTCATTCGTCCGTTGCTGGCAATAAGCAGGAAACCCCTTAAACAAAGTTTTTTGTTGCTCAACCAACTCAATATCATCATGAGCGCCGCGCACCTTATATTCATGCTTACTTTGCCAATCCTGACTAAAATAAGTCGGCGGCGGCGATAAACGGTGACTGCTGTTAATATCGCGATATTGATAAATCAAAGTATTGGCGGCGACAATGAAATTAGCGATGCCTTGCTCGTACTCGGCGACAAATGCCTGTTTATCTTCAACCAAATGCACCAGCCGGGTGTGCTTTAACATCACTCCCTGTTTCATTTCTTCCAGTTTACTCAAAAACTCATGCCGAACGTCCTCAATTTGTTCCACAATATCATCCCGATGATCCTCATAATCTTCCATTAAAACCTGCAAGCGCCTATCCAATTTACCATAGCCCGGATAGGCATCATCTCGTTTATAACCGTCGATAAAGGAGAAAACAGCAAACAACATCCCCATGCAAAACAACATCCAGGAATTAAATTCAGATAGATGAAAAGGGCTTTGCAAAAATCGCTGTAACGCCAAACTCCCGGCTATTTCCGGCTGATCGGCAAAAAAATCCCGGTAATGAGCGACTAGTAAATTAAATCCGAAAATAAAACACAAGTAACATAATAGGCTGAAAACTGCGCCTATTTTTAACAACCAACGGCTATGGTTTATATAACGAAATAACCAACCCATCAGGAAAAAAGACACTGAGATATTGATCGCGGCAATAATAATCGCCTGACCGATCCCGCCCAGCAAACCCAAATCCGAGCCTTCAGCAAAAAAATAACCGTTCCCGGCTGATTCCAATAGCCAAAATAACAACACCAGAGCAAAATACAAAATCTGCGAATCGGGATAATGCGGCGTTCTATCCAATTCATTGTCTTCCTTAAATTCGGAAAACTCGTTCTGCAAACCATCCAGATCATTTTTCAACTGCTTCAAAGAACGAAACTCCCGCGCCATCAAACTGGAGACCGTCAACTTGGTATGCTCGGTATGGTTGTTGATCTGCGCCCGCTCATCATCCAAATTAGTATCGGTAATTGAAGTATTGCGAACGCTTAAGCCTTCATTGACCAAACGATTGATGTTGGCCATCCGGTTTTCAAAATAGCTTTGCACTTCCCTTTCGGCGCTGTTCGGCATGACTGAATCGCTGGCAGGGAGATTATTAGCGCCGGACTCCATCGCTTTCCTTTCAATATCCAATTGACGCGAAACCGCCTCCAAGTTGATTTCACAAGCCGAGGTCAAACTGGATTTATTTTTGAAAGAAAAGTTTTTTTTGATTTTATCCGGCCAGCTCTTCATTGGCATAATTCAATATGGGTAACTATTTATGACCTAGTATTAAACATGAATCTATATTTTCCAAGGATTAATTGAGCCGTGTCGCCAATTAACGCCGCTCCGTTCAAGCGAACCCTATAATCCGCCCACGCATCAGCCTTATGTTGTCTTGCATACTGCGCCGCAGGGCGCTATAAAGAATGGACGGTCAGTTAACTGAATACCTGATCAATAAGTGCTATTAAGCGGAATTAACCGGCATTTCCCAACATCAGGAGTGCAATATGTGCGGAGAATTGAAACGGGGTTTGAAAATTCAGGGGGAAACGGAAAAAGACTGACTGACCAACAAGAAGATTGTGAAAAACACTGCATCAGCCACAGCGCCTGTTTGGATAATTTATCGGCGCATACGGTGATTATTGTCGGACTGAAGTCCGACCTACCCTTTATCTTTCAATACATTTTGTATGTTGTCTTCAGTCCGTCAACTTGTCAGCAGAGTCATGTACTTACGCAATAACAACTTGGGGCTCAGGCTAAAGCCTGCGCACCAAGTTATCAATTACCTATGTGGTGAGCCGCTAACAATAATATTGTCTCGCGTTAAAAACGAAGCGACCACGAGAACCGCAATCGCGATTTTTTATATGATGTTCCGGTATATAGCTATTCTAAATCGGCTATTGCTGAAGAATACACCTCGCTGTTATGCAGATAATGTACGCTATCGCCTTGAATGACTACGCGGTCATTATAAGTCGATTGACGGTCGCCGTTACGACAATAAACATCCGGCAAAGCACAGTAATCCGCGGGCGCATCAACTATTAACCGACCTGTCAGCTGTATGCCGGGATTTTCACCTGTATCTATTTCAAAATTATATAACCCGGTATGCGTCCAATCGTAATAAGCTTGCGGCTGGCTGTAATCCTTCCCATTGTCAGGGATTTCCTGCTCATGCAATTGCACCGGTATCGCCAACCTGGCCTTATCGCCATCGCTTAACCAGGCCAGGGCATGGTGGTCATGGAGAACTGCGGATTCGGTGCCGCGTTTACCAATCACCAGGCTCTCTACTTCTCTTAAATTCTCGGCGCTGGAAATATCGAACAGGGATAACTTAACGCCTAAATACCAGGCAAAATCGCCTTGATCACTGGCAACAGCATCCTTGCCGATACCCAATAGATAATCATTGCCGATCGGGTGCAGATAATCCGAATAACCGTCAATTTCCAACTCGCCGATAATTTCCGGTTGTTCAGGATCAGCAAAATCAATCACGAACAACGGGTCGGTTTTTTGAAAAGTCACCAGAAAACCCTTATCGCCGATAAAGCGAGCGGCGAATAACTGCTCACCCGGTTTGCCGAGGTTATCCAGAAAACTGACTTCTTCCAAGCCTGAGTTATCGGCGGATTCCCGCAACACCCCGACCCGAGTGGTGGCGGTTTGATTCCAGCTATCGCCTTTAGAGGTCGCGACTTTTAATACGCCGTTATTTTCACCCATGCGGAAAGGTTTTTTATCCACCGCCCAGCCGAGATGTCCGGGCACCGAACCGGAACCGCGATATTCCATCGTCCCGTCAGCTAAAGCAAATTTATGAATTTCAGTAGTCATTTCACGACTGCCGAAGTCATAAACCAAACCATTCTCATCAAAGCTGTAATTACTGCGACTGGTGGCGAAATAAACCGCCGATGTGGACATATAAAAGGTGTCTACATAGCCTGCGATACATTGTGAATAATATTGCCTGGGATTGTCCAGCGGAATCGCGGTAATTGTCATCAGGCTGTTATCAAATGGAACCTCACTGCTTTGACCGGGCAGGAAGCAGTCTTTAGGGTCCACTAAGGCTTGCGGTTCGCTGTCATCATTAAAGGAAATCGTCGGCAACAAATCCTCTATGTCTTGTTGTTCCGGTGGTTGTGGAAAATAATCAATAATCTTAATTTCATCATCTGTTTCAGGTGCCGGAAGCAATGTAACCACCCGGTTTTCTACCGGCCTAATGGGTTCAGGATAAATATACTGGGGATTCTTGCGGGTGACGACATAAAGTACGCCATTGACTACCCGGCTGGATAATAAAGTTGCATCCAGACTCACATGCATGCCTTGCGTCATATTCTCCGGTTCTGAGACATCAACAAATTTCAAATCCGTTTGGTTGTCGCGAAAAGAATAAGGATAAAGCCAACTACGCCATATATCGCCTTGATAACTATGAGATAAATGCAGCAGGTTTTTACGCTCATTAATCGTTGCCAAATAAAGCGATGCATTCTGCCATTGGTTAAGCCCGGTATTCAACTGATCCAACTGCCTGCTTTCCGCTGGATCGGCTTGAATGGCGTAAGCGGTGATGCACTGATTGCCGCTGGGCGCCGGTTGAATAAGATCGGCGCTCACCCCTTGCTTTTCATCCGTTTCATCGCAATTTTCCAAAGTATATAAATGTTCGCCGTCGGTTTTGATTCTATCGCCTTCATCGACGCCCGACTCTTGCAAATTGGTTTGCGAGACATCATTTGTTTCCGCCGCGCCGCTTGCCGCATCATCGAAATTAGTAGAATCAACTATAGGAAAGCCAATCGTCCGATAATTAGCGCTGGTGCTACCCATGGCAAAATAACCATTCAGCAAAGAGGTATTTTTCACTTTATGCAAACCGGAACTTTGCGGGTCGAAGACCACTAACGATGCCGGATGCCGGTTATAGTACAATTGTTCGCTATCAGCAGCCTTGTAGCCACTAAAAACCAAGGCTTCTCCCGGTAAAATCTCATGTTGATTTAAAACCTCAACCACTTCCTCCTTGCTCAAACTTTTTTCAGCAAAAGGCTTCAAAGGCGTTTTCCCCGGTTCAAAATCCGTCCATTCGCCATTCGCGCCGCGTTGCACCCACTTGTCATCATAAAACGCCAACAAATATAAACCGCCTGATTTTTCGACATCTTCCGGCTTTACCTTAATGGTAAAGCTCAAGCTAATCGCCTCATCAGATAAAAAAGCATTGCTGGTTCGGCCTAGTTCGTTTTTAATGATATAGCTGATACTCGCTGATTGTTCCTCGCCTTGATCAGTCACCGGCGCTAATGTTAACGCATTGGCGACAGGCGTTAAACCCGCTCCTATCAACCACAATGCGGCAATCGTCTTATTCATTTTCATTCTCCGTAAGCTTATTCAGTTTCCAGTAAGGACACTATAACCAACTCTTAAGCGATAATCTGTTATGCTTTGTAAAAAATACGCACCCAACCAGTTGATCAACTAATTAATGTAAAACAATGATTTATCAAACCTTATACCTTAACATTTCGTCACCGTTGACGAATGAATAGGCTTCACGCAATCAATAATTCCTTATCGCTTACAATTTTTTACATTTTCCAAACACTATTTCACATCCGCCGCGCTTAACTCTGTCTTAATAGCTATTTAGAAAAACCTTTATTGACCAGACATGATTTCAAAATTGAAATTCATTTTAATAGTGGGGCTGCTGCCTTTTGCTTTATGGGCGGAGGAGCCTGAATTAAGCGAAGCCGACAAAATAGCCATTCAACAAGCTATCGAAGCCTATGATGAAAGTCCTTGGGAGTTGGCGATAGCCGCTGGTTATGGCGTACGCACCACGCCGCTGGCGGATTCCGAGGATACTCCACTGTATCTGGTGGTCGATTTTGCCTGGTTCGGCGATTGGTTTTTCTTTGATAACGGCGATTTGGGCGTCGCTGTGCATGAATCGGAAAAATTATCGGTAAACATCATTGCCCATATCAATAATGAACGCAGCATCTTTGAATGGTTTAACAATGAATCCGGCGGCATCAGTTTTTTACCGGAATCACTGTCATCATCCTTACGTTCTATAGGAGCTAATTATTTTGATTCCGCTACCGGTCTTGCCCTGGAATCAAACGAGATCAATGAATTCTCCAGCTCCGAACAAGACTTCTCCGCCTTATCCATCAATGACGACGACTCTATTCAAGTTATTCCAGTTGATGAACCGGTGACCATCACCGACCGCAATATCGCGGTAGATGGCGGACTCGAATTAATTTACAGCGATGACTGGGGAGATTTGCAGTTACAAATGTTATCCGACCTCAGTTTCACTCACAAAGGCTTTGAAGTATGGGCATCCTACAGCTATTTCTGGCGACACAAAAACTGGCGGATTACCCCCTCATTCGGCATTAACTGGAAAAGCAGCAATTTACTTGATTATTATTACGGGGTACGACCTGAAGAAATCCGCCACAACCGCCCTGCTTATCAAGCAAGCAGCGGTTTCAACAGCTTTGCGCGCTTATCGGTCAGTTACCAAATCGATGAAAACTGGGGAATTGTCGGGGTTGCGGAATATGAAAACCTGAGCCGTAGTATTCGCCGCAGCCCATTGGTTGATCGCAGCAGTAGCGAAACTTTGTTCATCGGCGTTATGTATCGATTTTAAGGAACACGGATTGTTAAACAAAATGCTGATCACCAGAATCACTCAGTTAATCCTTATTTATGGGCTAAGTAACCCGATTTCCTCCCAGGCCGCCGAAACGGACTCCGCCGCTGCGCCGTTAATTTTGGAAGCCAAGCCGCGCATTTGCGTTACTGTCAGCGACCAACCGCAGTGTTCAATGATCACCGACATCATCTGGCGCAGCGTCGTCAACGCCGATTATTGCCTGTTTTCCTCAGAGCAAAATAACTTGTTAAAATGTTGGCGAGATGCGGACTCGGGCCTACTCAATCAAACCATTAACAGTGATAAAGCGATTACCTATTGGCTATCCAAACCCGGCGAGAATAGAAAACTGATTCAGGTGGTGGTGCATGTGGTGACCGTTCCGCCGAAAAATATCCGCAGACGCAGGCGCCATATTTGGAGTTTATTATGAGTGATTCGCCCCCGATTAACTGTCTTCTGGTCGAAGATGATATTCGTTTGGCCGAACTGGTTAAAGACTATCTGGAACCCCAAGGTTTTAATGTCACCGTGAAAAATCGCGGCGACCAGGCCGTTGCCGACTTTAAAGCCGAACAAACCGATATTGTTATTCTCGACCTGATGCTGCCCGGCCTGGACGGCTTGCAAGTCTGTCGTCAATTCAGGCAAAGTTACGATGGCCCGTTGATAATTCTCACCGCTAAAAACAGCGATATAGATCATGTGATGGGCCTGGAATTAGGCGCTGATGATTTCGTCAACAAGCCGATAGAACCGCCCGTATTGTTGGCGCGCTTACGCGCTTTACTGCGTCGTTACCATAAAACCAAAGCAAGCTCGGAAAGTGCAGTTCACGAATTAAACTTTGGCCAACTCAGCCTCAATCGCAACGCTCAACAAGCCGTTTTAGACGGAGAAATCGTTGAGCTGACCAGCCGCGAATTTTCCTTACTCTGGTTACTGGCGGAACATGCAGGCCAGGTTTTGAGCCGCGATCAGATCTTCAGCCATATGCGCGGCATAGAATATGACGGCATGGATCGTTCGGTTGATGTGCGCATTTCGCAATTACGCAAAAAACTCAAGGATAATAGCGAGCAACCTCAACGTTTGAAAACGGTTTGGGGGAAAGGTTATTTATTTGTCGCCGAAGCATGGCATTAACCCAGCCTTGTCTACGATATTTTTTAGCCATTGGTAAGCAACGTGAATTTGATAACGCATCCATCAATCGGTTATTTACATTTCAGTTTAATAATGACAGAGCTGGGTTAACCCAGCCTTGTCTACGATATTTTTTAGCCACTGGTAAGGAACGTGAATTTGATAACGCATCCATCAATCGGTTGTTTACATTTCAGTTTAATAATGACAAAGCTGGGTTAACCCAGCCTTGTCTACGATATTTTTTAGCCATTGGTAAGCAACGTGAATTTGATAACGCATCCATCAATCGGTTGTTTACATTTCAGCTTAATAATGACAAAGCTGGGTTAACCCATCATCATGCCAAAGCAACTTTTTTTCCGCAGCTTCTTAATAATCGTACTGCTGATCTCGGCGGTCGGCGTCTCACTGGATAAAGTGCTGCAACAGATGCAGCGCCGACAAGATCAAAATAGCGAGTTACAACACCTCAAAGGCAGTTTTCTGTATATTGAAACCTTAGTTGATTCGCCCAAGCTTTTTCAACGACATCAATCCGAATTGGAAAAACAACTGGGCTTTCCAGTCATGTTGCTGCAATTAGATGATTTCAGCGGCGACCCAAGCTTTATTCAAGCCTTAACCGACGGCGCCATTCAAACAACCGCAGACGCCGATCAGCAATTCATCTATTACCGGCAATATCGACAATCTGCTTATGTGCTCGCGATAGGCCCTTTTAGCGCTCAATCCCCGCCCTATAGCGACCGTTTCATCATCACTTGCTACTATATCTTAATCGCGACAGTATTGTTTTTTTGGTTGAGACCTTTATCCCAGGATTTGAATAAACTGCGCAGCGCAGCCTTAAAACTGGTGGAAGAAAACTTCGCCACCCGCGTTGAAATCACCAACTCCTCCAGTATCGCCCTGGTCGGCGAAGCCTTTAACGACATGGCTCAGCGCATTCAGCGCCTGGCCTCATCCCACCGCGACCTTAGCCACGCCGTATCTCATGAATTACGCACCCCATTAGCACGCTTTAAATTCAGTCTGGAAATAGTCGCCAATGCGCAATCTGCTCAGCAACGGGAAAAATACCTGCAGGCGATGAAACAAGACGTACGGGAAATGGAGGATTTAATCGAAGAGATGTTGAAATACGCGCAATTCAGTGCTGAGAATTTACAATTACATTATTCGACGGTCAGGATACTGCCCTGGATGCGGGAATTAATTCGCCAATATGATCAGGAGAACTTATCCATAAGAATCACATTGGACGCTGCGCAACTTCAGGAAACTGACGCCATTACAATCGACTCGCATTTATTCAACCGCGCCGTCAATAATTTAATCCGCAACGCCTTACGCTATGCTGGCGCCAGCATTCAAATCACCCTATCGCCGAAACCGAATGCTTTATTGATCATGATTGACGATGACGGCATCGGCATTCCGGAGCAACAATGGCCGCATATTTTCCAACCTTTTGTCCGGGTGGACGACAGCCGAAACAAACAATCCGGCGGTTATGGCTTGGGCCTGGCGATCACCGAAAAAATCATCCGCCAACATGGCGGCCGAATTCATGTGGAAAAAGCGCCGAAATCAGGCGGCGCGCGGTTTGTCATAGAATTGCCGGAACCTTTGCTGCGTGATGCGCACCCTACATCTACAGATACATAGGGGGATACAAATTTTTAATCCACAGATTACGCAAATTATTTTCCACTCACTCCTATTCGCCTGAGTGCTTCTGGCAAATTCGGGATGCTGGATCTTCCCATTTTTATTTCCCAAACGAAGCTTGGGAAATAGCCTTATAGCCTTGCTTTTTTTTATAGAGACACTTCGCTGTTTCCCAAACTCCGTTTGGGAAACCCGAAACAGGAAGCTCCAGCTTCCTAAAACACTCGATAGTCTGCTGTGCGCACATATTATTGGCCAAACTTCAGTCCGACCCGCATCAGCCGTCTTTCATCAATTCAAAGAATATCAAACCCCTGCGCCGTAGTAACCGCGCAATCGCTCACCTCAACTCCTGACACTTTCGCCATAATCGGCCCTTTTTTACATCGTTCAAGCAATTGCTCAATGGCCGCCGCTTCACCACAGGCCAGCACTTCCACATTACCATTCGGCAAGTTTTTTGCATATCCGCTTATCGCCAATTTCAAAGCTTGCTTCTGTACGAAAGCGCGATAACAAACGCCTTGCACCCTCCCGCTGACAATCATTTTTTTACTTTCAATCATAAGCTGATCTTCCAACAATAATGAATTCTCGGATTACGAGCGAAATCTTCCGGTATCGTTGATGATGAAATATCCTCTATTTGCAAATGGCTTAAAGCCTCCTCATCCATTTTAAAGCGTCTGTAGTTGGTAGAAAAATACAAAACCCCGCCTGTATTCAACAAGGCGGTTGCATTACCAATCAAATCCACATGATCAGTTTGCACATCAAACGCTGATTCCATACTTTTGGAATTGGAAAAGGTGGGCGGATCCAGAAAAATCAAATCATAACGCGGCGCTTTTTTATCCCCGGCCTGAGCTTTCAGCCACTCCGTACAATCGGCTTTGACCAGTTTATGATCGCCGCTCACCTTATTCAAATTGAAATTTTTTTGTGCCCATTCCAAATAAGTATTCGACATATCCACCGTCGTCGATGCAAGCGCGCCGCCTTTGATCGCATGCACCGTCGCCGCGCCGGTATAAGCAAATAGATTTAAAAACCGCTTGCCTTTAGCTTGCTGTTGAATCAAGCTGCGAATCGGACGGTGATCCAGAAATAAGCCGGTATCCAGATAATCCTGCAAATTCACCCAAAATAAACAGCCCAATTCGTTAACTTGATGAAAACGGCCTTGCTCAGCCATTTTTTCATATTGCAGGGTATTTTTTTGCTTACGGCGAATTTTCAGCACTACCTGCTCCGGCTCAACATTCAGCACCGCCGGAATTTCCATTAATAGCGCCGCCAAGCGTTGATCGGCTTTTTGTTCATCCACCGATTTCGGCGGCTCATACTCCTGCACATTCACCCATAATTGATCGCTTTGATACACATCCACCGCCACCGCATATTCCGGCAAATCGGCATCATATAAGCGATAACATTCAATACCTTGCCGCTTCGCCCATTTCGACCATTTTTTTAAATTCTTGTTCAAGCGATTCGCAAACATTTCAGCGCGGTTATCCGCTTGAATTTGCTGAATGCGCTGAATATTTTCCTCACGATTTTGGCCTTTCGGAATAAAAAAAGCCTTTTCCTCCACATCCATTCGCAACAGCTTACATTCCAATGCGCCGTTATACAGGGTCAGCGGTTTTTTGGAACGAATGCCCAAGCGAAACCCTAACTCCGGATTACTGATAATTAAAGCGGCTTTCCACCCCTTAAAACGGTGTTTCAATATATCGCCGAAGCGTTGATAGAGCGCCGCCGTCTGCTCTTCATCTCCCAGCCGTTCACCATAAGGCGGATTGCAAACCAGCAGCCCCGGCGACCAGCTTTGCGCGGATTCGGCATCGCCCAACTCGCGCTTTTCCACATGAACCTTACCGGCAAAACCGGCGTTTTCCACATGCTTAAAAGCAGCGGCTATGGTGCGCCGATTGCTATCAAAACCAGCAATCACCGGCAACCGCTCCATCCCCGCTTGCTTTCGCTGCTCAGCGTCATCCATTAACTGCCGCCAAATCTTGGCTTGATGCTGTTTCCAGCCCAGAAAACCATAATATTCACGCTGCAAACCGGGCGCATAGTCAGCGGCCATCATCGCCGCTTCCAGCAATAAGGTTCCGGAGCCGCACATGGGATCTAATAAGGTGCCGTTTTGCTCAGCAATGCTCGGCCATCCGCTACGGATCAATATCGCCGCCGCCAGATTTTCCTTAATCGGCGCCGCCACGCTGACATCGCGGTAGCCCCTTTTATGCAGGCTTTCACCCGATAAATCCAAGGCCAACTGAGCTTTTTTGCCTTGCAGATAAACGCTCACCCGTATACTCGGTCGTTGCGTATCGATATCTGGCCTGCGCCCATCGCGTTCGCGCAACTGATCAACAATGGCGTCTTTCACTTTTAATGCGCCGAAATGGTTATTGGTGAATACTTGTGTGTGCTTGGCGCTAAAGGTGACAGCCAGTGAACCGTCGGCCTCCATATGATCCGACCAATTGATGCCTTGTACGCCTTGATACAAATCCTGTTGGGTCTGCACCTCAAAATCAGCCAGATTCAACAAAACCCGATTCGCCGTTCTTGACCACAAACAGATGCGATAGGCTGTTTCCAAATCCGCATTAAAGGCGACCCCGGCCATTGTTTGCCTAATATTCAAGCCCCCTAAGGCTTGAATTTCTTCCGCTAAAATAGTCTCCATCGCTTTAGGCGTGGTGGCAAACAGTGTTAATGGCTGCATGGTGTTTTCCGAACTCAAAAATCTGCTTATTGTATCGCACTCGCCTATGCTTCGCGCGATCACAAAATTGAGATTGCGTGTTATGTGCTCAGCAAAATTGCCCAGTCAATCACTTGTATATGCTTTAAGGCGACTTTAAACTACTGTTTGTCATTTTGTTCGATCTCTTTTTTCGGTCAGTGACATGTTGCGCTCAAGAAACCAGACATTTTTTAAAAGATAATTTCTGTTTTTACTTGACCACTACAATTTTACAACAACTACTCCACCGTCACCGACTTAGCCAAATTCCTTGGCTGGTCTACATCCGTTCCCTTCAACACGGCTACATGATAGGAAAGTAACTGTAGAGGCAAGGTATAGACAATAGGCGAAACCACATTTGATACTTTAGGCATTTTTATAATCTGCACATTTTCATCTTTTTCCGCCGACAAGGTTTCATCCATAAATACAATGAGTTGGCCGCCTCGAGCGCTGACTTCCTGCATATTGGATTTCAGCTTTTCCAGCAAGGAGTTATTCGGCGCGACGGTTATGACCGGCATTTCCGAATCAATCAAAGCCAATGGCCCATGTTTGAGTTCGCCTGCGGGGTAAGCTTCGGCATGAATATAAGAAATTTCTTTTAATTTCAATGCGCCTTCCATGGCAATCGGGTAATGCGTTCCCCGGCCTAAAAACAGTGCATTATGTTTTTCCGCAAATTGTTCGGATAGTTGCTCAATCTGCTGATCCAGTTTTAAAACTGATTCCAGTTTGCCGGGTAAGGCGAATAACTCCGAAACTATCTTTTGCTCGTTCTCATCACTCAGCTCAAAACGTCGCCCGATAGCAATCACCAGCATTAGCAATGACGCCAACTGGGTGGTAAACGCTTTAGTCGAGGCGACGCCGATTTCAGGCCCGGCGCGGGTCATCAAAACTAAATCGGATTCGCGCACCAGAGAACTTTCCGGGGCGTTACAAATCGTTAATGCATATTTGACGCCTAATTTTTTTGCTTCTAATAAGGCCGCTAAAGTATCCGCTGTTTCGCCTGACTGTGAAATCGTCACCACTAAAGTATTATCTGGAATCACCGGCTGACGGTATCTAAACTCGCTGGCCACATCAATATTACAAGGCACTCTCGCCAGCTTCTCAAACCAGTATTTGGCCGTCAACCCGGCATGATAACTGGTGCCGCATGCTAAAATCTGAATCGCTTTGATTTCATCAAACACGTCCGCCGCATTATGGCCAAAAGCATTATCTTGTAAACGATTCTCTAAAAAGCGACCTTCCAATACTTGTGATAAGGCCCAAGGCTGCTCATAGATTTCCTTCATCATGTAATGCCGGTATTGGCCTTTATCCACCGAGTCGGACTTTAGCTGGCTTTCTTTGATGGGGCGCTCGACAACTTGATCGTTTTTATCATAAATCACCAAGCTGTCGGTTTTGATTTCCGCGATATCGCCTTCTTCTAAAAAGATAAAGCGTTGGGTAACCGGCAGTAAGGCGGCAATATCCGAAGCGATAAAGTATTCGCCGATGCCTACGCCAATCACTAACGGGCTGCCTTTTCGACAGCTTATTAAAGTATCGGGCGCTTCTTTACAAACCACGCCTAAGGCGTAAGCGCCTTCCAATTGCGCCACGGTTTGTTTGACCGCCGTCAACAAGTCTTTAGTCTCAGCCAACTGGTTATGGATTTTGTGGACAATAACCTCGGTATCGGTTTCCGAAGTGAACACATAGCCTTCATCGGTTAATGAGGCGCGCAATTCGTTATGGTTTTCGATAATACCGTTATGCACAACCGCGACTTCATCTCTGGATAAGTGGGGGTGGGCGTTTTCGGTGCTGGGTTTGCCGTGCGTCGCCCAGCGAGTATGGGCAATGCCCAAATTACCGACTATCGATTGTTCATCAATGTTGTCTTGCAGCATTTTAACCTTACCCAAGGCGCGTCTACGGCCAATGCCTTCCTGATTCACGGCCACTAAACCGGCTGAATCATAGCCTCGATATTCCAGTCTTCGTAGGCCCTCCAATAAAATCGGAACCACATCGCGTTGCGCTATTCCACCGACTATTCCACACATATTATTTCTCCTTTTTAACCGGTCTTTGCCAGCCGGCAATCGAAATTTGTTTAGGACGACTTAAGGTCAATTGCTCAGCCGGGGTGTCTTTGCTGATCGTCGAGCCTGCGCCTATCGTAGCGTTAGCGCCGACCGTCACCGGCGCGATTAATTGACTGTCCGAACCGATAAAAGCGCCATCGCCGATAATTGTTTTAAATTTATTAACGCCATCATAATTGCAAGTGATTGTCCCCGCGCCCACATTCACTTTGCTGCCGATTTCCGCATCGCCGATATAGCTTAAATGATTCACTTTACTACCGGTGGCGACAGTGGATTTTTTAATCTCAACGAAATTACCGATATGCACATTCTCCGCTAACTGGGCTTGCGGCCGCAAACGGGCAAACGGACCCACTCGACTACCTGCGCCGACGACCGCATCTTCAATAATGCTGTTGGCTAAGATTTGCGCGCCCTCAGCTATCACTGCATTTTTGATAATGCAATTAGCGCCGATACTCACATTGGAGGCGATACGGTTAACACCTTCAAAAATCACATTGATATCGACACTGATATCCTGACCTAATTCTTCAAAATGGCCGCGCACGTCAATTCTAGCCGGATCTTTTAAGGTGACGCCATGCGTCATGAGCTGTTCGGCTTGTTCCGATTGATACACTCTTTCTAAATGCGCCAGTTGTATTCGATTATTAACGCCTAACACTTCATCTTGCATTTCCGGCTGAGAGGTCACAATTTCCAAGCCTTCTTCAACCGCCATTTCGATTACATCGGTTAAATAAAATTCATTCTGCGCATTATTACTTTGCAATTGCGCCAACCATTTTTTTAGCTGATCGCCATTCGCCGCTAAAATGCCAGTATTGCCTTCATTAATTAATAATTCTTCAGCATTGGCGTCTTTTTGTTCAACAATTTTCTGCACCGCGTTTTGTTCATTACGCACGATACGACCGTAGCCATGCGGATCATCTAAAACAACCGTCAATAAGGCTAAGGAGGTTTCAGAGACATTAGCCAAAATCCCTTCTATTGTGGATTGTTTTAATAAAGGCACGTCGCCGTAAAGAATTAAAACCTTGTCTTCATCCTCAATATAATCGACAGCCTGCTGTACGGCATGCCCTGTGCCTAACTGTTGTTTTTGCTCTATCCAGGTCGCTTGTAAACCTTCCATTACCGTTTTGACTTGCTCACCGCCGTGTCCATAAATGATGTAAACGGAATTATCGGCTATAGCCATGCTGGTATCATAAACATGCTTTAATAACGGACGACCGGCGATTTCATGTAAAACTTTAGGTAATGCCGAGCGCATGCGCGTACCTTGACCCGCTGCGAGAATAATGGTTTTTACTGTCATTTATTCGAATCCTTTGTAAAAGGTATTTGCGAAGAGAAATTTAAAATTGTAGTTAAGTTGCCTTACAAAACTATTAATGGGAAGGAATAAGTTATCACAACACATGTATAAAACAATGATTGTATACTCTGTACCCCATAAAGCGTAAAAAGAGGCATGAAAGCGAACATCAATTTAAACTGCACACTGTTGTCTTTGTCAGGCTAAAGCCTGACCTACTATGATGCTCCTCGTTAAACTTATAGTTCTTTGTTACTTAACCCAGCCTTCGAAAATAGTGATCAATATTAGATATTCTGCATAACAAGTTAAAAAATAAGGATTAGAACTCATACCAAAACTTACTACGTAGTGCCATAATATTTATTTGTAAATGTATATCAATTCGTTATGAATTTAAAATCGAAAGCTGGGTTAACTATAATACAAAATCATAAATATTAAATTTTTTCCATAAAAAAACCCGAAGGCGATACCGCCTTCGGGTTTTTTGGTGACTCAAAAAGTCATTCTTTATGAATTTCTTTTTCTCAAACGATCCAGAGTTCTCAACTGCATCATTGCTTCCAGCAGTTGCGCCTGAGCCTTAGCATAATCAATTTTTCCTGAGTTATCATGCAAAGCCTCTTCCGCTTTAGCTTTCGCTTCCAGGGCGGCGGCCTCATCAATATCTTTCGCTCTAATAGCCGTATCCGCCAAGACCGTCACCACATGAGGCTGCACTTCCAAAATGCCGCCAGATACAAAAAAAGCCTGACTTTCTTTATCCGAAAGCTTCACCCGCACTTCGCCAGGATTCAATCTTGAAAGTAATGGAGCATGACGCGGCGCAATACCCACTTCGCCCATTTCAGCTGGGGCGAAAACCATTTCCGCTAATCCGGAAAAGATTTCCGCTTCCGCACTCACGATGTCTACATGTAGTGTCATTGCCATATTATTTCACCTTTATGAGGGTTACTGCATTGCCTTGGCTTTCTCTATGGCTTCATCAATTGTTCCGACCATATAGAACGCTTGCTCCGGAAGCTCATCGTATTCACCGTCGATAATCCCTTTAAAACCGGCAATGGTGTCTTTCAATGAAACGTATTTACCCGGCGCGCCGGTAAAAACTTCAGCAACGAAGAAAGGTTGCGATAAGAATCTTTGAATTTTACGCGCTCTGGAAACAGTCAACTTATCTTCTTCAGATAACTCATCCATACCCAAAATCGCAATAATATCGCGTAATTCTTTATAACGTTGTAATGTGCCTTGAACAGTACGCGCCACATCATAGTGCTGTTCACCGATAACCAATGGGTCTAACTGACGACTAGTGGAATCCAGTGGATCAATCGCCGGATAAATACCTAACTCGGCAATTTGACGAGACAATACAACAGTTGCATCCAAATGCGCGAAAGTCGTTGCCGGAGAAGGGTCAGTTAAATCATCCGCGGGTACATAAACCGCTTGAATTGAAGTAATTGAACCGGTTTTAGTTGAGGTGATACGCTCTTGTAATACACCCATTTCTTCAGCCAAGGTCGGCTGATAACCTACCGCTGAAGGCATACGACCTAACAATGCCGATACCTCAGTACCCGCCAAAGTATAACGATAAATGTTATCGACGAAGAATAATACATCACGGCCTTCATCACGGAAGAATTCAGCCATCGTCAAACCGGTCAAAGCCACGCGCAATCTGTTGCCCGGCGGCTCGTTCATTTGTCCGTAAACCAATGATACTTTATCGATTACGTTGGAATCGGTCATTTCGTGATAGAAATCGTTCCCTTCACGAGTACGTTCCCCCACACCGGCAAATACCGAGAAACCGCTATGCTCAATCGCGATATTACGGATCAATTCCATCATATTAACGGTTTTACCCACCCCGGCGCCGCCGAACAAGCCGACTTTACCGCCTTTAGCAAACGGGCAAACCAAATCAATAACCTTAATACCGGTTTCTAACAATTCATTAGCCGGCGCTTGTTCTTCATAGCTAGGCGCTTCGCGGTGAATAATCCATTTTTCTTTTTCACCGATAGGGCCTTTTTCGTCAATCGGCTCACCCAGAACGTTCATAATACGTCCTAAAGTTTCCTGACCGACAGGCACTTTCACAGCATCGCCGGTGTTCGCCACGTCAACGCCGCGACTTAAGCCATCGGTAGTCCCCATAGCAATTGTGCGCACTACGCCATCGCCTAATTGTTGCTGTACTTCCAATACCAAGCCAACACTTTCAACATTTAATGCATCATAGACTTTCGGCAAATTTTCGCGTGGAAATTCCACGTCTACAACCGCGCCGATAATCTGAACGATTTTACCCAAACTCATTGTCTCGTCCTCTTTAATATACTCTATAAATTCGCTACTGGTCTTTTAAACCGCCGCGGCGCCGCTAACAATCTCTGAAATTTCCTGAGTAATTGCTGCTTGTCTGGCTTTGTTGTAAACCAACTGTAATTCATCAATAATATTGCCGGCATTATCGGAAGCGCTTTTCATCGCCACCATTCTCGCCGCCTGCTCACAGGCGTTGTTTTCCACCAAACCTTGATAAACAATAGACTCGATGTATCTTTCCAGCAAGTTATCTAAAACAGCGCGCGCATCAGGCTCATAAAGGTAGTCCCAATGGCCGGACAGGTCTTCTTCCAAGTCATGCGGCTTAACCGGCAACAGCTCTTCAAGTTGCGGCGCTTGCGTCATGGTATTAACAAATTCATTACTGGCGACATATAAGGCGTCAATCTTGTTATCATAAAACGCATCCAGCATAATCTTAATCAAGCCGATAATATCTTCCACATGCGGAGTATCGCCTAATTTAACTACTTGACCGACAATATTAGCATTAATACCGGAAAAAAAGCCGGATGCCTTATTGCCAATGGCGCAAAGATCAACTTCAATATTGCTTTGTTCCCAATCACGGATTTGCAGCAAGACTTTTCTGAATAAATTAGAATTTAAACCGCCGCATAAACCTCTATCCGAACTAATCACGATCAAGCCGACGCGTTTAACCTCACGCTCAACCAAAAAGGGATGTTGATATTCAGGTTTAGCATAAGCCAAATGCTTAATGATTTGGCTTATTTTCTTCGAATATGGGCGCGTCGCTTCCATTCTGTCTTTTGTTTTACGCATTTTACTCGCGGCAACCATTTCCATCGCCCGAGTAATCTTTTGAGTATTTTTAATACTCCCTATCTGTGTGCGTATCTCTTTACCAACAGCCATTTGCCGCCCCTTTACCAGGTACTTGTTTTAATGAAACTTTCTATCGCAGCCGTCATCGCCTGCTTAATTTCATCACTGAAATCGCCTGTTTCATTAATTTTCGCCAACAATTCAGCCTGTTCAGCATTGAGGTATGACTGCAATGCATCTTCAAAATCACGGACTTTTTCAACTTCCACATCATCCAGGAAGCCTTCGTTCGCAGCAAACAAGGAAAAGGCCATTTCCGCAACCGACATCGGGCTATATTGATTTTGCTTCATCAATTCAGTCACTCGCTGACCGCGCTCGATCTGCTTACGCGTACTTTCATCCAAATCAGAAGCAAACTGAGCAAAAGCCGCCAATTCACGATACTGCGCCAAATCAAGACGAATGCCGCCACCTAATTTTTTGATGATTTTGGTCTGCGCCGCACCACCTACCCGGGATACTGACAAACCGGCATTAACCGCCGGACGAATACCGGAGTTAAACAAATCGGTTTCCAGGAAGATTTGACCATCGGTAATAGAAATTACGTTAGTCGGTACGAAAGCGGAAACGTCTCCGCCTTGTGTTTCAATAATCGGCAACGCCGTTAACGAACCGGTTTGACCTTTTACTTTGCCATCAGTCAATTTTTCCACTTCATCAGCATTAATCCGTGCAGCGCGCTCCAATAAGCGCGAGTGAATGTAGAACACATCCCCTGGATATGCTTCACGACCCGGCGGTCTGCGCAACAATAATGAAAGCTGACGATATGCCCAGGCTTGCTTGGTCAAATCATCATAAATAATCAGCGCGTCTTCGCCTTTATCTCTGAAGAATTCGCCCATTGCACAACCGGTGTAAGGCGAAACGAATTGCAACGCGGCAGATTCAGAAGCGGAGGCGCAAACGATAATAGTGTGATCCATCGCGCCATGCTCTTCCAGCTTGCGCACCACGTTAGCGATAGATGATCTTTTCTGACCAATCGCCACATAAATACACTTAATGCCGGTGCCTTTTTGGTTGATGATGGCATCAACGGCAATCGCAGTTTTACCGGTTTGTCTATCGCCGATAATCAACTCACGTTGTCCGCGACCGATGGGGATCATGGAGTCAATAGATTTCAATCCGATTTGCACCGGTTGATCAACAGACTGTCTGGCGATAACGCCCGGAGCGATTTTTTCAATCGGCGAGCTTTCGTTAGCGTCAATCGCGCCTTTTCCATCCAGTGGATTTCCCAAGGCATCGACAACGCGACCTAATAACGCTTCGCCAACCGGCACTTCAAGAATTTTACCGGTACATTTAACGGTGTCGCCTTCAGAGATATGCTGATAAGCGCCCAACATAACCACACCGACAGAATCTCTTTCCAGGTTCAACGCCATCCCGTAAGAACCGCCGGGGAACTCCAACATTTCGCCCTGCATGGCTTCGGATAAACCATGAACCCTGACGATACCGTCGGTAACACTGACCACGGTGCCTTCTGTATGAGCTTCGACATTCACGTCGAAATTCTCGATCTTCTTTTTAATCAGATCACTGATTTCAGATGGATTTAATTGCATTTTGTTTTTCCCGCTCTAGCGTCAGAGCCTTTTTGCTAATTGATGAAGTTGACCGCTGATTGAACCGTCCAACACTTTATCGCCGGCTTTAGCTAAAACCCCGCCGATTAATGTTTTATCAATAGAGACGGAAGCAATCACCTTTTTACCAAGCTGTTTCTCCAGCATTTTGACGTACTTGTTTTCTTCCGCCTTAGTCAATGCATAAGCAGTATAAAGATCAACATTGACGTAACCTTCATCATCAGCCTTATATTGTTCAAATAATTCTGCAATTTGAGGCACTAGTGTTAACCTGCCGTTCTCGATTAATACCTTAAGTAAATTAACCGCTTCGTCATGGATATGTTCCTGGCAGATATCCAACATCAGTTGCGTGGCTTGTTGCTGACCGACCCTGGGGTTGTCAATAATCGTCCGCAGCTCTTTATCCTGCATTACAGCAGACAAAAAAGCCAGGGACTCAGACCAATCTTTGGCTGAGTGAACTTCCTTAGCTCTTTTAAAAGCAGCTTCCGCATAGGGCCTGGCTAATGTTGATAGTTCGCTCATTGCTTAACCTAATTCTTCTGTTGCTTTGCTGAGAATTGTTTTATGTTTTGCTTTGTCGATTTCTTCTTTCAAAATCTGTTCAGCAGCCCGTAAAGCCAACGCCGAAACATCCTTACGCAAACCTTCTCTGGCTTGTGAAATTTCCTGCTCTATTTGCGCCTGAGCCGCCTTAATCATACGATCGCCCTCTTCTACGGCATTGATCTTAGATTCATCAACAATCTCGTTAGCTCTTTTTTGAGCGGAGCTGATAATATCCGCCGCTTGATCTTTAGCGTCTTTCAGCAGTTTCGTTGCTTTTTTCTCAGCGAGTTTAATTTCTTCCTGACCTTTTTCTGCAGCCGCCAATCCTTCAGCGATTTTGCTTTTACGCTCTTCCAGCGCCTGCATAATGGGTGGCCAAACGTACTTCATGGTAAACCATACCAGAAGCGTAAACGTTATCATTTGCCCGATCAGAGTAGCATTGATACTCATGATGCTTTCCTCATAGTGCTGTTATTGAATATTTCGTCTCAGCCTGCAGCTGTTTGTACAGCAGTAAGGAAAGGATTCGCAAAAGTGAAGAACAACGCCATGCCAACGCCGATCATTGTTACCGCGTCCAATAGACCCGCAACGATGAACATTTTAACCTGCAACATAGGCACTAATTCCGGTTGACGCGCCGCGCCTTCCAGAAACTTGCCGCCCAACAAACCAAAACCGATCGCCGTACCGACAGCGCCCATACCTAAAATAATACCTACGGCAACAGCTGTCAGGCCTTGAACCTCAGCAATCAATGATGCGATTTCCATTAGTATCTCCTAAATGATAATTAAAATAAAAAAAGAAGCGATTAGTGATCTTCGTGCGCCATACTCAGATAAACAATGGTTAACACCATGAATATAAAGGCTTGCAACACGATAATAAGAATATGAAATATAGCCCAGGGAAAACTCAGCGCCGGCTGAATTAACGGCGGCAACAATGCGATCAGTATAAAGATCAACTCGCCTGCATAAAGGTTACCGAATAGCCGCAGCCCCAACGAGATGGGCTTGGCGATTTCCTCAACCACCTTTAACAACAGGTTGAAAGGCATTAAAAATGGGCCGAACGGCGTACAAGTCAGTTCTTTGGCGAAGCCGAACACGCCTTTAATTTTAATGCTGTAGAAAATAATCAGAATAAAGACGCTGATGGAAAGCGCAAAAGTCGCGTTCAAGTCGGTGCTGGGCACCACTCTTAAATACTCTATCCCCATCAAACTGGCAATTAATGACATCAAATCGACCGGAATCAAATCCATTAGATTCCATAAGAAAACCCAACAAAAAATCGTCAAACCCAACGGTGCAATCAATTTACTCTTGCCGTGAAAACTATCCTTCACCTGCCCGTCTACAAATTCAACCAACATTTCAGCAATATTCTGCGTCATATTAGGTACGCCGGCAGTCGCTTTTTCAGCCTGCGATTTAAAAAACCAGATAAAAACGCCACCCAGCACCATTGAAAAAAACAAGGTATCCAGATGCAATGTCCAAAAACCCTCACCAACTGACAGCGGTGTCAAATGATGAACAATATAACCGGTCGCGCCACCTTCGCTAGCCATTTTTCCTCACAAACATTATTCGCGCCATAACAAGGCAAAAAAATACACAGACAACACCGCCACATAGCCAATGAGCAGTGTTAATAAATTTATATCGGGGATTTGAAAGACCATTGCAAATAAAGCAGCCGTCAGCAAAATTTTTGTCGTTTCGCCTCTATAAAAAGCGCGAACCATCTTTTTCGCTTCCAGCTTTCTACTTAAATAGACTCTATAAGCAAAATAACAACTGGGCAACAGTGCAATAAGACTTCCGGATAAAGGGGATATTGCTTGCTTAACGCCACCCGCCAGCAGAAAAGCAACTGAAAGCACAATAGCCACAAACGCTTGTACTATAATAACCTTCTTGACAGCGGAAAACTCATTCCTTACTGCCATACTTGCCCCCGTATCGACTCAGCTATGGGATTATAAACACCTCCCTAAGCAAAATCAACTTTCGATATAGCCACATTTTTTGTATGCACTTTTTCTTTTTTAGCAACAGACGGGGCTTAATTTCTTTTCGGTAAATATGCGATAATATCCGGTTACTATGAAATTTCATCGTAAACCACTTATTTAAAAAGAAGGAAAACAGAGGACAGAGCACCTTTATTTTTCATTCTTAATCAACCTTCCAGCCTTCCCCGCTTCAACACGCCGCCCCCAAAGCATTACTTATCTTTATCCTTAGAAAGAATCATATCCCAACACACATTTCCCACTCTTGGCTCTTGTATGTCTGTAAAATTACCAGGCAAGCTACTAAAATAAATTAGCGGCCAAATTCCTCCCAATGCCGGGAAAAAAGCATTTGTTCATCAAACGTTTTGGCCGGTATCGGGTACGATACCCAGGTTAAATTGATAAAATGTCTGGCGTTGATGTTTTCTGTAGTTATGTTGCCCCCCCAAGTACCGCAGCTCAAACTTAAGGTATAAGGTAAGCCATTCCTGGGACTGCCAGCGCCTTCGTTTAAACTTTGGTTAACCAAAACCCGCGCAGTTTTTGTAGACCATGCTAAACGCATAATGTGATCAGGATTTTGACTATGAATGCCGCAAGTATGACCGCGTCCTTGATAATCGGTAATAGCATTCACCTGCTTTATGGCGTTGTCAATTCCGTTATGATAACGGAATAAGGCCAATACTACGGATAATTTTTCGCCGGAAAAGGGATGCTCGGAACCAACGCCATCTTCCTCGACAATCAAGAATTGTTTATCCTCCGGTATGCTAATATTAGCCATTTCGGCAATATGAACAGCGGACTTGGCAATGACCTGCACAGCAGGGACCGCATTCCCCGGCTCTGGCCACATCAACTGTTGCAAACGGGATTTTTCCTCGGCTTTGCATAAATAAGCCCCCCTCTCCAACAGCTCATCCCGCAATGCCTGGTAAATACTTTGCTCAGCAACAACCGCATTATCAGCCAGACAACTGGTAGCGTAATCGAATGTTTTAGCGTTGACGATAGCTTGAGCGGCATCGCCAATATCCGCAGTAGCGTCCACCACATGCACTGAATTGCCGACTCCAACCCCGTATGCAGGCGTTCCGGAGCTGTAGGCAGCCTTGACCATTGCTTCACCGCCAGTGGCGACAATTATATCAACCTGGCGCATTAACTCCTGGGTTTTGCTCAGAGAAGGGCATTTGATCACCTGTATTAAATCGGCCGGTGCGCCAACTTGAACACAAGCCTCTCGCATCATCTCGACAACTAGAAGCGAGGTCTTTTGAGTGCGCGGATGGGCTGCAATAATAATGGCATTACGGCCTTTTAGCGCCAGCAATGTTTTTAATGGCGGCGTTGCATCAGGACCGGTAGTCGGAATTAGGGCCGCGACAATACCGACAGGTTTGGCGATTTTTACTAAACCCTTGTCGGGTAGCTCTTCAATCACACCGACAGTTTTGACTGTCTCCATATCCGCCAGAGTACCAATTATACGATTGCGAATTTTCGTCAATTTGTCCTTGCAATTACCGAAACCACCTTCATCAACCGCAAACTTAGCCAATTTCTCCGCGCGATCCGGACGAACCACCGCCCACGCCACGGCCGTAGTCAAACGATCGACTTGTTGTTGCGAATAACTTTCTATCGCTTGTTGCGCGGTTTTGGCCTGCGCAACTAAGGTGCTAATTTCTTGTACAACTTCGGTAGTTTCATCGCTCATTGTTTCCTCCTTCATTAAGATTAAGTGAAGTTCAATATGCAATGAGTTGCGACTTCGCTTGCTGCTAATAATTGCTTCGCCCCATTGCTCAACATTAAGCGATACGTCAATTACAATCAAAAATCAGGAAACAATGCCGTTTTTTTATTGACTATAGTTATAATAGTTGATATTAATCGAAATAAGAATACTTTACATTAATTGTTTTTTTCAAATCTGGAATAATTTAATAAAACCGGTCAACATAGGCCAACTGATTTGATAACTCGTAAAAATTCTTTTTTTTATTCAATTTGCGGAAAAAGGGAAACACAGTTTACGCTTTGGTTTATCTTGGATCATAATTCAGCACTGCCTAAATTTGGAATGCGGAAACATATATACTCCTGAAAGCATTGGCCTGTGTTATCGTTTATACGCCTATTCCAAGCGAGGCGGCCACCATGCATTCAAAAACTAACACTCATTTAACTCAGCAGGAATTCGCTGAAGATCATCAACCCATCAACCTCGCTGGCACCAGGCTGGCAGTCCATAATCATATTTGCGCCTTTTTTCACTCTAAGGAAGAAGAATACCCGATACTGCTGCCGTTTATCAAAGAAGGACTGGAAAGGGGTGAAAAAGCGTTCCATATTGTCGACCCGAAATTGCGCGACGAACATTTACATTATTTAAGCGCTTCAGGCATTAACACCAAAACCGTTGCACAAAGCGGTCAATTAGAATTGCGTAATTGGCAAGATGCCTATTTGCTGGATGGCCATTTCGATCAAGAGCGAATGCTCGCGTTGTTGCAATCGGTGTTAAATCAAGCTCATCAGCAGGGATTTCCGTTGACCCGCTTGGTCGCCCATATGGAGTGGGCATTGGAGGATCGCCCTGGAGTCAACGATATTGTTGAATACGAATGCCGCTTGAATTATTTTTTACACCGATATTCTGATCCGGTGATATGTGTCTATGACCTGGCGCAATTCGGTGCTTGTGTCATCGATGTCCTGCGTACCCACCCAATGGTCATCCTTGGCGGTCTACTGCAGGAAAACCCTTTTTATATCCCGCCCGACGATTTCTTGAAAGAACTGAGTAAGCGAAAAAAAACCGGGATATAACAAGTTCTTAAGCGACCGATCTGCGTTAATCCGGACAACCTCATGCGGGATAACAATCAAGACGTACAAAAGCTGCACGGATGCATCAACGATCTGATCAGTCTGATGGCGATGCCGGCGATTTGGAACGGCAACGACATAACAAAAGTGGCGAAAACTTTGCTTGATGTACTGTTGCGTATATTGGGACTGGAATTTGCTTATCTGCGTTTGAAGGGTGATGCTCAATCACCGACCACTGAAATTTGCCGGATTGCAAAAGCCCCTTCCTCGGATAAGTCTGAAAGCGATATTACTAAAATATTATCATCTTGGCTGGATAATGTTAATGCGACAGAAACGGTGAGCTTACCCAACCCCATTGGTTCCGGTGAAATTTACGCAATTCACGAACCTCTGGGTCTAGACCGCAAACGCGGCGTGGTGGCGGTAGCCTCCCGCGATCCCGGTTTTCCAAATCCTATTGAACGATTATTATTTAAATCCGCAATTAATCAGGTCATCATTGAGTTACAGCGCCATGAAGTCTATGCTGCTCGTTGTCAAATGGAATTAGCGGAACAACGCCGAAATCAATTGCAGGATGAAAATATGAATCTTCGTCGGCAATTACAATTAGAAGACAAAGAGAATAAGATTGTCGGATTAAGCCTATCTTTGCAAAAAGTCATGCACCATGTGAATCAAGTCGCACCGACCAAAGCATGCGTATTAATTCAAGGTGAAACCGGAACCGGTAAGGAACTGATCGCGCGCGCAATCCATCACGTCAGTAATCGCAACCAATACCCTTTCATTACATTAAACTGTGCCGCAATACCGGACGGATTGCTGGAAGCAGAATTATTCGGTCATGAAAAAGGGGCTTTTACCCATGCCACAGGCCAGCGAATCGGACGTTTCGAATTGGCTAACGGCGGCACGATTTTTTTGGACGAAATCGGCGAAATTCCTTTGGCGTTACAATCTAAATTACTCCGAGTCCTTCAGGAGCAAAAATTTGAAAGGTTGGGCAGTTCGCACACAACTCGCGTCAATGTCAGGCTGATTGCCGCCACTAATCGGGATCTAAATACAATGGTTGCAGCCGGCCAGTTTCGTAGCGACCTATTCTATCGCTTAAATGTTTTCCCGTTGCTCATTCCACCGCTACGTAAACGCAAAGAAGATATCCCTTTATTAGCGCGCCATTTTACCCATCAACTTGCTGCAGAATACAACAAATCTACCCTAGAGATCAGTGAAAAAACCATGACGGCGCTGTGTCGATACCATTGGCCGGGGAATGTGCGCGAGTTGGGTAATTTTATCGAACGGAGTGTTATTCTGAGCGAGAGCGCCGAACTTGAAGCCCCCCTGGCGGAATTGGAACCCAACTATGAGCCTGATCAGGAAGACATGAGTTTGGTTGATTTTGAACGCGCGCATATTTTGAAAGCCTTACAGGAAAGTAATTGGGTTGTTGCAGGACCATCCGGCGCTGCTGTAAAACTCGGTATGAAACGAACTTCCTTGCAATACAAAATGCAAAAGTTGGGTATTAAACGTCCGCGTTAACGGATATAGCTGCCCAATAGCCGTCAGCATTGCCGGGTCACCGCCACCCCGATGCCGCGCATTTTTGAAATTTCATCGTCATTAGGATTAACCATCAAATTTATCAATTAATAATCAACCACCTAGTCATAAACGGCCATGATACGCCGCATTGGAACGAGATTTGCTGTTATAGCAATAAGCGTTTCCGGTGAAGTTTGAGAATTTACATTCATTTTAAACTCAAAACCGGAATTATACTTCGCGTGACCACGGATTCGGATTTTATAGCGAGCAGTTATTGACCGAGAGCAACATCTGCATGGATGCAGAAGGTAGAGCAATGCAGGAGCAGCGTAGCGGTGTGCTGAGGCGCTGAAATAGGCGCATAGCAGGCTATGTAACTGTTTCAGCAACGCTGCTATCGGTCAATAACAGCCGATAGAAAACCGCCGTCGTGGTCGCGCTAAGAAAAACACAGCGGAGGATGGGCAAATGAAAATAGGCAATCAAAATATTACCATTCCGACCAGTATGGTCGGTAATTATCCTAATCCCAGATGGTGGGACGCCGAGTTCGCCCGACACTTTAGCGGCGATCAGGAACCGCCTGACGCTATGGTGCGCGAAGCCTTGGAAGATGTTGTGGCTGCCATTGTTAAAGATCAGGAAATGGCCGGTCTTGACATTATTACCGATGGTCGGGTGCATGGCGATAATTATGCGGATCAAGCCGTCTATTATTATTTTCGGCGTCTCGGTTATAACCTGAAAGGCGGGCATCTTGGATTCCCGATTTACAGTAAACTGCATGCCGCAACCTTGGATCAAGAATTGAAACGGCGGGGCGCGATAATGGTACAACAAGCACATGCCTTGAAACGGGCCACCAATAAACTGACCAAAGTGCAATATACCGGCGTACAGGTATTGGCCCAATGCACCAATGACCTGCATTATAAATCCAGCCGCGACAGAGCGATGGCTTTGGCTGCGGCGATAAATGAAGATTTATTGGAAGTCGATTCACTCGGGGTAGACTTTATTCAGCTAGATGAATTTACCTGGCCATACGGGTTCGAAGGCTGGGCGATAGAGGCTTTCAATCGCGCCGTCGAAGGCGTCAAACATGCCCAAATAATCGTTCATGTCTGCTGGGGAAACTGGGGGGGAACGCCGGCCTACTTTCCGGATGACACAGCCCAGGCCGGCGAGGTTTTCGACCTGAGCAAACGCCGCGGACAAGCACCCTCGGCAACATCTTCGGTAGTGCCTAAAGCTTATGAAGCCAATATCAATGTTTTGAATCTGGAAAATTGCGGGCGCCGAAGCGATGACATGAGTGGACTTGAGGTATTGAAAAATCATCCATTACCGAAAAACGTCTGTTTTTGGGCTGGCGTAATCGATGTTAAAAGCACCATTACCGAAACTGCAGAACAGGTTGCCGATCGGATTCGCCGACTGCTGGAGGTGGTGCCAGCAGACAGGCTCGGAGTGACCACCGACTGCGGTTTAATTCTATTGCAGCGATATATCGCTGCGGAAAAATTGCATGCATTAGTACAAGGCTCAGAGCTGGTTCGCGCTGAATTAGCTGGGCATTCAACTCAAGTAGCTTGACCGTCATGCCAACTTATCAACTGCATTGTCCCCAATGTGATCACCGCTTTAGCGGTATGGTGTTTACCGGAGCGCAGCTACCCGAACAATGGGTTTGTCCTAAGTGCGGCAGCGAGCAAGCTAAGCTGGATGAACGTTATCCGCCCCAGGCGCACCCGCTTGAAGCCAGTCAAGGCGGTTGTCCATGTTGCGGAGGCGCCAGCCATTCCAGCCCAGTAGAGTGAAGCGTGATGTATACCGAGACCGATAAGCGTTGTCAATTAACCGAGCTCATTGCCCATATACAGAGTGGTGACTGTTTGGCAATCGGGGGCGGCTTGTCATCACGAGAACCCATAGCGGCTCTGCAGGAATTAATTCGTCAAGATATTGGACAACTAGCCCTAGTCGGTTCCGCACATGGTATTGATGTAGATTTGTTGTGCGGAGCCGGTTGCGTTGCGGTCAGCGGCGAATCCTATGTCGGCTTTGAACAGGATTTCGGGATGGCACCCAATTACCGGCGCGCTTGTGAATCCGGCGCGGTTAAAGTGCAGGACAGTTGCTGTTATACCTTGGTGCAACAACTGCGCGCCGCCATTGCCGGTTTACCGTTTATGCCGATATGCTCAATCAAAGGCAGCGGATTCATGCAACTGCACCCTGAATACCAGATAATGACCTGTCCGTTCACTGGCGAAGAGTTGGTGCTGGTTCCCGCACTTAAACCGGATATTGCCATACTTCATGCCCAATATGGCGACGTTCATGGCAATTTGCATATAGCCGGGCCGCCTGTCGCCGATATTTTATTCGCCAAAGCCGCAAAAAAGGTGATCGCAACAGTTGAACAATTACTGAGCACTGAGCAGATGCGGGAAACCGGCGTGACGATTCCTTATTTTTATGTCACCGGATTAACTGAAATTCCTTATGGCGCCCACCCTACCGCCTGTTATCCATTCTATGCCTATGATAGGCGTCATACTGCTGAATATTATCGCTTGGCGTCTCAAGGCGCGGAGGCGTTTACACAACATTATTTGCAGCCTTATGTTCTATCATGCCATCAGCATCGCGACTATCTGGATGCAATTGGCGGTGAACCTGCGCTGCAGCGGTTAAGCACCTGGCAGCAAAGTAACCAGGCGTGGCGGGCTTTGTATGAATAAGCAATATGACGGTCAATGCACATTGGGAGAAGCACTGATTTACCAGATTGCACTGACTATCGAAGACGGCATTTTGGCTTTCCACGGTTTTGGCTCGCCCTTGGTGCAATTGGCGCTGCATTTAGCCAAACAAAGCCACGCCCCTAACTTGGTGTTGGTTGCAGGCTCAACCTATGGCGTTAATCCCTGTCCGCCGTTTTTAACCCCGACCAGTAATGACTGGGTGATGGATCGTGACGCCGTGTGTCATTTGGATATTGAACAATTGTTTGATTTGGCCGCGTCCGGTCGTCTTGGACGCATGTTTCTTTCCGGCTTGCAAATTGACCGTTATGGCAATATGAATGTGACCCGATTGGGTCAAGCGCATATGAAATTGAAGCTGCCCGGCGGCGGCGGCTGCTGCAATCTGTCCTGCGATGCCAAGCATATCACAATCTGGAGCGGCGCCCACCGAGCGATAACTGACGCGCATGGGCGACGGCGCTTTCGTCTGGTTAAGCAATGCGATTTTATCAGCAGTGTCGGCCAGCGTAGCGCAGATGAGCAAACCCGCACCGAAATGGGCTATCGCGGACAAGGCCCGGATGCCTTGGTCACGGAACTGGCGGTATTCGATTTTGATGATACCGGTCAAGCCCGTTTAGCAAAACTGTATCCCGATACCGATTTACAAACGGTTCGGGAAAATACCGAGTTTGAGTTTTCAGTCCGTTCGGATCTTTCGGAAATCAATATGCCGAACAAAGACATGATTTCCTTCATCCGCGACCTCGACCCATTGAAAATCCATGAACGGGAACTGAAAGCGCTTGAAGCGAAGAGATTTTTTCCCTGTACATAGTAAGGAGGCGTTATGGACGGCGAAGCATTAATAGTCGGTAATCTGAACAAGCAGAATAACTTCTCGCCGCTGCCTTACCGGCGGGTCAGTTATCAAACCTATGACGGCGTTATGGACAAAATCTCCATTACTGAACACTTAATGCAACGCGAATTGTATCGGCGCACCGATATTGTGGTATTGCATAACCATCGCCAGGAGTTCGCCGTTGCCGCAGTACAGCGAGCTGACAGCGACAATCTGTTTACCCGTGCCTTGGCCGTCGAAGTGTTGGCATTGCCGCAGCAATGTCACTTTATACATGCCCCGGACGTTGACCCCGCCAATCGTTCGGCGCTGGCCGGGCTGGCCGTTGAGCTTGGCATTGACAACAACGAAACTCTGATTGTGCAAGGCGCATTTGATCATATCAATATTATCCACCGCCCGGTCCCATTACTGATTCGAGTTGTTGAGGTTGCGCCTCCAGAACCGCCTAAGTTATATAAAATGGCGGAACAAGTGTTGAGTTATGCGGATTTACCGCCCATTGTTTTACAACTGGAATGTATCGACCTTAAACAATTATGTGCTTCAACACCAGCTCAATCCTATCTTGTACCCTGCCGTTCAGGAGGACTGGGTGAACTTGGCGCGCCGGTGTACTTTTTAGACGAACGCCCGACTGAGCGCCAGGCCTGGACGTTAATCGGCTGTGAACGTAGTTTGCAATTTCATCGCCATTATTATCATGATGAACCGCCCAGAGTAGAGATGTGTCCGCAAAAATTAGCCATGGCCTCACAACTACCGACTCTGGTGAAGTGTTGCCTGCTCGAATTCGAAGTTGAATGTATAGCCAATACCGCAGTTGTCCCCTGGGGGGCGGGACAGGAAATGATTAAACAAGCATTAGCATGGTTGTCTCAAGGAGTGGATTATGCCTGATTTAGCTTGGGATACAATCATCGGGGGGTTGACCGGAAACCGGTCACAAAAGCCTAGAGAGGTAGGGTTGACGATGGTTATTGATACCGGTCTCGGCATCAGTCAATTGCGTGATAAGATGGAGTTGGCAGGTCATTGCATAGATCATTGGAAGTTTGCTTTCGGCACTTCGGTGTTTTATAGCAAACAGATATTACAACGGAAACTGGCATTATTAGCTGAGCAACAGATTTTAACCATGCCGGGCGGCACTTTGCTGGAAGTAGCCTTGATCGAACGACATTGCCGCGATTATATGACACATGCTAAAGCGCTGGGGTTTACGGCAGTAGAAATATCTGACGGCACGATCCCTATGCCCGCACAACGCCGTAAAAATATCATTCAATGCGCGCTGGATGCCGATTTGAAGCCTGTCACCGAGGTCGGTAAGAAAGATCCGAGACGGCAGCCATCCGCCGAACAAGCCGCCGAACAGGCATTGCTTGATTTGGAAAACGGCGCTCAGCAAGTGGTGATGGAGGGAAGGGAATCGGGTCGGGCGGTCGGTATCTATGGCGAACACGGCGAGATTTTGGACGAATCATTATCGACTATCATCGACATTATGGGGCAAGCAGCGGATAAAGTGATTTGGGAAGCACCCATGAAAGATCAGCAGGCGCACTTAATTACCAGATTGGGAGGCAACGTCGGTTTGGGAAATATTCACCCGGATCAAGTATTGGCGGTGGAATCCTTACGCTGCCGGTTACGCTTCGATACCTTGCACGGCGTATCCGAACAAATGCGGCGTAGCGGCGCTTGGGACCCGGAACAAATCGAACCTAAAACCAATGTCTCTCAAACATGAAATCAATCACCCCACTGCCGCCGATGAACAGGTTTTGGCAATTGGCGCGCGCATTAAACGCGGGCCGTCTCAGCGTTTGATTGACAGCGCTTTTCAATCCGAACTGGACCGGCAATTACCATTATTCCCCGCTTTAAGTCGGGTCGACCTGGCGCATACATTGGTGTTAATCGAACAGCATGTGATACCGGAACAATTGAGTGCTGAATTGATTCAGGCGCTATGGCGTTTAAGCCATTATCCTGACGACTTTCGTCCCGATGCCGCTCACGGCGATTTATATACTAATCGCGAACATTGGCTGAGCCGACAAACAGCGACCAGCGCCTGGTTGGGCGCCGGCCGGGCGCGGCGTGAAGCGCTCACCACCGCATATACGATAAAGCTCAGAGAAGACTTGATTAATTTGGCCGGCAGTCTGTGTAACATAGCGCAAATCATGATTACCCGCAGTGAAATCTATAAGCAGACTTTAATGCCGGATTATACGTATTTACAGCAAGCACAACCAACCAGCTTCGGGCATTATTTATCAGGTTTTGTTTATAGCATTTTCCGTGACCTGCAACGCTTGCAACAGCTTTATGCCCGTCTTAATTTAAGTCCGGCCGGCTGCGGCAGCAGTAACGGTTCGCGCATTCCGCAGGATCGTCAGCGCCAGGCTGCATTGCTTGGCTTTGAGGGTATCCTCGGTCATGCCCGGGATGCGATGTGGCAGGCTGATATGCAGATAGAAACCGCAGCGCTGTTAACTGCCATATTAATTAATTTAGATCGACTGGCCGAAGATCTGCAAATTTTCGCCAGCGTTGAATTTAATATGGTAAAACTGGATGATAGCCACGCCCGAGCCAGTAAGATCATGCCGCAAAAGAAAAACCCCTTTGCCTTAACGCATATGCGCAGCTCAGCAAACGAAATGATCGGCATGCTCACAACCACCGCAGCGATGGTCAGAACCCCTTCCGGGCAACCGGACAACCGATTGGCGCTATACGGTCTGCTCCCTGCTGCGCTGCAACAAACACAAAGCGCAGTGACGTTATTCGGCGAAGTACTGGATTTACTGCAATTTAATGACTCCCATGCGCGAACCAAAGTCGGTCACGGCTTGTTTCTGGCGACAGATCTGGCGGAGTTATTGGTGATGGAATACGGCGTACCGTTTCGTGATGCGCATCGTTTAATCGCGATGCTGGCGCATCAGTATGTAACAGACGGTCACTTCAAACAGCTATGCATAGCCGATGTAGACGCTTGTGCAAAAAAACTGCTCGGAAGAAGTATAGGCCTAAGCGAAAGTGCGTTACAGGCTGCTTTAAATCCTGAATCAGCACTCGCTTCCCGGAAACAACCCGGGGGAGCCTCATTAGAAGCAATGAATGAAATTTTACAGCAATGCAGAGAAACCCTACAACAACATAGTACTTGGCATAAGCAAAGGCAAAATCAGTTGCGCGCATCTGAAACTTTGTTACAACAAAGCTTGCAACCCTATCTAAGAAATATCCTGCAGAGGTAGCGACATGGCCGTTCATATCAACGATTCAACGATTTTTGGCAATTCCTGGACGACAGCAGAGTTAAGAGATCATTTTGAAGAATCAGCCATAGTGCAAGGCTGGATTGAGGTAATGGCGGTGTTGGCTGAAACCGAAGCGGAATTCGGTTTAATACCAGAAAATGCAGTAAGGCAGATGAAAGATGTTATACAAACGCTTGTAGTCGATCAGAATTTTTTAAATGAAGTGCGCCAAGGTTTTGAACACAGTAATCATTCACTGTATGGGCTGATAGAGGCGTTACAGCATCGTAGCCCCGACAGCAGCGGGGAGTGGTGGTGTTATGGCGCCACCGTACAAGATATTACCGACAGCCATACTGCTCGCTTATTAATGCAGATGGCGAAGATACTTGACGACCGTCTCGATTACTTGCGAATCACACTTTGCGAGTTATGCACACGTTATCGGGATACGCCGATGTGCGGTCGTACGCATGGTCAACCGGGTTTGCCGATTACCTTCGGTTTCAAAGCCGCCGGTTGGCTGGATGAGCTGGATCGACATCGGCAACGACTTAAGCAATGCAATGAACGAATTAGTGTTGGTCAATTGGCCGGCGGCGTCGGCAGTTTATCATCGCTAGGCGCTGAAGCGTTGACTTTGCAACAGCGGTTTATGGACAAATTGGGACTGAAGAGTCCGACGATCTCCTGGACCGTAGCGCGAGACCGGCTGGCCGAGTGGCTTAATTTATTGGCCTTATTAGCAGCCGCAACAGATCGAATCGGCCATGAAATATACAATCTGCAACGCCCTGAAATCGGCGAACTGAGCGAAGGCTTTGTATCCGGCACAGTGGGCAGCATCACGATGCCGCAAAAACGAAATCCGGAAATTTCAGAACACCTGGGGACATTGGCGCGCCAAGTGCGTTATCTGGCCGCACAAATGAACGAGAATCTGGTACATGATCACGAACGAGACGGACGCTCCTGGAAAAGCGAATGGGCAATTGTCCCCGGCGCTTGTCTGGCTACAGACAAGGCTCTGGCCTTGTTGCAAACCCTATTAGCGCATTTACAGGTTCATGAAACGCGCATGCGTGATAATTTGCTAGCGACCAACGGCTTTATACATAGCGAGTCGGTGATGCTGGCGTTAGCGCCTAAACTAGGCAAGCAAAGCGCGCATCGTTTGGTCTATAAAGTAGCGATGGCGGCCAACGAACAGCACCGTGATTTCAAATCAGCTGTTTTGGACGAACCTGAAATAACTGCTGTGCTGGATGCAGAAAAAATCGAAACTTTATTCGATTTGCGGCAAAGTACAGGTTGCTGCGCAAAAATGGTTGATCGAGTCTTGGCTATTGCTAAGAACAAGGAGGAATAAGCGATGACAATGAGTATATTAAATAACGGTGTTCACGATTTCTGGCAACGTTTACAAATCCTACCGCGCATATCGTTGTTACGAAATACAACGCTGCTGCAACCGTTGCGTCGTCTCAGCGAAATGTTGCAAGCGGAAATCTGGTGCAAACGCGACGATTTGATCAGCTTCGGTTTAGGCGGCAACAAAATTCGCGGCCTGGAGATACTGATCGCCGATGCGTTAAGGCAAAATGCCGATATTTTGGTGACTGGCGCCGGAGTGCAATCCAATCATGTGCGAGCGACGGCAATGACCGCCCGCCATATGGGCCTGGACTGTCAGACAGTGTTTTGGGGAAGCGCACCGAAATGCGTGGATGGCAATTACCGTATCAGCCGTATGTTGGCATCCTCCGTCGTATTCACCGAAAATCCTGAACGCAGTTCAGTAGATTCCGAAATTACCCGGCAATGTAAGAAATTATTACGTCAGGGACGTAAACCTTACCCGATTCCAAGAGGCGGCGCTTGCGCACTAGGCGCATTAGGCCATGCCTTGGCGGCGGAAGAACTCTACCTGCAATGTTTGAAACAGAACATCATACCCAAAACTATTGTGATGGCCACCGGTTCCGGAGGCACGCATGCAGGCTGGTTATTGGGCACGAAAATGTTAGGCAATCCGTGGCGGATCGTCAGCTATACCGTCAGCCGCGAGGTCGAAGAGGTATGCGTTCAAATCTCCAGACTGGTTAACGAAGCGGCCAAATTATTGGACCAGGAACTCATTGTCGGAGAGGATGAGGTAATCGTTTATGGCGGTTTTATCGGTGATGGCTACGGTATCCCCAGTGTGGAAGCTGCATCGGCAATACGCCTATTGGCCAGTTGTGAAGGTATTCTGTTGGATCCGACTTATACCGGCAAGGCGATGGCGGGGATGATGGAAAAAATACACATCGGGTCCGGTTTTAATTATCCGCTGGTGTTTATACACAGCGGCGGTGAACCATCCTTTTTTGCCGGAGATGGAAAATGGCTGAGCATTTGATCATTATTGGCGGCGTGGCGGCGGGCGCCAAAGCTGCAGCCCGGGCGCGACGGGTCAACCCGAAACTACGCATTACCTTGTATCAGGATGAAACGGAAGTGTCCTACACGGCATGCGGTCAGCCCTATTATTTAAGCGGACTGATCAACAAGCGCGAATCCTTGATTATTCGCCGTGCAGAAGATTTCGCGCGAGACGGTATCGAGATAAAGAACCATCATCGGGTCACAGCATTAAACGTGGCAGATCGAACCATGACCGTACATGACCGAATCCGCAATCAAAAACATGTAGTCAATTTTGACAGCCTGATCATTGCTACAGGAGCTCGTAGCGTGATTCCAGAGACACCCGGTAATAATCTGGAGGGAGTTTTAACCTTGCGTAGTATGCTTGAACTGGATAAGTTCCACACATTTCTGATACGTCAACAGCCGAAAACAGCCGTGATTGTCGGCAGTGGTTATATTGGTTTGGAAATGGCGGAGAGTTTGCGCGAATTAGACATAGAAGTCACTCTATTGAGTAGGAACCGACAAGTGTTTTCCCGACTTGATGAAGAAATGAGTCAACCTATACACGATTACTTGATCAAAAAAAATGTTCAAGTTATTACCGGTAACGGCATCGCCGAACTGTGCGGTTACTCGGAACGAGTTAATCAAGTGCTGACTGAATCCGGAAGACGTATTCCTGCTGATTTGGTGGTCCTGGCAATGGGCGCTAAAGCGAATGTTGAATTGGCGCAACAAGCCGGAATTATGCTGGGAGAAACCGGCGCAATTGCTGTTGATGAACGCATGCAAACCAATATTGAAGGCATCTTTGCCGCCGGCGATTGCGCAGAAAGTAAACATCAATTAAGCGGTTTGCCGATCTGGCAACCATTGGGCGATACGGCCAATTTACAGGGGCGGGTTGCCGGTGAAAATGCCGCCGGGGGTGATGCCAAGTTTCCCGGTGTGATGGGAACTGCAATTTGTAAATGTTTCGATATGCAGATCGGTTTGACCGGCCTGACTGAGAAAGCGGCGCGCGCCGACGGTTTCGATGTAATCAGCATTATTATTGATGCTCGTGACAAAGCCCGCTATTACCCCGACGTTCGGAAACTGAGATTAAAACTGGTGGCCGAGAAACAGAACGGACGCTTGCTAGGCGCGCAGGCAGTCGGCTTGGGAGCGGTGGATAAAACCATTGATATTGCCGCTACTGCTCTACTCGGCAATTTGCACTGTCGTGATCTGGAAAATGCCGACTTAGCCTATGCGCCTCCATTCAGCCCGGTTTTGTCGCCAATCATCATTGCCGCCGGGGCATTACTGAAAAAAGTCTGCCATTCCGATCATTAAAGCCTGGAGTTACTATGTACGATTATATTATTGTCGGCGCTGGTTCCGCCGGGTGCGTATTAGCCAATCGCTTATCGGCTGATCCGCATTGCCGAGTATTGTTACTGGAGGCCGGGGGCGAAACCGACTCAGCATCCATCCGCACCCCGGCTTATTACAACCAATTGCAAGATAGTCAATACGACTGGAGCCATCGCACAGCACCGCAAAGAGCGATGTACGGAAGGCGGATTTTCTTACCGCAAGGCAGAGGATTAGGCGGTTCCAGCGCGATCAATTATATGATCTATATGCGCGGTAATAGACAGGACTATGATCACTGGCAAACATTGGGCAATGCCGGCTGGAATTACGAATCAGTATTACCGTATTTCAAAAAGGCAGAAAACAACCAAAGCTTTTCCAACCAGTATCATGGCAATGATGGACCGTTAGTTGTCACCAGCCATCCGAATGATAACCCACTGGTGCAACGCTATTTTACTGCGGCGCAACAGGTCGGCATCCCATATAACCCTGATTTCAACGGCGCTGAGCAAGAGGGCGTCGGCCCCATGCAAGCAACCATTTGCGCCGGAAAACGCTGCAGTACTGCTGCGGCTTATCTAAACCCGGTTCGTCAACGGAACAACTTGACGGTACTGCCTCATGCGTTAGTAACCCGTTTATTAATCGACCAATATAAAGCCAAAGGAGTTGAATATATCCGTTTAGGACAATTGCATAAAGTCTATATGCAAACCGAAGTTATCATTGCCGCCGGTGCGATTCGCTCGCCGCAATTGCTGATGTTGTCCGGGATAGGAGCACAACAGGAATTGGCGTCATGCGCAATTAAGGTTTTACAGGATTTACCCGGAGTCGGCAAAAACCTTCAGGATCATTTGCATACTCGGGTGCGCTGTGAAATTGCACAGGGCTGGACTTATGCGCCGTTTGTCGAAACACAACGGATCCACGCCTTGCAACGTTATCAGCAAAATGGCGACGGGCCGCTGGCTTCCAATTTTCTGGAGGCGGGCGCATTTGTCAACAGCCGAAAACAAGAAACCGCCCCGGATCTGCAATTGTTTTTTCTGATGACACTGCCGCCTGATTATCCTGAAGGTGGGGCGACTGAACGTCACGGCATGACTTTAACCGCTTACATCAACCGTCCGCAAAGCCGTGGCGAAGTGCGCCTGTCGTCAAACGATCCACTTGAAAAAACCATCGTTGACTTTAAATATTTCAGCGCTGCCGATGATTTAAGTTGCGCCTTGGACGGTGTGCGCTGGAATCTAAAAATTTTGTATGCTAAAGCCTTTGACGATATCCGCAGAAAAGAAGTCTCGCCCGGCATTGCATTAAGAAGCAACGATGAATTAGAAGACTTTATCCGGCGCAGCGCATCAACCACTTGGCATCCGTGCGGAACTTGCAAAATGGGAAACGATGACATGGCGGTGGTCGACGAAAAACTACGAATTCACGGCATTGACAGCCTACGCGTGGTCGACGCCTCGATCATGCCGACGATTGTTAGCGGCAATACCAATGCTCCAACCATTATGATTGCGGAAAAAGCGGCGGATATGATTTTAACCAACATCAAAAGAGGATATTAATTTTTTCCAAAAAATCTGCGATAATGTTCGGTTACTCTGAAATTTCATCGCAAACCATTTATGTCAGAACGAAAAATTCTTGTCACCAGCGCATTACCTTACGCCAACGGGCCGATCCATATCGGTCACTTAGTCGAATATATTCAAACCGACATCTGGGTGCGCTTCCAAAAACAACGCGGCAATCAATGTTACTACGTTTGCGCGGACGATACCCACGGTACGCCGATCATGTTGAGAGCCGATAAAGAAGGTATTTCGCCTGAGCAATTGATCGCCCAAACCGAACAAGAGCATCGCGCTGACTTTGCCGAATTCGGCGTCGCTTTTGATCACTATCACAGCACTCATTCGGCGGAAAACAAAGATCTTTCCGAGTTCATCTACCGCCAGCTGAAAGCAGGCGGACACATCAGCCAACGCACGATCACCCAGGCATTCGACCCGCTCAAACAAATGTTTTTACCGGATCGTTTCATCAAAGGCGAATGCCCCAAATGCGGCGCAAAAGACCAATACGGCGATAACTGCGAAGCCTGTGGCGCCACTTATTCGCCCACCGAACTGATCAACGCTGTTTCAGCGGTATCCGGCGAAAAGCCTATCGAAAAAGATTCCGAACACTATTTCTTCAATCTAAACGATTTTGAAACCATGTTGACCGAGTGGACCACTGAAGAAGGTCATTTGCAGCCGGAAGTCCGCAATAAAATGGCGGAATGGCTGGAAAACGGTTTGCAGCAATGGGATATTTCCAGAGATGCGCCTTACTTCGGCTTTGAAATCCCCGATGCGCCCGGCAAATACTTCTACGTCTGGCTGGATGCGCCGATAGGTTATATGGCCAGCTTTAAAAACTTTTGCGAATTACAGAATATCGACTTTGACGCTTTTTGGGGAGCCAACAGCGAAACGGAACTGTATCACTTCATCGGCAAAGATATTATTTATTTTCATGCCTTATTCTGGCCCGCCATGCTGCACGGTGCCGGATTCAGAACGCCTAGCGCCGTCTTTGCCCACGGCTTTTTAACCGTCAACGGCGAAAAAATGTCCAAATCGCGCGGCACGTTCATTAAAGCGCGCACTTACTTGGATCATTTGAACCCTGAATATCTACGCTATTATTTTGCCGCCAAACTCGCCGCCGGGGTTGATGACCTTGACTTAAATTTCGATGACTTCAGTCAACGCGTTAACTCTGATTTGGTCGGCAAAGTCGTTAATATTGCCAGTCGCTGTAGCGGCTTTATCCATAAACGTTTTGACGGCAAGCTGTCTGCCGCCTGTTCTGAGCCCGAACTATTCAATCAATTTATCGCCGCCGCGCCGCGTATTGCTGAACTTTACGAAACCCGCGAATTCGGCAAAGCCATGCGGGAAATCATGGCGCTGGCGGATTTAGCCAACCAATATATTGATGAAAAGAAGCCTTGGGTGATCGCCAAAGAAGAAGGCAAAGACACCGAGCTGCATGACGCTTGCTCAATGGGAATCAATCTGTTCAGCCTGTTAATTGCGTATCTCAAACCGGTCGTCCCAAGCCTGGTCGAAAATGCCGAGCAATTTCTGAATATAGACGCTCAAGCCTGGCCGTCAGAAAGACAACCGCTGCTTGACCACGCCATTAATAAATTTAAACCATTGATGACCCGCGTGGAAAACGATAAAATCGAAGCCATTGTGTCGGCCTCCAAGGAAAATCTGGAACCCGAAAAAACCATACAAAAACAATGGGATCCTATCGCTGACACAATAGAGTTTGACGACTTCGCCAAACTCGATTTGCGCATCGCAAAAATTGTGAAAGCGCAAACGGTAGACGGCGCCGATAAACTATTACAATTGACCGTCGATATCGGGGATGAAACCCGCAATATTTTTGCCGGCATCAAATCCGCCTACAGCCCCGAAGACTTGGAAGGACAACTGACTCTGGTCATCGCTAATTTAAAACCCAGAAAAATGCGTTTCGGCGTCTCCGAAGGCATGGTCTTGGCCGCAGGACCTGGCGGAAAAGACATTTGGGTGCTCAAGCCTGATCAGGGAGCTCAAGCGGGCATGCGCGTGAAATAATACAGCGCGTCATCCGCATTTTGACTCAAAAACAGGGAGATAATAATGTTTTGCTATCACTGTCAAGAAGCTAAAAAGAATATTGCTTGCGACACCGCCGGAATCTGTGGAAAAAAAGCCGACGTTTCCAGTTTACAAGACCTTTTAAGCTATACGCTAAAAGGCCTGGCCTTCTACAGCGCTCAGGCGCAGGAATACGATTTGGTTACCCTGAAAACAGACCGTTTTATGGCGAAAGCGCTGTTCGCCATGGTCACTAATGTCAATTTCAGTCCGGACGATTTCGTTGCCTTAATTGATGAAAGCATAAGACGACGAGACTCAATCGCAAAAAAATTTCGCGCCGCTTTCCAACTCAAAAACAAACAGGAATACAATCAAACTATTCCTGAAGCAGCAAGCTGGCAATACCCTACGACAGATCAAAAAGAGTTTGTCTCTAAAGGAGAGAGCGTCGGCGTTAAAGCCGACTTTGAATTATTGGGCGAAGATATTCACGGTTTGCTTGAATGCTTAATCTATGCGGCTAAAGGTTTAGGCTCATTAGCCATTCATAATCTGGAGATCGGCCAAGAAGACCCGGAACTGTACGCCTTCTTACACCAAGCCCTGGCCTATACCCTTAAACCTGAACACAATATAGACGACATTCTGGCGATGCTGAATAAAAGCGGACAATTGGGTTTGAGCGCCATGAATCAACTGAATAAAGCCAACACCGAAACTTTTGGCGAACCCGAACCCACCACGGTTCATTTAGATACCTGGGACAAACCCGGCATCCTGGTTTCCGGCCATGATTTACAAGACATAGAGGACTTACTGGCGCAAACCGCCGATGCCGGAATTGATGTATACACGCACGCTGAATCCATCAGCGCCCACGCCTACCCGGCGTTAAAAAAATACTTTAACCTGGTCGCCAATTTCGGCGGCGCCTGGCAAGACCAGAAAACCCAGTTCGCCAAATTCAACGGTCCGGTGCTAGTCACCACCAACAGCATTCAACAACCGAAAAAAACTTATCAAGAAAAAATCTTCAGCACCGGCATGGTGGGCTGGCCGGGCGTCACCCATATCCCTGACCGCAAACCCGGCGAACGCAAGGACTTCAGCGAAATTATCGAACTGGCCAAACAAAGTGAAGCGCCCACTGCGCTCACAGAAGGCCAATTTACGACCGGTTATGGTTATCAAGCCCTGCGCGAACTCAGCGACAAAATCATTGAATGCCTGAACAGCGGCGCAATCAAAAAGCTTATCGTGCTTGTCGGCACCGACGGTCGCCACAAAGAACGCAATTATTATCAAAAGCTAGCAACAACACTGTCCTCAGACACGCTCATCTTCACCGCTGGAGACTGCAAATTCCGCTTCATGCAGCATGATTTTGGCGACATCAACGGCATTCCCCGTTTACTGGACGCCGGACAAAGTAATGACTACTGCGTTATCATTCGCTTTTTACAGGATCTGGCCAAACAAATGGGACTCAGCGACATGAACCAACTGCCGGTTTCCTTTGAGTTGTCTTGGTTTGAACAAAAAACCATATTAATGATGCTGGCGCTATTCTCTTTAAACGTTAAACAACTGCGCATCGGCCCAACCCTACCGCCTTTTTTCAGCGAAAACATCTTAACCCTGTTAAAAGACAAATACGGTTTAATAGGCATAGACGATGTTGAGAATGATATTGCCGCCATTATGGACGCCTCATAAACAAGCATGACAAATCATCTGGCCGAGCAAATTGACGCCCTGCTGCCGCAAACCCAATGCACAAAATGCGGTTACCAGGGCTGCCGACCCTATGCCCAGGCGATTGCCAAGGGTAAAGCCGACATCAACCAATGCCCACCCGGCGGCGAACCCGGCATTACCAAACTGGCCGCATTATTAGGCGTAAATAGCAAACCGCTCAACCCGGAATATGGCATCGACCAGCCGCGCCAAGTCGCCGTCATTGACGAACAAGAATGCATAGGCTGCACCAAATGCCAGCCGCCCTGCCCGGTAGACGCCATTATAGGCGCCAACAAATTAATGCACACCGTCATAGAAAGCGAATGCACCGGCTGTGAACTCTGCATCGCCCCCTGCCCGGTCAACTGCATCACCATGCAAACGCCGCAAGCACCATTCGAGTGGAATCAACAAGCCGCCGACCATGCCCGCAGCCGTTATCGATACAAACAAAAACGCCAACAACAAGCCGCCGAAGAAAAAGCCGAACGCTTGAAAAAACAGAAACAAATGCTGGCGAAAATGAAACTGAAAAAACAAGCCAAATAGGCCATATTTCAGTATAATGACTCGTCTTATATGCGCCCTTAGCTCAGCTGGATAGAGCGCGGCCCTCCGGAGGCCGAGGCCAGAGGTTCGAATCCTCTAGGGCGCGCCATTTTGTTTTCAGCCCCCCCCCTGACACCTTGTAAGGTAAAGTGGTTTCAGGGGTTCGCAAAGTTTCATCAAAGTCTCTAATAGATTTTAAGCAAGAATACGACTCATTAATTGAGTGATTTGGTATTTCTCTAATATAGTGCAGTAACTATCCGCTACATATTGGTTCCCGTAGTCAGTATGCCAGACTAATCCTTGATTGGTTGCTTGTTTGTCGAGTAGAATCACGGCGCGCACATGATTAGGCTAAAGACATTCACTTGTGTATCCACCGTTTCCAGTTTCGTGGCTATTTGAGCATCAACCCTACATCACGTTTCCGTGAAGCCTATGCTACTCCCCATTGTCTAGACCAATATCATCAATAATTAAGATACAAACCTTTTCTCTAAAAAATTTAAAAAATTGTAATTATTGCACCGCAGGCGGTTTAATGATCGCTTTTTGCTTGCTGCGGCGGAATGTGGTCAAAGGGTGGATTAGTGTGGGTAAGCTTGTGGTAAACTGCCTCAGCAGTTTTCCATCAGCTTATCCACACGTTCCGCAGGAAATCCATGCTTTGTCCACATGGAG
>SPJM01000243.1:32796-60517 GCA_006844585.1 Methylococcaceae bacterium | reverse complement strand
GATCCAAATAATTCGTCTATTACACTTGATGTTTTAGAGCGTGTAGCTTATGCGGTAGGCAAGAAACTTCATATTGAATTTGCCTAAGGGGGCACAGCTTTCTCATAAAAAATTCACTTGCTTTAACATTGAAATTAATGTGTCGGGTGAATCAGAAAATTTTTCAATGCTCGCTTGAAAATTTGTGAGACCTTTTTTGCTCCAGCGCATCAAATTCATGGAAAAGCAACGTAATTTACCCATGATTAAGGCCTGATTCCCTTCTTTTGTTTTAACCGAATCTTCACCAAAGGTGACATCCAGTTGCCAGTTATTAGATTCAACGCCCCAATGTCTACGAATCACTTTTGCTAAACTGTTAACTGTATATTGCGGATGTTCAGTCTGATAATTACTGAGATAAGAGCGCTTACGGGGTCGGATCTTGCCTTTTGCTAAACTTAACAATTGCATAGAAAAGAGAAGCAAAAGACAAGATCCGACAGATTTCTTCCGTAATAATCTTTTGTTGCTGCCTTCGCGATTGCGGATATTGTTAGCTCAATAGAAAACCGCAACCGTGAATGTGCGAAGTCGTTTATTTAGATTCTTGAGCAATTAAGCTGTCTACGACTTTCACCATGTTTTCATAAGATTTAGCTAACTGAGCGCTGGTTTTGTATTTTCCGTTAATCACCAAGGCGGGTACGCCGGTGATTCCGTAACGCGGCGCCATTGATTTGGCTTTGCGCATTTTTGCGTCTACTAAAAATGAATTATAAGCGTTTCTAAAATCGGCTGCGGAGACGCCGTGCTTTGCGAAAAATTGAGCTAGTTGATCTTCAGTTCGGAGTGCTTGTTTTTTATTTTGAATGGCGTCGAATAGGTCTGCATGTACTTTTTCTACGACACCCAATGCTTCAGCGGTGAAAAATGCTTTGGCGTGATCGCCCCATACTTGACTGAAAATTGCCGGTTGGCGAATGAATTCAACATTATCCGGTTTGTTTTTCAACCATTCATTCAAGGTTGGCTCCAGGCGATAACAGCTTGGGCAGCCATACCAGAAAAATTCAATGACTTCGACTTTGTCCGGGTTTCGGGTGGGTTGAGCGGGGGAAATGCTTTGATAGCCCTGTTCCGCCTGCAAAATTGCTGAGAATAACAGGAAAAATGTAATCAGACTTGTTTTCAACATATGAAATGCTCCTTATTATGTAAAGATCGGCTTTTATGAGTTTATTTTCCGTGAGAGGTTCAATTCCGGTAAATTTTTACTTTGCAGTAATGGAAGAAAAAGCGCTTTTGCGGTTTGTAGGGCGCGCAATGCGCACCCTACGCGTTTCGATCGGGATTACAGTTGTGAGGGTTATTTCATCATAGACATATAATAAGAGGCCGCCTGAATTTGTTCTTCGGTCATTTTAGCGGCAATCATGCGCATCATGTTTTCGCTGCTGTTCTGCCGTGCGCCTTGTTTATAATCTTTTAAGGTTTTGATTAAATAATCGGCATGTTGCGAACGTACTGCGGGAAAAGCGGCTGGTTTATTGCCTTCGCCATAGGGCCCGTGACAGGCGATACAGGCGGAAACGCCGCTTTGCAAATCGCCGTTGCGGTAAAGATCGCCGCCTTTTTCCAATAATTCCGCCATTTTTTCAGCCTGCTGGGCTTTGAATTCCGGCGAGTCTTCATCTTCATCGTCGTCGTCATCATCAATAGGCAATGTCGGCAAATCATTGGAGGAGGTTTTTTGCTCCGAATAGTATGCGGCAATATTTTCGATAGCCTGATCGCTCAAACCGGCCGCCAGCGGCGCCATCATCGGCGCATTTCTTTCGCCTGCCTTTAAGGCCAGCAATTGTTTACTGATATACGAGGCATGTTGACCCGCCAGTTTAGGAAAACTTGGCACTGCGCTGTTGCCGTCACCGCCGTGACAATCGCCGCATGAAGCGGATTCGACTTTTCCTTTATTGGGATCTCCCTCGGCATGAGCAACAGTGGATACAGCCGTCAACGCCAGCGTAATTGAAACAGTCAACAGATTTCTAATCATCAGCTTCCCCTGAATTGTAAGGTTATTATTTTAAGTATTGCCGGTTTAGTTTATCAGCCAGCGTTTATAATACGCGATTTTACTCTATTTACTTAATGGACGCGAGATTACAATGAATTCACTGTATCATAAAGCCCGATTTTTAAGCAGCGCATCCCGGCTGGATCAAGCGCCCGAAGATAAGGGAATGGAAATTGCCTTTGCCGGACGCTCTAATGCCGGCAAGTCTAGCGCCATTAATACCTTAACACAGCAAAGCTCATTGGCGAGAATCAGCAAGACGCCCGGCCGCACTCAATTACTCAACTTTTTCGAGTTGGATGAACAGCGTAAATTTGTGGACTTGCCCGGTTATGGCTACGCCAAAGTGCCGTTAAATGTAAAACAGCAATGGCAAAAAATGATGGAGTCTTATTTACAGCATCGCAACGCGCTTTGCGGTATTGTGTTGGTTATGGATGTACGCCATCCGCTCACCGATTTTGACTGGCAAATGATTGATTGGTGTGAACAAAGTAATTTACCCCTGCATATTTTGCTGACCAAGGCGGATAAGCTGAAATTCGGCGCGGCGAAAAATACCCTGCTGCAAGTGCAGCGAGATTTGGGGGAGGCGAACACAGTGATTACCTTGCAGTTATTTTCGTCCTTGAAGAAAAAGGGGGTGGATGATATTCATCAGATTTTGGACGGCTGGTTCCAGTTGAACGAAAATGGATGATGGCGACACCAAGATATTTTGATCAGCGATGATTACATTTTGAGTTTAACCTCCAACATCGGAACTTCCCATTGCTCAACCCGGCAGTTTTGTTGAAATTTCTCTTCATTGTCTTCCCGATAACGGCGAACCATCGCAATAACTTGAATTGAAACAATACGCCCCAAGTGTTTAAGCCATTGTTCGGCGGCTTGTTTTGATAGTTGTCCCACTCTTATATCTTGATCAATGATTGCAATTTTGCCGCCATATTGCCGTAAGGATAACGAATCGCCGGGAACTAGCTTGGATAATCGTTGATGTATCGGGTTTTTTTCAGAAAATTGCGCCGGATAACTTAAATGTAGATCTTGCAAACCGATGAAAGCATATTGGTAAAATTCCCCGGCGGAGCGGTGTGTGTCCGCTCCGCTTCGGCGCAGCATAAAATCGCCCTGCAGTTTGTTGATAAACGGATTTTGCCGGTCGCGGCGCTGCATTGAAATGAGATTTTGTTTGGCGCGGGTCATCGCTACATAATATAGTCGCCTTTGCTCTTCAATATTTTTTGAGTTCCATCCGCCATCAACAATGAACAGGTGATCAAACTCCATGCCTTTACTGGCGTGAACCGTACTGAGCCACACCCCTTCGCCCAAGCGGCGTTCGCGGCGTTGTTCGGCCAAACTTTCATATAGATATTCCAGCGTTTGCTGATTGCTGACTTGACCGTTACAGGTTTCCTGACGCCATTCTTCCATTAACTTTTTTAACTGTCGCCACCAAGGGTTATCGACCGTCCGGATTTGTTGAATAAACGCCAACCAATCATCAGCGCGGCTTAAGGGTTGCGGATGATTTTTCAGCGCCTCCGATAACGCGATATTTTCACGAATTCGAAACGGCGGCGGTTGACGGTCTGCCGGTAAGGCGATGCTACACGGGATATTATTTTGTTCTAACAGAGTGCGTACCGGGTTCAAGCTTTGCCATTCTCTGGCCAGAACGGCGCATTGACGCCAATCCAGGCGATTATCCAGCGACCGTAAGCGTTGTAATTCATCCATAACGGCCTGTGCTTGCTGATATTCATCAATGATTTGAATCATTTGCACCCGGCCTTGAGCCAAGGGATCGATTTGCCGCCAATGACCGCCCGGAGGCAAATCTTTACGTTCCCGGTTAATGCGGATAGGATGATCGCTTTTCATGCGATCCCGGTTGTCGGCAATCAACTGATCGGCGGCGGCGATAATATGCGCGGTGGAGCGATAGTTTTCCGTTAAATAAGCTTTTTCAGCCTGATAGTCCTGTTCAAATTGGCGGATGTAGCGCACATTGGCGCCGCGAAACTGGTAAATATTTTGATCGTCGTCGCCTACCGCCATAATGGTTAATTGACTGTCAGCATCCAGACTGCGACCGGTAATGGCGGCCACTAATTGATACTGTAACTCATCAATATCCTGATATTCATCCACCAAAATATATTGGTAGCCGTCCAACAGCCGATCTCGATTTTCGTCGGCTTCCATGCCTAACAGTTCCTTGTCGCCGCGCAATAAAGCGATGGCCTCTTGAAGAATGTTTTCAAAATAGCTTTCGTCGGCTTCGTTGCGTTGTACGTTGAAGGCATGGCCGGTGAGGCGCAGCGCCAGGCCGTGATATGTTTGCACGGTTACCCCTTTAGCATCGTCGCCGACCAAATCGAACAGTCGTTTACGCAGTTCAACGGCGGCGTTGCGGTTGAAACACAACAGCAACAGTTGCCGGGCGGGAACCCGTTGAACTCTTAATAAATATGCGCAGCGATGCGCCACTACTCGGGTTTTGCCGGAACCGGGACCAGCCAGAATTAATTGGTTTAGCGCCTTCCCCGCGACCAACGCAATTTGCTCCGGATTGTTTAAATCGCTGACAATGCGTTGAAAGGATTGTTGACTGGTGGCGCGTTGATAAATGTCCTGACGACCGGAAAAATAACGCTTGGCGAAACTTTTTCGATCTTGCGCGAAATAAGCGACCACCAAGGCCAGGGCTTGACCGATTTTTTGCAGCGCCTGCTGCGCATATTCATTCATCACATGAACTTGAAATACCCGTTCCCCGTAATGTTGAGATAAGGGTTGGTAATCGCCTTTGTTATAGCGGCGTCCTTTGGCTTCCGGCAAGACCTGGATAGTCATCGCTTGCCGAAAAACCGCCAGTCCCTGCTGTAAAGTAATGACTTTTTGTTCATGCAGGAAATTCAGCGCCCGCTCAATGGCCGCCAGTGGGTCTTTAACTTGCGGAGCAATAACCATATCTTGCTGTAAGGCAGTGATGATTTGTTCCGCCGAAAACTCAACTAATAAATCGCCGGTCGAGGACGTGTCGGACGGAATATTTTGAATAATACGCAGCAAGGCGATTTGAGCAATAGCTTGTCTTTTTGCGGCGATGGCTTTTATCGCCGACCAACCGCGTTGTAATTTCACCCGATATTGGTCGCGGCCTTGATGGCGCAAACTCAGGCTGCCGCGTTCACCGGCCAATCCTTGACCATCGCGACTTAAGCTATTAAGTAATTTGCGCAGCTGCTCGGGATTACTACTGTGATGACTGTCATCCAGTAGGGTTTGGTTGAGATGTCGCAATGATAACGCTTGCCATTCCGCGTCTTCAGAATCGGCATCAGGGGCTTGCTCCTGCAAGGCGTTTAACATGGCGTTTTCCAACTGGCAGACTTGTTGTAATAATTGTGCGGAAGCGTGTGCGCCTTTAGGCCGCACAAAGGCGGTTAACAACAGGTTTTTTTCGATTAAACCGGCGTCCGCCATATCGTATAAAGTGCGGATGACTTGCTGGGCGGGAGATTGTTGTTTTTGCAGCTCGACGGCTGCTTCGGAATCGGCAAATTCGCTTAATTGCGCTAATTCATCGGCGCTGAATGCTTCATCGCTGTCGGCGTTAAACAGTGCTTCTAAAATCGCCAGCCAGCGTTGCTGTTGGCGCTGCGATAAATTCAGTTTTTTCAGTTTTTGTGCGGCTTCTTGTAAGTCCTTTACTTTCGGGCGTCCTTGAAAAACCTGAGTGCGGTTTTCATTGCGTTCGATATAACCGGCGCGCTCCAGCCAGGAGACAGCGGTTATCACTTTAGTCGCGGCTTGCCGGTCGTCATGATCAAATGAGGCGTCCACGGCTTCATGTTGTAACAGTTCGCCGCTAGTGATGACCACATTGCCTTCGGCGTTTTTTTTACTTTTACGCAAACCTTTCAAAATTTGCGCAATGTCCCGCTGAGTTAATTGAGAGAGTGCGGAGAGTTTGAATTGGGTTTCTATATCATCTTCGTCGTAAAGCAGAATACAAACAGCGTCCTTTCGGTCGCGTCCGGCTCTGCCCGCTTCCTGTAGATAGTTTTCCAGTGAACCGGGTATATCGGCATGAATCACCAGTCGCACATCGTCTTTATCGATGCCCATACCGAAAGCATTGGTGGCGGTGATAACGCGGGTGACGCCGCTGACGAAATTTTCTTGAATCCGTTTTTTTTCGGCATTGTCTTTACCGGCGTGAAAAGCTTCTATCGGTAAATCTTGCTGCTGGAGATGTTCGGCCAAGTTTTCGGTCGCCTTTTGGGTTGCGCAATAAATAATTGCGCTGCCGTTCTCTGTTTGTTCAGGAAGATATTCCAAAAGAAGCCTGTGAATGCGAGGATATTTATCCGCTTTATTAACGGTTTGAACTTCAAATTGCAGGTTATCCCGCTCTACGCCGCCTTCGAAAACCTGTAATTCCATACCTAAATTAGCGCGAAAATAATCCAGAATTTCAGCTTTTACATCTTGCTTGGCGGTCGCGGTGAAACATTGCACTGGCGGCAGCGGCGTCTGATGCTTTAAAGCGAATTCCTTAATAAAGCGAGCGGCGTATAAATAGTCGGGTCTAAAATCATGTCCCCATTTTGATAAACAATGCGCCTCATCAAACACCCAGCAACCGATTTCGCGTTGGGCGATGGCGTTTTGAAAACCGCGATTGCGTAATTGCTCCGGCGACACGTATAGAATGGCGATGTCGCCCAGTTGTACGCCTTTTAACACCTCGCCGCGTTCCGGCGGGGTCAGCATGCCGTATAAAGCTGCGGCGGCGGGGGAGCCGGTTTTGATCGCCAAATTATCAACTTGATCTTTCATTAAAGCTTGTAGCGGCGAAATAACGATGGTCAGTGCGCCGCGACGTTGATAGCGCACCAGTGACGGCAATTGAAAACATAAGGATTTACCGCCGCCGGTGGGCAACACGGCAAATACTGCTTGATCGCTCATCGCCGCCCGGACAATTTGTCGTTGCAGGCTTCTTCCATCATCAGTCGCCGGTTGAGGGCGAAAGGCTGGAAAACCAAAATAGTTGGACAACTGTTCATCCGGATTGTGGGTGGCGCGGCAATAGCGGCAATTTTCAAGTTCACAAGGTATATCGCGCAATTGGCTCAGCAGCGAACTCAAGGGATGAAATTCCTTACGCACCCAAGGGGGTATAACCGAGTTCCCCCCGGCCACTTGTAGCCAGGCCAATGCGTAGGCCAATAATGGCCGGTGATCGGTAAAATACTTCGGGGTAGCGGTTTGTAAAGTTTGTCGGCAAACCTTATCGCGGCACAATCGTTGAAATATCGCCTCCGCTTGGGCCGGTTCCAGTGCTGCGCCGCCCATCGCCTTAAAGGCATCGCAAATGCCGCGATATTGCGGATCATCGGCAAAAGCATAACGATAAAACGACAGTAATGTCGGGTTTTCGCTGAGCGCCGTCCATTCATCTTTAAACAATTTAACCGCCAGACGCGCATCCAACAGCGGATCGTTGAGACCGTCGCGCACTAATTTATAGTCTTTTACTAAGCGATGATAAGGATTTTCAGGAAACGCCAAAGGCGATAAAAACAAGGTATCGATGATGGCTTTATCTACAAATTGTAAATTCAGATTCAGTGATTTGCATAGAGGAATGTCATGGCGAAGTAAGTTATGCCCTAGCAAAAAATCAACTGATTCGCTGAATTGATCCAATTCGACCAGAATGCTTTCTATTGCAAACGGCGCTTTACGCGACCAGGGTTGTTGACCTTGCAAAGCTGCGATGGCGAATATTTCGTTGTTTTCATTGGTTTCCAAATCCAATGCGCAACAGCGGCTTAAAAATTCCGCACAGTCCATTGTCATTTCGGGTTTGTATGCTAATAGATTAGGCACAGAATAGGGCTATCATCAACAATTTGCAACTATTCGAGTAAAACGTGACAGACCGGGCTTTAGCTCGACAAACGGGAGCAATTAGCGAGACGTACAATCCCGAATGCTGTCAAAAATGCTTTGCCAATAACCTTTCAAAAAGTATGTTATTGATTTTTTTATATTTTTTGCTTTGTTATGTTACCATGCTGCGGTGCAAGGAAAATTCAAGGAAAATTTGCCATGATTGCACATACCAATAAATAATACTGATGAGGTCAAACAACCATGGATTTTATGAAAAAAGCGGCTTTAGCTTTATGCTTAAGCATGCCGCTTGCAACTACCGCTCCAAACCTGATGGCTGCGGGCAAAATCGCAAACGCAACTGCAGCAGAAGTTGCTGAAGCGATAGACAAGACTATTCAGTCTTCTGAAGAAACTCTGGCTGCGATTAAAAGCGGAGCGGATAAGAATTCAGTCATGGCGATGTTCAAAACCACCAAGCAACACGCAAAAAAAATTGAAAGTACGGTAACTTTCAGTATTCGCGATAAAGGTTTGGCGCGTTTGAAAACAGCCCGTTCTGCTTTTAAAAAAGAAAACATGCGAAAAGCAGAAGATTATATGGCTCAAGCCATTGATATTTTCAAAAAAACCAAAGCAAAATATCACAACTTCTGATGTGGTCGGGTTCATTGCTGATTCATAGTGATGAACCCATCATTTATGTGGCGTGGCGCTAGTCGTTTGACTTAAATGTATTCAACAATCGATAATCCGGATATTTTAAACCGGGTTCAACTGTCGCCATTGACCATCCCTGTACCTGCAAAACATTTTCGATATAAGCGTTGGCTTGTTGCTGACCCTCTGGTACTGCATAAATAATAGGCGCTAGCTCGCTGTAGTCTTTACTCATTTTCCAAGCATTTTCCTCATGGGTGAAAATGGCGGTAATTTGCTCCAGTTTTATTGCTGTTGATAGGAATGGATAGCGAAAAATAACCCCCATATCGCCGATTTCCATAATTGCGGCCGCCCCCTCTTCTATCGCTAGATTAAAAAGATTGCTGTTGAACAATATAATACCGTTGTCTCCCAGCCCGGTATGGATTTTTGAGGCGCTAACAGCATCAGATAGCTGATGGGTAACAAAAAAAATCTCCATAATCTGCTCGGCAATATTCGTTTGCGCATTGTCGTTAAAATGTGCAAAAACGCCTTTCTCCAGCGCATGGCGGAAACCATTGCTCATGCCTCTACAGAGATAAGCGGCGCTGGAAAACTGTTCGGCTTTAAAGCCATAACCCGCCGCCATTAAATGATCAATTTTGCGGTGCCAAACGCCGGATTTAAGGTCTTTATCAAATTGTTTCCGTTGCGGACGGTATAAAAAAGTTTCGTAAAGCGGCGCAGTTTCTTCCAGCATTTTTTTAAAATCTAAAAGCGGTTGGTTAAAATAGTTCTAAAGTTTAGGACAAAATCTTTTTAAAGCAATAATTAAAGCTGATAACTAAGCATGTTAATGCGTAAGTGATTGAAATAAGCTCAGCTATATTATCGGCGACAATAAAAAACCCAAGACAGAATAAAAAATTATCAATTGCAAAAACTGTGTAAGGAATAGTGAGCAGGCAAAGAAAATACAACTCATTATCCTCTTTACATTGAATGCCTAAAGCAACGACCGCTATAGCGAAAAAAATTAAGCAGAGAATCAGGCTCAAACTTAAATAACGGGTTATGGCGAGTAGTAAAAAAAAAGCCATTCGACCTATGGCCATTTCAAACAAGGTGAGCGACAGCACAAACAGTCCGTAACAGGCAAACAAAGTATAGGCCAGTTTTTGTTTTTGAGCGTTTAACATTAAAAATGTCGAATTTGGACGGTTTGATTAGCGAAATACTTAAATCACGTTCCTAAGTTTAGATCAAAACCTTAAAACTGACTGGGTATAAATCTAAAGCGCTTATAATTGAAGCGGCCAACAAGGCTGAGTGAATCATTGGCTGCGCATCACGCGCCAAATCGGCTTGACTACACTGCAACACATAGACTATTTTGGCAATAACTGTTTATCGAATCGTGAAAGGTAAAGCTATGATATTAAACCAAGCTCAATCAAACTTAATAAGCGTCACAGACTATTTACAGCTTGAATTGACGACTGAAGAAAGGCATCAACTGGTGGATGGTGAAATCTTTGCAATGGGCGGCGCAAGTGAAAATCACAACTTAGTGTCTGGAAATATCTTTTCTGAATTAAAGAATAAGCTAAAAGACCACCCCTGCCGCACCTACATGGCGGATATGAAGCTCAAAGTTGCCGAAGATTTTTTCTACCCGGATGTGATGGTGGTTTGTCAGCAAGATAATGAAAGCGAATATTACAAAACTGCGCCGACGATTATTGTCGAAGTCTTATCCAAATCCACCCGTAAATTTGATCAATCGCAAAAAAGATTGCGTTGCCAAACCATAGAGACTTTGGAAGCCTATGTTTTAGTTGAGCAGGACAAAGGGGAAGTGCAAGTGTTCAGTCGACAACACGGCTGGCAATCCTTTTATTATTATCTAGGTGATGAAATAGAATTCCCTTCGTTGGAGCTGAGTTTATCGGTAGAATCGATTTATGACCAAGTAGCTAATGAAGATGTGATTGCCTATGGCGAGCAACAAGATAACCTGTAATTTCAGTCGTATTTATCAGGTTAAGGAACGTGAATTTTATAACATCCGAAAGCCTGATTTGAGCATTAAGTCCCATCTTGTTTTTGGGCTAAGAATTCCATCATATCTTCATTTTTTACACGTTGATAGATAGCTTCCACGGTTAAGGTTAAATTGATTGAATCAAAAGTAATTTCATCCCCTAGAAAATAATGTTGCGGAAACCAGTTATCTTTTCTTCTAAATATTTCAATATCTACACAATCTTGTTCTATTAGCACATATTCCATTAAGCTTGGGATATTAATATATTCCAAGAGCTTGTCTCTTTCATCGATCTTGCGGGTGGAACGGGAAAGGACTTCGACCAGAATAACCGGCTTGGTTTTGTAATAAACGTTTTCATCATCTTGGTCACAAACGACCATGCAATCAGGATAGCGAAAATTGTCTTTGGGTGTTTTTAGTTTTTTATCTGATGTGAAGGGTTCGCAAGTCCGATCCAGCAAATGATGTCTAAATTCAGCATAAATATTGCCAGAAATCCGGTCATGATTATCGCTACCGCCGACCATAGCATGAATATAGCCGCCAACATATTCATGTTTAATTTCACTGTTGAGTTCAGTTTTCAAATACTCTTCTACACTGAGTAATTTAATATTTTTTACAGCTGACATAACGAAACTCCTTATTCAGTTATTGTAGTGTATAAAATACTGATCAGTTTGTAACTACGCGCGTCTTAAAAAACATTAACAGACAACTTTGGAAGTAATTGAGATAAAGATGATATGAATGAAAAAGCGTCAGCCATAAAAAAAGGCCTTTGAAATTCAAAAGCCTTTTTTTCAATACATTAGGGAATAAAGAGAATCACTGTGGCAAAACATTCGCTGCTGTCAGTCCCTTAGGACCATTTTCAATTTCAAATTCCACCGTTTGTCCGGGTGATAATGTCTTAAAACCATCGCCGGAAATGACTGAATAATGAACAAATACGTCTTCATCACCTTCTGATGGCTCAATAAAACCAAACCCTTTTGAATTGTTAAACCACTTAACGGTACCCACTGCCATTTGGAAATCTCCTACAAAATAAATCTGAAATGCACAGTTTGAACAACCTCAGGATATACCGGTTATATCTCACATCCCTTATGAGTCAAGATATTCAAGTAATGTCCCTTCAAACCGTTCGATAGTATTGTACTGTTATTTTTAGCTGATTACCATAACAATTCATTGACAATTTGCATGCCCCAGAGTAGTGCAATCAAGGACTTAAGTGACTGAATAATAGTAATTTAGAGGAAAGTTCCGTTAACCGTTTAATTAGTGCGGTAATCATTAACAAGCTATTTACTCATAAGCAATGGCTAACTTGAAAAAGCTTTCGTTTTACCCCATAAAGTCAGTAAGACAAAAAATCAGTATTCACTAATATTAAAAGGCTCGTTGTTTGCAATAGCCTAATTAACCGCAGTCGAATACTGTAACAAACGAATTCAAAAGTTTTTGGAGGTATTAATTATGCGGATGGATAAACTCACCACTAAATTTCAAGAGGCTTTGGGCGATGCGCAAAGTCTGGCGTTAGGCAAAGACCATCAATTTATTGAGCCTGTGCATGTGATGCATGCGTTATTAGAACAAGACGGCGGCAGTATTCGACCGTTATTGGTGCAGGCACAAACGGATGTGAAAGGTTTATCTCAAGATATTGATCAGGAAATAGATCGTTTAGCCAAGGTTAGCGGCTCGGCGGGCGATGTGCAATTGTCCGGCGAATTACAGCGGACATTGAATGTTATGGATAAGATGGCGCAAAAACGCAAGGATGCCTATATTTCCAGCGAGCTGTTCTTATTGGCGAGTTTCGAAGTGGGCGCTTACTTGGCCAATCTATTCAAACGTTACCAAATGGATAAAACAGCTATTGAACGCGCTATCGATAATGTGCGCGGCGGACAAAACGTGGATGACGCCAATGCAGAAGATCAACGCCAGGCTTTAAGCAAATACACCATCAATTTAACCGAGTGCGCTGAGCAAGGCAAGCTAGACCCGGTGATCGGTCGCGATGATGAAATCAGACGTACCATACAAGTTTTGCAGCGCCGCACCAAGAACAATCCGGTGTTAATCGGCGAGCCAGGCGTGGGGAAAACGGCGATAGTGGAAGGTTTGGCGCAACGCATTATTAACGGCGAAGTGCCCGAAGGCATTAAAGGTAAACAACTGTTGGTTTTGGATATGGCGGCGTTAATTGCCGGGGCCAAGTTCCGCGGCGAATTTGAAGAGCGTTTAAAAGCGGTATTAAATGATGTCGCCAAGCAAGAAGGTCATATTATTCTGTTTATTGATGAATTGCATACCATGGTCGGCGCCGGTAAAGCGGAAGGGGCGATGGATGCCGGTAATATGTTGAAGCCGGCGTTGGCGCGCGGTGAATTACATTGCGTGGGCGCAACCACCTTGGATGAATATCGACAATACATTGAAAAAGACGCGGCGTTGGAAAGACGCTTTCAAAAAGTATTGGTGGATGAGCCTAGCGTACAAGATACGGTAGCGATATTGCGAGGGTTGAAAGAGCGTTATGAAGTGCATCATGGCGTCGATATTACCGATCCGGCTATTGTGGCGGCATCCACATTGTCACATCGTTATATTACGGATAGACAATTACCCGATAAAGCCATTGATCTAGTAGACGAAGCGGCTAGCCGAATCAGGATGGAAATTGATTCCAAACCGGAGGCAATGGATAGATTGGATAGACGCTTGATTCAATTAAAAATAGAGCGCGAAGCTTTGATTAAAGAAAGCGACCAGGCATCGCAAAAAAGATTAGCGAGCTTGGAAAATGAAATTGCCGCTGTGGAAAAGGAGTTTTCTGATTTGGAGGAAATTTGGAAAGCGGAAAAAGCGGCGGTGCAAGGTTCCGCATCGATTAAAGAAAAACTGGAACAAGCCCGACAAGAGTTGGAAATCGCCAGCCGAGCCAGTGATTTAACGCGTATGTCGGAACTTAAATATTCTGAAATTCCGCAGTTGGAAAAGGAATTGGATTTGGCTTCGCAAGCCGAAATGCAGGATATGACGCTATTGCGTAATAAAGTTACCGACGAAGAAATCGCCGAAGTGGTTTCCAAATGGACCGGCATACCAGTATCCAAAATGATGGAAGGCGAGCGCGATAAACTGCTGCGCATGGAGCAGCAATTAAGTCGCCGCGTCATTGGGCAGGAAGAAGCATTAAAAGCGGTCAGTAACGCCATTCGCCGCTCCAGAGCGGGATTATCGGATCCTAATCGGCCTAATGGCTCTTTTCTATTCCTGGGGCCTACCGGCGTCGGTAAAACGGAATTGTGCAAAGCCTTGGCGGAATTTTTGTTCGATACCGAAGAAGCGATGGTGCGTATCGATATGTCTGAGTTTATGGAGAAACACTCAGTAGCGAGACTAATCGGCGCGCCTCCCGGCTATGTCGGCTATGAAGAAGGCGGCTATTTGACTGAAGCGGTCAGACGCAAGCCCTATTCAGTTATCTTGATGGATGAAATTGAAAAAGCGCATCCGGATGTATTCAATATTCTTTTGCAAGTATTGGATGACGGTCGATTGACTGATGGCCAAGGCCGGACAGTGGATTTTCGCAATTCGGTGATTGTGATGACCTCTAATTTAGGCTCTGACCGCATTCAGGAAATGGCCGGTGAAAGTCATTATGAAATGATGAAGGCGGCGGTAATGGAAATCGTCGGCATGCAGTTCAGGCCGGAATTTATCAACCGTATTGATGAAAGCGTGGTGTTTCATCCTTTAGGTCAGGCGCAAATCCGGGCGATCGCCAAGGTGCAATTGAATTTGCTCGGCAAACGCTTATCAGAGCGAGACATCGCCTTAACTATCACTGAAGAAGCCTTAGACTTGTTAGCCGAAGCCGGTTTTGATCCGGTTTACGGCGCAAGACCGTTGAAACGCGCCATACAGCATCAATTGGAAAACCCGCTGGCAAATGAAATCTTATCCGGTCGTTTTGTCGCCGGGGATAAGGTGGATGTGGTCGTGGCTGAAGGGCAACTGCAATTCAGCAAATCGCCGGGAGTTTAAGGAACGGGAATAAAATAACATCCGCAACTGGCGCAGGATTTCTGTTCATATTCAAGGCGCGGAAACAGGCGCATAGCAAGCTATGTAACTGTTTCCGCAACGCCGAAGATGGACAGAAAGACAAGTCAGTTTCGGAGGTTATAAAATTCACGTTCCTTAGCGCTGGGCGTTGAAAAATATCCTGGTAATTGTCGTTTATTGATGAGGGAGAAGCCTCTGCATCAAAGGTTTATCGCGAGCCTTCTATTAAGTTTCGTCCTTCAATTCAATTTACGACAATACGGATTCTATTTAGGACTGTGTAAATTATATTTCAGTCAAATTGATTACCTGAAAAAGCAATTTCTCCGTTGAAGGAAAAAAACTGAACTCTACTTGAAAATTATGCTGCTCGCCTTCCGGGGCAATGTATTTTAAAAAACTAATTTCAAAACTTAAATCGCCATTTAGCAGAATAGTCTGTTCGCCATTGTCGGCGCTACCCAGTTCTCTAATGCTGACCGGTTCAAATAACAAACGGTTCTCCTCAGGGGAGAAAACAAAATCAACTTCAAAAAACAAACGATTGCCGGTTTGGTCAAAATATTCCAAGCGTGGAATAGTAAAGCTTAAATCGGCATTTAAAGTGATAATAAATGCGTTAGTCTCGTCATCGGCGGGAATGTCAATGACATCCGATTCGCTAACTTGTCGCTGATTCCCCTGATATTCTAAAAAAGTGTAAACGGCATCAAATGCTTGATATTTGTTATAGTTGGCTTTTACGACCGGCCCTACCGCCATAATTGCGGCTGTTGCTTTTGGCATTGCGTTTTTACCATTTTCCAAGACATTATTAAAAACATCTTTATCCAGTTGTTTGGCTGTGATCAACTCAACTAACTGTGGATTGCTGCTAATATCGTGGCAAGCCCCACAGCCTCGCCCGAAGCTGCGATCATAAATTTTCTTTCCGATAGCGATATGTTGTTGTAAATTGACTTCTTTAGCGATGGATGTTTGCAAAGGAATAGTCATGAACACTATGACCGCGTAAATAAAAAAATTCATTTTCATATTCTTGTGATGATTCGGTATCGTTGATTAAAGTTTAAGTCGTCGTTCAAGCATACCAGAATTCTTAAGCGTGCTAGCCATTAAAATAAGTCACCTGGTTTTTTAAAGGCAGAATTTAAATATACTTCGCGAGATCACGATTGCGGTTTTCAATCGATCAAAAACAGTTCCTTACAAAATCCGCATCTGTAGCGTGCGAAGTATAAATGAGCGCTCCCTTTTTAATTGGGGAGTTAGTGTATATGAACTTGACGGGTTTTAATTGAATCACTTCTTTGTAAAGCATAATCGTTTTGGTTACCGCGCATTTTGAGGCCGTCGTCGCGCAGTACGATCAGAGTAGAATCGTCTTTAATGGTGAATAAGCGTTTGCCCGCATTTTTCTTTTTAGGAATAAGAGTGAGTTTTTGTTTTTTTGCATCCCAGTCATAAATGCCTTTTTCATAATATTCCCGGGAAGCGGCTTTAGCATATTGCGTGACCAATAAATATTTATTCCTTTGTTTCAAAGATAAGGTCATTTTGAAACCATTGCAATCCTTTAGATCACAAGGCAAATAACCGTAATAAATACCTTTAAAACCTTTGGTGACATCTTTTTCTTCAGCCATATGATCGCCATCATGCCCCATCGCTTTATGTTTTAACTTTTGGCGGGCTTTCTGGACTTGTTCCATTTGCATCATATCCGAATTAGCGGAAAGCGGAGCGGATGCGGCGTATAACATACTGCTAATAAGCAACGAGGCGGATGTTTTTTTAATTTTAGTTATTGCTGGCATATCGATACCTGTTGTTTGGACAAAACGGAAAGTTAAAGACTGGTTATCATAATATGCAATTGAAAATCATTCAAAAGTAATCCCATAGGGCAAAAGCGCATTTAATTCATGATGCCCATTACGCCGGAATCAGGAGTGATTTGAATGTTATAGTTGTTGTTTCCCATCTCTATAAGCCTGTCCGAGTAATTTTCTCGCTAATGGCCTCACATACAAATGCATTCAGACTTTTATCACCCGCCGCCAATACAGCCCGGCGGTGTAAATCTGAGCCGGTACGGATATTAAACGATCCTTTAAAAGGTTGATTGGGTTCTACACCTAATTGTTCACAGTCCGCTAAATAATCATCCACAGCGGCTTTAAATTCGCGTTCAAGAGCGCTTATATCGGTTGCTTCATAATTAACCAGATCGCGAATATAAGCAATTTTGCCATACAAACAATGATCTTCCGCACTGTATTCAACCGTCCCTAAATACCCTTTGTATTGCATCATGTTCATAGTAACCCCTCCGATTTTAAAATGGTTTTTACTTGTTTAACCGCATATGCTTTAACCTCTTTTTGCGGGTGAGGCCTATGTAATTTAATTTGAAGTACATTCTTCCAATTTAGCAAGTAATTTAGCTGATTTACTCATTCCTTTCTCCTTTGCGGTCGGTATTTATTGTACACCGCCATAAAATATTGGCAACTATATCTAGTTGCATTTTTTGCTATTTCGTTTGCTGAAAATGCTGCCGGTATGTTTATCAAACGATTGGGAAGACGGTTTGTTATCTATTTTGAAATTTCTTTAAGGCGGCGTATATTTGTTTTTGTCCGGTTTCCGCTTTGCTTTTGGTTCAATGTTGCGCCATCGTAACATTCAAGCGAGTTAATTCGGATAAAATAACTTAGGGATCAAACAAATATAGTTTCCCTATTAGGTTTTCAAGGCCGTTGATTACAGGACAGGTATCTCCCCTGCATTTTCTGCATTCATACCATCTATGATGATCATCTGCTGTCGTCAAAGCATTTTGCGCATATTGTCGCCACGCCTGCCTTGAAAGAGTGATCGGTAACAGCTGTGATTTGTTTAAAGTGACTTTTGTCTTATCAGGATTAATAGGAACCAATTCATCAAATGCACATGAAATATCTCGAAGAACTGCAAAAAATCGAGCAAATTCTAGAAACCGATAATCAACAATACCTAACTTCCGAGGTGCTTTGTAGCATTCCTTTTCGTGGAGCGGAACTCCCTGTATATGCGATATCAATGGGTAATCACTCTCCCGACCTACCCAGTATGACTTTTGTGGGAGGTGTGCATGGACTTGAACGTATTGGCACTCAAATTATTTTAACTTTTCTGGAAATGTTATTAACCCGCTTGCAATGGGATATAACTTTTGCAGATTTGTTGCAACGAATCAAAATCAATTTTATACCTTTAGTCAATCCGGTGGGAATGCTAAACCATACCCGTTCCAACGGAAACGGTATTGACCTTATGCGAAATGCCCCCGTAGACAGCGAAGAGAAGACTGTTTGGCTGGGCGGAGGTCACCGGATTTCACCGCGCCTGCCCTGGTATAGAGGCGAAGCGGAGAAAACCATGCAAGCGGAGGCGCAATGCTTATGCGATTATGTCAGCAAACATTTATTTCAATCACCTTTTAGTCTTGTATTAGATTGTCACTCCGGCTTTGGCATGCATAACCAGATTTGGTTTCCTTATGCAAAAAGTCGACGACAAGCGATAAAAAATATTGGTGAGGTTTATTTTCTAAGGCAATTGTTTTTTCAAACCTATCCGCATCAAAACTACCGCTTCGAACCTCAGTCACAACATTATCTGACACACGGCGACCTATGGGATTACCTGTATGATCAGTCTTTAGCCAATAGTAATATTTTCCTACCTCTAACATTGGAAATAGGTTCATGGCGCTGGATACGTAAAAACCCGCTACAGCTAACGCAATCATTAGGTTTTTTTCACCCTATGAAACCTCATCGAATCAGTCGGGTACTACGAGGACATTTAATCTTAATGGAATTTTTAGTCCACGCCAGTCTATCTTTTGAAAAATGGCTTAATGCAAGTCATACCGACCTGATGAAAGAACAGGCGATAGAATTATGGTACAAGAACAATGATAAACCGCAAACAAAACAATAAACCTCGTTTTGTCTTAATTCGTGGCTTGATGCGAGGTTGCCATCACTGGGGAGATTTTCCTTCAGTTTTGCAACATCAATTCCCTGGCGGCGAGATTATGACCCCTGATATCCCTGGCAACGGATTATTACACAACCAGCTAAGTCCAAGCAGTATTCCGCAAATGACAGAGGCCATCAGAGAGCAAATCAAGGAAAAAGAAAACCTGAATCTGATCAGTATTTCCATGGGAAGCATGATTGCATTGGACTGGATGAATCGATTTCCACAAGAAATAAAGGCCTCGGTTCTGATCAATACAAGCCTGCGTAATTATTCACCATTCTATAAAAGGCTGCGCTGGCAAAATTATGCGCCAATCTTTAAAACATTATTGTTTAATCCAAAACAATCAGAAGAACTGATACTTCATTTAACATCAAATCATCGTCAGCAAGATTCTGAATTATTAAATCATTGGCGGGAACTCAGCAAAACCCATCCAGTATCGGGACTTAATGCGCTCCGTCAATTATTCGCAGCGGCACGGTTTTCTTATCGGCTAAAGCCTTATCACCCGACGCTTTTAATCAGTTCAGCAGCTGATACACTTGTTGACAAGCAATGTACTGAAAACATTCAGAAATCCTGGCAAATCGAACATATTCGGCATGACACGGCTGGCCATGATTTGCCACTGGATGATCCTGCATGGCTGGCTAAACTGCTCAAACAATGGTCATCGAATATCATTTAATTCTGAAATTGAATCTATTCTACAAAAGCTAAAATGCAAATTATCTCAATTAGAGAATAATTTATGAGATTGATCAATTAATACTTAAGGGGAATAGTTCACAACATGACGGTGAGCCGTTAACATTTTTATTTTCCGTTTGCTTGTATTCTGTATCCAAGCTTTAAAAACAACTTCACAAACAAACACAGGAAATTATTATGAAAACTTTAACGACAGCAGCCATCATTTTAGCAACCGCTTTCGCTTCTTCAGCTTATGCGCAATCAACCGTCAAAAAATCGGTTTTGGTTAATCAATCGGTTAATAAAGCCAATGCAACGATAGCTAAGGGCAAACACAATTTAGCCAGCACCGGTTCAATTAATTTGAAAGGCGCCAAAGTGAAAAAATCTGTCATCGTCAATCAATCGGTGAACAAAGGCAACAATACGATGGCTTTCGGTAAGAAAAACATTGCGACAACCGGTTCGGTGGCGGTGCGTGATTCTAAGGTCAAAAAATCAGTGGTCGTTAACCAGTCCGTTAACAAACGTAACACAACCGTGGCAAAAGGTTATAAAAACACTGCCGCAACGGGTTCTATCACGGTTGAGTAACCGAAAAAAGCTCGAATACCTCCTCTTGTAAAGCGGTTATGGCCATTATGAGCTTATAACCGCTTTTTTTTGCGCTTTCTTTAAGCTAATCGTCATTTGGTGGGGATAAAAGTGATACTTTGGGGTGACATGTTGTTTACTCTTTATACTCTGAACAACATGATTTTTGCTGTTGAATCGGAGGGCATTTTACCGATCCATAAGAGCAAAATACACAGCAGTGGCCTTGTTGTGGTTTTAGCAGTATGCCGCAGGATTTACACTCGTAAAAGAACTGGCAGGCATCGGTGGGCATAGTTTCTATCTCTGCATGTCCACATTGCGGACAGGTAATTATCGAGTCTAGAATCACACCATTCATTTTTCATCCCTATTGATAGTGGATGGATAACCGGCATCTTTGGTTGCTTTGGTAAATTGATCAGACGTTGCTACAGTGTCATCGAATTGTACGGTCACAGTTTTACTGGCGTAATCGACCTTCACTTGCTGCACGCCGGAGACACGTTCAAGCGATTTTTTGACCGTAATCGGGCAAACGGCGCAAGTCATGCTTTGCACATTGAGTGTTACTGTTTGTGATGCGGCCAGAGCGGGGCCGGATAGTGCTAAAAATGCCAGCAAAAGCAGAGAAAATCTATTTATCATCTTTTTTCCTCAATAGAACAGTGGAGCAAACCATGGGAAAACCAGCAAGCCTAATACGGGAATGCTCACTCCCCAGAAAATGAAGCGCTGTTTGCGGATAACCGGGTCATCAGCACATGGCTTGTCGGATTCGCATGTTTTTATCAGATAAAGTTCGCGGAACGACAGGGCAATGAAAAGCAATGCGAAAGCGATAAAAAACGGTCGTACCGGTTCCAGGGCAGTCAGGTTTGCCATCCATGCCCCACTCAAGCCAAGGCTTAGCAATACCAATGGGGCGACACAGCATAAGCTGGCGCCTATTCCGGCAAGAACGCTTGCAATGAGGGTTAGTTTAGGTGTCATAACGATACCTCTTTTACAACTATAATTTTTATTATAAACTCCGTACCTAAGTACGGAGGCAAGTTCTATGACACAAGACAGTTTTACGATTGGCGTACTGGCCAAAAAGGCCGGGGTAAATGTTGAAACCATCCGGTTTTATCAACGGCGTGGCTTACTTGTGGAGCCGGAAAAACCTTTTAAAAGCGTTCGGTATTACACTGAATGCGAAGTTCAACGAATACGGTTTATTAAGCAAGGCCAGAAACTTGGCTTTTCACTCGATGAAATTTCAGAATTGTTGAGCCTTGATGACGGGAAGCATTGTCAGGAGGCAAAAGAAATTGCGCTTAGAAAACTTGTTTTAATCCGCGAACGCATCGACGGTTTACGCACAATGGAAATGGCTTTGTCCAATTTGATCGAAAACTGCGCCAGCAATACCGACTCGGTTTCATGCCCGATCATTTTGGCGTTGCTTAGCCATCATAAAGCATAATTCGTTCCAGCATCACTTTAGCCGAGTTATTGCACGGGCTAGAAAAAAGCGAACGCCCTGAACACAATCTTAGGCAAGTTGAGGATATCTTAGATATTTTAGAGTATGCAGCTAAAGCCGCTGAACATTACGGTAATATCCGCATCGGCCTGGATAACTGGATATAGCAGGGTGCATTACCATAATGCATCCGTAACCGTGCAAAGTATACTTAGAGAAAAGATAGGCATTCATGGCATAATGTTCCGCATTACATTTTTATTTTTGGTTGTTTAGCCTTTTGAAATAATGTTCTAAAGTGATTATGATTGTTATTAGATTGAGTTACAATCAAATCGGATGCTTAAAATCAGAATAATAAGAGCTTATTTATGTCGCTGGATATTTATTTGTCAGTCTTTACCTTAATGCTGATTGCATTAGGTATCAATGTTTTATCGGTAAAAACCAAAATTCCCTATACGGTTTTATTGGTGATCGGGGGTTCATGTCTGGTTCCCCTTTCTGAAGTGGAGTTGTTCTCATTTATCACCAGTTTTCAATTGACGCCGGAGCTGTTGTTTTTTGTTTTTTTGCCTATTCTGATTTTTGAATCGGCATTTAACATCAATATTCGCAACATGAAGGAAAATAAATATGCCATCGGCATGTTGTCGATTGTTGGTTTATTGGCTTCAACTTTCTTTATCGGCTATGCGGGGCAATGGGCGTTTCATTGGTTGGGCTTGGAAGTGCCGTTATTAGTGACTTTATTATTCGGCGCCATTATTTCTGCGACTGACCCGGTGGCGGTATTGGCGTTATTTAAAGAATACGGCGCACCGCACCGGTTGACCTTGATTTTTGAAGGTGAAAGTTTGTTTAATGACGGCACTGCTTTCGCTATCTTTCTGCTGTTGCTGGGCATTTTTGAACACGGTTTTAACGGTTCCGCCACGGTGATGAATGGCGTAATGTCATTTTTAACCATGATGCTGGGCGGGTGTTTATTTGGTTTGTTGATGGGATTTTTTTTCTCATTGTTGATTCAGTGGGTGAAGGGTAATGAGCATCTTGAAATCACCTTAACCTTATTGGTTGCGCATTTCACCTTTCTATTATCCGAGTTGATTTCGGAATCGGTTGTCGTTTACGGTTACCCGATTCATTTATCTTCGATAATCGCAACCCTGGTTTCATCGTTGGTATTGGGCAATTATGGTCGTTTTAAAATGTCGGTCGGGGTTGAACAATATATGGGCAAGTTCTGGAGCTACTTCGCTTTTATAGCAAATTCTCTGGTTTTTATTTTAATGGGGCTGTTGTTTACCCGCTTGACCATTTCCCTGCATGTGACGATTTTTCCGATTTTGGTAATGATTCCGGTGGTGATATTAGCAAGAGCGGCGTCGATTTATTTCTCCATAGGCATTGCTAATCAATTTAAATCAGAAGAAAGCATACCGATGAATTGGCAGCATTTGATGTCGTGGGGGAGCTTGAGAGGTTCATTGGCGGTGATTATGGTCTTGCTGATACCGGATGACATTTCGTTGGCGGATTGGCCTTATGATTTCTCGATTAAAGAATTTATTATTGCGATTACCATTGGTTGTATTTATTTTTCTTTATTAATCAAGGCGACAACGATTGGCCGGATGGTGCGCTGGTTGAAGATTGATGAATTATTGCCGTATGAGAAAATGAGCTATTACAAAAGTAAGGCATTGATTTACCATACTTTAGAAGCTAGGATCAAACAGCTTTTTGATCAAAGAAATATCAGCGAGGCGCAATTTAATCGCTTGACCCGCGACTATCATGAGCTTTATTTAGAGATCTGCAAACAGTGTCAATCTGAAACGGAAAATCCGCAGCATGTGGTTGAAAATATGCTGCGCATTTATACCTTGGCGATTCAAAAAGGAGAATTAAAAGAATTGTTTCGCCGCGATGAGATTAACGACATTATTTATAAAAAGAATCTGGCGATTTTGGAAACCCAGACTGAACGGGTCGAACAAGATAAGGATAAGCTTAAATCCTTGAATGATTATTTTTATTCTTGGATCGGTTTGTTGAGCCGCTTTTTGAAGCGGGTGCTTTTCTTTTGGTCCAAATCCAATGAGTCGCACCAGCTTTATTTATATTATCGCACTCAGTTTAAATTGATTAATAAGGTGCTGGATGAGTTGGATTTGATTCAAAAGTCGCCATTGGTGGAGGTGTTTGGCGATCATCAGGCGATTGACAATGTCAGAAAGCTATATATGTTTTTAAAGGATCAGAATGCCCAGCAAATGGAGCATGAGATACTGACCAATAAAAATATCGTTGATGAAATGAATGAGGAGTCAGCGATTGCTTTATTGCGAACTCATCATGAGGATACTTTAGCCGATCTGCATGAGAATGAAATTATTTCCAGCAAACTTTATGTTTTATTGAAAAAAGAGCTGCATGATTAGCAGCGCACACGAAATTTTCAACATGTTTATCAAGGGTTAATAAGTTTTATTCAGTAGTCGGCCTTTTGAATTGATGAGAACGGAATAAGCGATCAGCGGCGATAACACATCCGGCGCAATATTGTTTTGGATTTGTTTATTTAAACGCTTGTGGGGTATAAAAAAAGGCCTATTAAAAAAATAGGCCTTTTTATTAAGCGTTAGACTTGCTGATGAGAATTGAAAAGTTTAGAAACTGACGCCGGCTTGCAGCCAAAATTTTTGTGTGTCAGTGCTGAACTGGTCGGCATCGTAATAAGCATATTTGGCTAACAAGGAATAGTGCTTAGCAATTTTGGTAGCGACCACAAAATCGTATTCCTGACCGTAATTAATACTGCCGGTATCATCATCAAAATCATGATATACGCCCATGATTTTAACGCCTTTTATTTTGCCGGATAAAGCAACGCTGATATCGCGGATGCCGTCGCCCGGCGTACCCAGGAATTTATCCGCCCAGCCCTGGAAAGCGTGTTTGGTTGCCAATGGAGTGTCAAAACCTTTACCTTTTTGACCGCCCAATTGTTCCACGCCTGCTTTTAGCGTGATTCCGAATGCGGCAACGCCGCCCATGACATTAAAGTAATCAACTTGATAGTTGAGTGGGTTGTCGCCGTGATCTCTTTGCCATGCGTATTCAGCGGTGTACAAAGCTTTGACATCATCGTTGACTTTATAAGCGCCGTTGAAGCGGGCTCCGTAGGTTTGGTTGGAACTGCGGTTATTGCCAGCGGCTTCGTTGTAATCAACCAGATAAGTATAACCGGTTACTTTACCAATGCCTTTAATGTCGTAAGCCAAGTTGACGAATTGGCTGTCCATATCATTTTCACGGGCGAAAATGTCGCGTTGATTGATGATATAACCGGCTTTCAGCGTAGTGTTCGGTAACGATTTATTGGTTATCATGACCGCGTCATAGGTTTGTTCCATTTGACGCCAGCCGACGTTGCCGATGAAACGATCGTTATCAATCTTAATGCGTTGACGACCTAATTTGATTTCGGTATCCGGGATGCCTTTGTAGCTGACCCATAATTGGTTCAACTCATGTTCTTGCGGATCAGCGACAGTTTCGAAACCGGTTTTGCCGTTACGAACACTGTTGTATTCATTGGTGAAAATATCCTGGTTGCCTTCGTATTCCGCGAAAGCTTGAACGCCGTGGAATTCAGGCGATAAATAACCGATGCGCCAGCGTAGGGTGTCGGTATCGCCGGTTTTTTTAGGGCCGATATCGGTATCATGGTTTTCGTAACGGTAACGCAAATTGAGTTTAATTTGACCGTATTTGGCGTCATCTTGACCAAACTTAAGGGCGTTTTCAATGGTTTTATTGAAATTTGCATTGGCGGACTGCACGCCGCCGACTGATAATAATGCGACTAAACCCAGGGTTTTTCGCTTAGTGAGGGTATGATAACTGGACATAATGGTTTCCTTTAAGAAAGTTCACAAGGTTGGAGTTAAAAAAATAAGTACTTTCAATATATTATGGCTTATATTAAAAGTAGTTATTTAACTTGTGAGAAAAGTATAGTACTAAATTAAGTTTATGGCTAGAGTCTTTGAAATTTATGCTTTTTTAACCGTTTCTGAATGATTGAGTTTGTCACGCCGACCGACAGCCTCCAATAAGGCGGTCGGCGCGCAAAAAGGCGATTAATGGGTATGATCACACTCGGCCAGAAAGGTTAATAAGCTTTCACGGTATTTGTAATAGTCGGGATGGCTCAGCAATGATTTACGCGTGCGAGGTCTTGGCAAGTCGATTTCTTCAATTTTGCCGACCTTGGCGTGTGGGCCGTTGGTCATCATCACCACGCGATCAGCTAATAAAATGGCTTCATCCACATCATGGGTCACCATAATCGCTGTTACATGAGTTCTTTCCCAGACTTCCATCAGCACTTCCTGCAATTCCCAACGGGTCAATGAATCCAACATGCCGAAAGGTTCATCCAATAGCAGTAATTTCGGTGATAGCGCGAAGGCGCGGGCGATGCCGACCCGTTGACGCATGCCGTTAGACATATCAAGCGTTTTTTTATGAATCGCATCGCCCAGACCGACACGGGTCAGATAATATTCAACAATATCGTCTCTTTCCGATTTGTTGGCATGCGGAAAGACCTTGTCAACGCCTAATGACACATTTTCAAAAGCGGTGAGCCAGGGAAACAAACTAGGCGCTTGAAACACCACGCCGCGATCCGGACCTGCGCTGGTGATTTCCTTGCTGTCTAATACAATGCCGCCCTCTGAAATGTCATTGAGTCCGGCGGTCATCGAGAGTACCGTTGATTTGCCGCAACCGGAATGGCCGATAATGGAAACAAACTCGCCTTTTTTCATCATTAGGTCAAAGCCGTCAACCACTTTAACGGTGCTGTTGCCGTCCGGCGTCGGATAAATTTTGGATAATTGCGAAAACTCCAAATAACGTGGTTTGCCCAAATCTTCTTGATTGGGTTTTAAGGCGGAGGTCTCTTGATCCCAATTATTACTGGTATTCGGTCTGACATTCGGCAAAACGATTTTGTCGGCGCCGGATTTTTGGGCGCTTTCAATACCAATATCCATGAGGTATTGAGTGATTTCGCCGCGTAGCCGCTTGAATTCTTCATCATGATTCAAGGCGGTGCGATCACGCGGTCTGGGAATGTTGATTTCAAAATTCGGACCGAAAGTTGCATCCGGGCCGGGGTTCAGCGGAATAACCCGGTCGGCCATATAAATCGCTTCATCCACGTCATTGGTAATCAAGATGACGGTTTTCTTTTCCTGTTGCCAGATTTGCAAAATCTCATCTTGTAAATTACCGCGGGTCAAGGCGTCTAAGGCGCTTAACGGCTCATCCAGCAGCAGCACTTCCGGATTAGCGGCCAAGGCCCGGGCCACGTTGACCCGTTGCCGCATTCCGCCGGATAATTCGCTGGGCTTCTTATCCATCGCCGCGCCCAAGTTCACCATATTGATGTATTTGACGGTATGCTCATGTCTTTGTTCGGGCGACCAATCTTTGAAAATCTCATCCACCGCCAGTTCGACGTTTTCATAAACCGTCAACCACGGCATTAAGGAATAGTTTTGAAAAACAACGCCGCGGTCAGGGCCCGGTCCGGTGATTGCTTGTCCTTTAATTAAGGCATCGCCGGAATCAGCGCTGATCAGGCCGGCAATGGTGGAAATCAAGGTGGTTTTTCCGCTGCCGGAAAATCCCACAATAGCGATGAATTCACCTTCTTTAATAGAGAGATTAATGTCTTTTAAAATAGAAGATGTATGTTGACCTTCGCCATAGGATTTACAAATGTTTTTTAACTCCAAATAGGGTTGTTCGGTCATTTTTGATGGCGCGTTATTGAATTCGTGATGGATAATATTGGCTGCTGCGGACATGGTTTCCTCCTGTAATTAAACTTTTCCGAAGGAAAATACATTTTGTAAAGAATGCATAATACGATCCAGGATGAAACCGATAATGCCGATGGTGAACACGGCAACCATGATTTTACCCAGGGAATGAGAACTGCCGTTTTGGAATTCATCCCAAACGAATTTGCCTAAACCGGGGTTTTGCGCCAACATTTCAGCGGCGATCAACACCATCCAGCCAACGCCCAAGGATAAGCGCATACCGGTGAAAATATAGGGCAGCGCGGAAGGCA